>DASVPL010000148.1:0-33823 GCA_036382905.1 Thermoleophilaceae bacterium | reverse complement strand
GCGTGCGGCCTCGTCGGCGTCGCTCAGCCCGTCGCCGTCGTCGTCCTCGTCGCAGGGATTGCCCTTGCCGTCCCCGTCCGTGTCGGTCTGCGGCCCGGCTGCCGTGGGGCAGTTGTCGGAGCCGTCGGCGGTGCCGTCGTCGTCGTCGTCGGGATCGCACGCGTCGCCGCCGTCGGCGCGTCCGTCCGCGTTGCGCTGGTCCGGGTTCGCCGTGGTGCGGCAGTTGTCGCGGGGATCGGCGACGCCGTCGTTGTCGGCGTCGGGCGTGCAGGCGTCGCCCTGGCCGTCGCCGTCGCGGTCGGCCTGGTCGGCGTTCGAGACGAGCAGGCAGTTGTCGGCGCCGTCGAGGTCGCCGTCGCGGTCGCTGTCGCCACGCACCGGGTTGCTCCCCGCGCGCACCTCGTCGGAGTCGGAGAGCCCGTCGCCGTCCGTGTCGGAGGCGGTGGGATCGGTGCCGAGGTCGTTCTCGCGACGGTTGGAGAGCCCGTCGCCGTCGACGTCCAGCGTCTGGTCGCCGCGGCGCGCGCAGTCGAAGCCGTAGCGGACCTCGAAGCGATCGTCCATGCCGTCGCGGTCGCTGTCGGCCGCCTGCGGGTCGCAGCCCTGGCGGAACTCGTCGAAGTTGCGCACGTGGTCCTGGTCGGGATCGCGCTTGCGGTCGCGGGAGCTGCGCGGGTTGAGGCCGTGCTGGCGCTCCCAGGCGTCGCGCATCCCGTCGGCGTCGCGGTCGCTGCGGCTGGCCCGGGTGGCCGCCTGGGCTTGGCCCACGCACGCGAACACGCATGCGAGCGTGGCGAAGGCCAGCAGCACCGCCAGCGTGCGCCGGCGCAGGTATGCGAGTCGTACGAGGGTCACGGGCGGAGGGCCAGGCTAGCCCTTCGCCTTGATGATCCGCTCGCAGCCGCGCCGGATCTTGTCGTTTCGGTCCGCGCGCAGCTTGTCGCGGCCCTTGCCGCAGTCGATCGTGTCCTTGCGGCCGTTCACCGCGTTGATGATGTCGTTGCCCGAGCCGCCGACGAACGTGTTCTTGCCCTGGCCGCCGTTCATGTTGTCGTTCCCGGCGCCGCCCTGGAGGTTGTCGTTGCCGGAGCCGCCTGAGAGCACGTCCTTGCCGTCGTCGCCGAGCAGGATGTCGGCCCCGTCGTCGCCGCTCAGGCGGTCGTTGCCCGCGCCGCCGAACAGGCTGTCGTTGCCGAGGCCGCCGCTCAGCTTGTCGTTCGCGCCGCCGCCGAAGAGGAGGTCGTTGCCCTCGGCGCCGGTGAGCTTGTCGTCGCCCGCCGTCGCGACCTGCGCGGAGCCGATCTTCTGGCGCGCGTCACATGCGTCGCCGAAGAGCGTGTCGTTGCCCTGGAGGCCGTTGATGATGTCGTCGCCGCCGAGGCCGCAGATCGTGTCGTCGAGCGAGGACCCGTTGATCAGGTCGTCGCCGTTCGTCCCGAGCGGGACCTTCGTCTGGCGCGCCGGGTCGGTCGGGAAGTCGTCGGACTCGTCGAGTGCGCCGTCGTTGTCGTCGTCGGGGTCACACGCGTTGCCCTCCGGATCGGCGTCGCTGTTGGCCTGGTCGGTGTTGGCCACCGTCGGGCAGTTGTCGTTGCCGTTGGCGATCGTGTCGCCGTCGCGGTCGTCGTCGCAGGCATCGCCCGCTCCGTTCCCGTTCGCGTCGGCCTGGTTCGCGTTGCCCACGATGCGGCAGTTGTCCTTCGAGTCGTCGACGCCGTCGTTGTCGTCGTCGGAGTCGCATGCATCGCCCTGGGCGTCGCCGTCGGCGTTGGCCTGTTCGGCGTTGGCCGTCGCTGGGCAGTTGTCGGAGCCGTCGGCCTTGCCGTCGTTGTCGTCGTCGGCGTCGCAGACGTCGCCCTGCCCGTCGTTGTCGTTGTCGGCCTGGCTGCCCGGGGTCGTCGGGCAGTTGTCGGCGTTGTCGTTCGACTGGTCGCCGTCGCTGTCGACCACCAGCGGGTTGGTACCGCGCTGCTGCTCCTGCGCGTCGGTCACGCCGTCGTTGTCGTCGTCGGCGTCGCAGGCGTTGCCCTGCGCGTCGCCGTCGGTGTTCGTCTGGTTCGTGTTGGCGTCGGTCCGGCAGTTGTCGGTCGCGTCGAAGACCGTGTCGCTGTCGGTGTCGTCACAGACGTCGCCCTCGGCGTCCCCGTTGAAGTTCGCCTGGTCGTCGTTCTTCGTGGTGTCGCAGTTGTCGGTCGCGTCCGGGAAGGCGTCGTCGTCGTCGTTCGCGTCGTCGATCCGCTCGCAGTTCTGCGTGGTGTCGACGATGCCCGGCGAGTCGTCGATGCGAGCGATGTCGCCCGTGCCGGCGCCGCAGTCGATCTCGGTCTCGACCGTTGCGTCGACCGCGAGGATCTCGTCGTTGTCGTCGCCGCCGAGCATCACGTCAACCCCGGCCCCTCCGGTGATCGTGTCCGTGCCCGCGCCGCCGTCGATCGTGTTCACGTCGCCGTCGCCGGTCAGCGTGTCGCCGCCCGATCCGCCGACCAGGTTCTCGTTGGAGTCGTAGACGGTGTCGCGCGTGGTCGCGGTCGCGCCGTCGTCCGCGTTGCCGTCGTCGGCCGGCGCGTTCACGTCGCCCACGGTCCCGTCGATGTCTACGGTCACGGCGGCCGTGCGGTCCCCGTAGGTGACCGTGTCGGTTGCGAGCCCGCCGTCGATGCGGTCGGGGCCGGTGCCGCCGTCGAGCTGGTCGTCACCGCTGCCGCCGTTCAGGTCGTCGGCGTCGTCGCCGCCCTCGAGCACGTCGTTGCCGCCCTCGCCGTTGACGGTGTCGCCGGCGTCCGGTGAGGCGGTGTTGTCCGGCCCGCCGCGCACGAGGTCCGCCCCGCCGCCGCCGTTCACCGTGTCGTCGCCCGTGTGGCCGTCCAACTCGTTCTCGCCCTGGTTGCCGGCCACGGTGTCGTTGCCGGAACCGCCACGCGCGTTCTCCACGTCGGCCGCGATCGTGTCGAGCTCGCCCGTCGCGCCGTCGGAAGCGGCCCCGTCGAGCGTGAGCGTCACGTCGGCGGTGTGGGTCGAGTAGTCGGCCGTGTCCTCCTCGTCGCCGCCGTTGAGCGTGTCGCCCAAATCAGAGGCCCCGCCCGGGCCGCCGTTGAGGTTGTCGTTGTCGCCCCCGCCGTTGAGCGTGTCGGTGCCGAGGCCGCCGTCGAGGTCGTCGTTGCCGAGGCCGCCAGTCAGGACGTTGCCCACGTTGGAGCCGGTGATGTCGTCGGCGCCGCTGCCGCCAACCACGTCCTCGATGTCCTCGAGGACACGGTCGCGCGCGCCGGCGGCTCCGTCGTCGGCGTTGCCGTCGTCACGCGGCACGGTCGCGTCGCCGGGTGTCCCGCCGATCGTGATGGTGACGCCACTGGTGCGCTCGTCGTACTGCGCCACGTCGTTGTCGCCCGCCCCGCCGCTCAGGTCGTCGGGACCCGGGCCGCCGCGCAGCACATCGCCTCCGGAGACGCCGCCGCTGTCGGATCCACCGAGCAGATCGTCGGCGCCGGCCCCACCCACGAGAGTGTCGTCGCCGGGCCCGCCCTCGAGGCGGTTCGCACTGCCGGAGCCGGTGAGGTTGTCGTTCTCGTCGGTGCCGACGATGTTCTCGACGGTGTCGAAGACGCTGTCTCCCTCAGGGCTCCCGCCCTGGAGGCCATCGTCGTTGTCGTCGCCGTCGAGGTCGACCGTCACGCCGGACGAGGCACGGTTGTAGGTGACCGTGTCGGTCCCCGCGTCGCCATGGATGTCGTCGCCGTTGCTCGGCGTGGCGTTGGCCCCGGCGGCCTCGCCGTTGAGGCCGTCGTCGCCGTCGTCGCCATGGAGCGTGTCCCCGTCGGCGCCGCCGTTGAGGGTGTCGTTCTGCGTCCCGCCGTTGAGGGCGTCGGCACCGGCGTCGCCATTCAGCGTGTCCTCGTCGGCGCCGCCGTTGAGCGTGTCGCTCTGGCCACCGCCCGAGAGGCTGTCGTTGCCCGCGCCGCCCGAGATCGTGTCCACGTCCGCGCCGCCGTTGCCGGCGTCCGCGCCCTCGCCGCCGTCGATCGTGTCGTTGCCCGCGTCGCCCGCGAGTCCCTGATCGGCGCCGTCGCCGCCCGAGAGGGTGTCGGCGCCGTCGTTGCCGTTCAGGCCGAGGTCGTTGCCCGCCTCGCCGAGGAGACTGTCCGCGCCAGCGTCGCCGCTGAGCGTGTCGGCCCCGGCGCCGCCGCGGAAGGTGTTCGCCACGTCGGCGGCCTGCGCCGTCACCGTGTCGTTACCGCCGCCGGTCGAGACGTTCTCGACGTCGTCGAAGACGCTGTCGTTTTCCTGGCTGACGCCGGCGACGACCGTGCCGTCGTCGAGATCCTCGTTCTCGAGGTCGATCCGGAGGTCCTGGGTGCGGCTCGAGTAGTCCACCGTGTCGGTGTTCGCGCCGCCGAAGAACTTGTCGCCGTCGCTCTCGACGGTGATTCCGGGGCGCTCGCCGTTCAGGACGTCATCGCCGCCGTCGCCCTCGAGCTGGTCGGCGCCGAGGCCGCCGTAGAGGGAGTCCCCGCTGGCGTCGCCGACGAAGAAGTTGTCGACGGTGCTGGCGGTCACCGCGTCGGTGATGGTGTCCGCGCCCGCTCCGCCGAAGACGTTCTCGACGTTGGTGCGGACGATGTCGCGGTTGCCCTCGGTGCCATCCAGCGCGCCGCCGTCGTTTTGGGCGGTGTCGTTGTCGAGCGTGACGGTGACGCCGTCGGTCGCGCCGCGGTCCCCGTAGTCGGCGCGGTCGACGCCGTCGCCGCCGTCGAGGTCGTCGGGCCCCGAGTGGCCGACGAGGATGTCGTTGTCGCCGTTGCCGTGGAGCTCGTCGCTGCCGTCGCCGGCGGCGTCGGTGTTCAGGAGGTTGTTGCCGCGCAGAGTGTCGTCGCCGTCCCCGCCGACCAGGTCGTCGCCCTGGCCGCCGCCGTTGAGGGCGTCGTTGCCGGTGCCGCCGTCGATCCCGTCGGAGTCGGCGCCGCCGCTGAGGGCGGTGTCGTTGCCGCCCTGGCCGTTGAGCGTGTCGTTGCCGGCGTCGCCGTTCAGCGGGTCGTTGCCGTCCCCGCCGTTGGCGATGTCGTTGCCGCTGCCGCCGTTGAAGGTCTCGGCCGCCTCCTGGCCGGTGAAGTTGTCCACGGCGGAGCCGCCCGCGACGGTCGCGGTCGTGGTGTCGCCGATCGAGCTGTCAAGGACGAGGGCGTTGTTCCCGTCGAGCGCGTTCGGCGTCGGGCTCAGCGTTGCGCTGATCGAGCTGACCGTCAGCGCGGGGCACTCGGCGATCGTGTCGTCGGTGGGGTCGTTCTGGCAGGGGGCGGTCGGGGTGATCGCCACCGAGTCGTCGATGACGTAGCTCAGGCCCGAAAGCGAGATCGTGACGGTATTCGGAACCGCGTCGCCGCCGTAGGCCAGGGTCGTGCCGTTGAGGGCGACCATGCTCGCGCTCGCCGCACTCGGCGCCAGCAGAGCGATCGCGAGCGCGATGATGGCGACCAGGGCGTTCCTGGCCGCGGAGCGGTTGCAGCGTCGAGCGGTCAACTTGCGAGTCCTCCCCCTCGGTGTCCGAGCGTCACGGCGCCCGATCCTGGCACCTTAACCCTCGTCCCCCAAAGAAGTTGCGGGTCCACGATCAGGGTAGGTGCGACCCGCCCGAGCCGCAACCGGGCGCGTGTTAAGCGGCGGCAAAGACGTGGGGGCGCTGGGAATCGAACCCAGGCCGTCGGCTTAAAAGGCCGCTGCTCGACCTTCGAGCTACGCCCCCGCGCGAAGCCTAGTTGTGGCTGCGCGGGCGGTTGAGGCCAGGCGTGGGTCGGGCTAGTGCCGGAAGTGGCGGCGGGCGGCGAACACCATCGCCACACCGGCGTCGTTGCAGGCGCCGATGACCTCGTCGTCGCGCTTCGAGCCGCCCGGCTGGATGATCGCGCGTACGCCGGCCTCGATCGCCGCCTGGGGCCCGTCCGCGAAGGGGAAGAAGGCGTCCGAGGCGAGCGCGGCGCCCTCGAGCGGGCACTGCGCCTTGTCGATCGCGATCCGCACCGAGTCGACGCGGCTCATCTGGCCCGCGCCGATCCCGACCGACGCGAGGTCCTTGGCGATCACGATCGCGTTCGAGCGCACGTGCTTGCAGACCTTCCAGGCGAACAGCATCTCGCCCCACTCCTGCTCGGTCGGCTTGCGCTCCGTGACCACCTGCATCTCGTCGCGCAGCTCCACGTCCTCGTCGCGGTCCTGCACCAGCAGGCCGCCGCGGACGCGCCGCATGTCGCGGTCGGCCGTCGGCTCGCGGCGGCGCTCGGCGTCGTGGAGGATCCGCGGGTTCGGCTTCTGGCAGAGCACGTCGAGGGCGCCCTCCTCGTAGCCCTTCGTCATCACGACCTCGACGAACATCTCGTTGAGGCGCTCGGCCAGGTCGCGCTCGATCGGCCGGTTGAAGCAGAACACGCCGCCGAAGGCGCTCACCGGGTCGCAGGCCAGCGCCTTCTCGAACGCCTCGAGCGGCGTGCTGCCCACCGCGCAGCCGCACGGGTTGTTGTGCTTGACGATCACCGCGGCCGGCACCTCGAACTCGTGCGCCAGGCGGCGGGCGGAGTCGAGGTCGAGCAAGTTGTTGAACGACAGCTCCTTGCCGTGGAGCTTCGACACCATCGACATCAGGTGCGTGCGCGCGTTCGCCTGCGCGTAGTAGGCCGCGCGCTGGTGCGGGTTCTCTCCGTATGGGAGGTCGAGCACCTTCTCGTACACGCGCGGGTAGATCGCGGGGAAGTCGTCCTCGCGCTCGGCGAACCAGCGCGCGATCGCGGCGTCGTAGCGCGCCGTGTATCCGAACGCGTCCATCGCGAGCGCCTCGCGCGTCTGCTCGGAGAGCAGGCCGTCGCTCATCCGCAGCTCCTCGAGCACCGCGTCGTAGCTCTCCGGGCTCGTCACGACCGCGGCGAACCCGTGGTTCTTGGCGGCCGCGCGGATCAGCGTGGGCCCACCGATGTCGATGTTCTCGACGATCTCCTCGACCGAGGCCCCACGCGCCGCCGCCGTGCGCTCGAACGGGTAGAGGTTCACGCAGACCAGGTCGATCGGCTCGATCTCCTGCTCGCCGAGCGTGGCCACGTGCTCGGGCTTCGAGCGGACTGCCAGGAGGCCGGCGTAGATCCGCGGGTTGAGCGTCTTCACCCGACCGTCGAGGATCTCCGGGAAGCCGGTGTAGTCGTCGATCGGGCGGGTCTCGATGCCCGCGCTCTCGAGCTCGCGCGCCGTGCCACCGGTCGAGACGATCTCGACGTCGAGCTCCGCCAGGCCGCGCGCGAAGTCGACGAGGCCGCGCTTGTCGGAGACCGTCAGCAGCGCGCGGCGGACCCGCACTGCGCCCGGCTGCGTGACCTGCGGGGCGGCGCCCTCAGTCGTTCCCATCGACCCTCACGCGACGCGGATCCTCTGGATCGATGTGGACGCGGCCCGCCGCGATCAGGCGCACCGCCTCCGGCAGGAGCCTGTGCTCGATCTCGTGCACGCGTCTCTCCACGGCGTCGATGTCACGAGCATACGGGACCGGATCGAAGGCCTCCTGCAGGAGGATCGGGCCGCTGTCGACGCCCTCGTCCACGAAGTGCACCGTGACCCCCATGACCCGCACCCCGTAGTCGAGCGCCTGCTCGATCGCCCGCACACCGGGGAAGGCCGGCAGGAGCGACGGATGGACGTTCACGATCCGGCCGCTGAAGCGCCGCACGAACTCGCCGCCGAGGAGCTCCATGAAGCCCGCGAGCACCACGAGGCCCGTGTCGCGCTCCTCGAGCCACGCGGCCAGGGCATCGTCGCGGTCGGTCCGGTCGGGGTACTCGGACGCCGGGAACGCGGCGGTCTCGACCCCGGCCGCCTGCGCGCGCCGGAGCCCGTGCGCGCCTGGGTTGTTCGAGGCGACGCCGACGATCTCCACGGCTCCCTCGGCGTGCACGGAGTCGATCAGGGCCTGGAGGTTCGAGCCCTCGCCCGAGACGAGCACTGCCACGCGCAGGCTCACGCCACCGCGGCGGCCTGCGGCCCGACCTTGAGCACCGGGTAGGGCCCGCCGCTCGTGGCGAGCCGCTCCTCGCCGATCAGCTCGTCGATCCGCGCGAGGATGTCCGCGCGGCGCATGTGCGACGCGGTGGCGTACGCGGCGAGGCCGTCGTAGCTGTTGCGCTCGATCTTCTTGGTCTTCGCGCCGTGGATGATCTCCGCGCAGGTGGTCCTGCCCACCTCGGGCTTGGCCGTCCTGGCGACCGAGAAGATCGCGTCGTCGAGGGATTCGACCGCCTCCTGCGTGTCCACCCGCGGGAGCTCCGGCAGGAGGTCGGCGGCCCCGCACGCGTCGCAGCACGGCAGGGCGTTGCCTGCGGCGTCGTGATGCACGGCCGGCTCGGCGTGGTCGCCGAAGTGGCGGAGGATGGTGCGGCGCCGGCAGCTCTCGCTCTCCACGTAGGCCCACACCTCGCGGTACTGGCGCCAGCGAGCGCGGGCGGCGTCGGCGATCGACGAGCGGCACAGCGCCCGTTCGCGCCCGCCGACCGAGCGCAGGAGGCGGCCGGCGACCCGGTCCGGCGGCGCCGGCGTGGGCGACACCACCCCCGCGCGCGCAAGGTGGCCCACCAGCGCCGCCACGTGATCGCCGCGGCAGCCCGCGGCGTTTGCCAGCTCGCGCGCGTCGACGTCGTAGCGCGGCTCCGACATGCCCGGCAGCGCGCCGTCGGAGAGCGCGTCGCGCTCGAGGACGGCGGCGAGCTTCTCGGGCTGGTCCTCGCGCAGCTCGTCGCGGCGGATGAAGTGCACATGCAGCGCCTTGTCGCGGTTCTCGGCGAGCAGCAGCGCCCGCGCGGGCTTGCCGTCGCGGCCGGCGCGGCCCGCCTCCTGGTAGTAGGCCTCGAGCGACGACGGCACGCTGGAGTGGAGCACCGTTCGCACGTTCGGCTTGTCCACGCCCATCCCGAAGGCGTTGGTGGCCACGACCACCCGCACGTCGTCGGTCAGGAAGCGACGCTGGATCGCCGCGCGGCGGTCGCGCTCGAGACCGGCGTGGTAGGGCAGTGCCTCCTCCCCCAGCTCGCGCGTGAGCACCTCGGCGAGCTCGTTCGACCCCGCGCGCGTGCCCGCGTAGACGATCGCCGGGAGCGCACCCTCGCGCTTCAGCGCCTCCACGACGAGCGCGCGCTTCTGGTGCGGCGCCGGCCGTGCCACGGCGAACGCGAGGTTGGGCCGGTCGAAGCCCGTGGTGACGCGGATCGGCTCGCGCAGCGCGAGCCGCCGCACCACGTCGGCCGCCACCTGCGGCGTTGCCGTGGCCGTCGAGGCGACGATCCCGGCGGCGCCGAGCTTGCGCGCCGCATCACCGAGCCGGAAGTAGTCGGGCCGGAAGTCGTGCCCCCACTGCGAGACGCAGTGCGCCTCGTCCACCACGAAGAGCCCGATCCGCGCGCGGCTCAGCCGCTCGAAGAAGCCGGGCGACGAGAAGCGCTCGGGCGCCACGTAGAGCAGGCGCAGCTCACCGCGGGCCGCGCCGTCGAGCACCTCGGCGTTCGCCGAGGCGTCCTGCTGCGCGTTGATCACCGCCACGCGGTCGCCCAGGCCGCGCGCGCGCAGCGCGTCCACCTGGTCCTGCATCAGCGCCACAAGCGGCGAGACCACGATCGTCAGGTCGTCGCGCAGCAGGGCGGGCAGCTGGTAGCAGAGCGACTTGCCCGAGCCGGTTGGCATCACGACCAGGACGTCGCGCCCCTCGGCCGCCGCGACACAGGCCTCGCGCTGCCCGGGCCGGAAGTCGCGAAAGCCGAACCACTCGTTGAGGCCGCCGTCCAAGTCCATGCAGCCACGGTATCGGCCCGCTCGGCGGGAGCGGGCGCATTTTTACGCTGCCGTAGCGCTCCGTTGCGGAGTTGTAACGGACGTTGCGGGAACGCAACGCTCCTCCAGCACCACGCGGGTGCCGTGCTCGGGCACCATCATCACGTTGTTCGTGCGCGGGGTCTCCGGCGCGGGATCGGCGGGGCGCAGGCGCACCCGCTCGAGGATCGCCCGGGCGATCGTCCGTGTCTCGAGCAGCGAGAACGACGCCCCGATGCAGCGGTGCACGCCGCCGCCGAACGGGATCCAGGTGAATCCGCCCGGCGCGGTCTCGAGGAAGCGCTCGGGGCGGAAGGCGCGCGGCTCCGGATAGACGTCCGGCCGCTGGTGGACGAGCACGATCGAGAGCCCGGCCATCATCCCGGCCGGGATCCGATAGCCGCCGACCTCGGCGTCGCGCGTGAGGCGCCGGACGACGTCGAAGAACGGCGGGCGGGTGCGGAGCACCTCCTGGACCGTGGCCTCGAGGTAGGCGTCGTCGCCCGAGCGCAGGCGCTCCTCGACCTCCGGGTGGCGCAGCACGCGCTCGAAGAACCAGCTCAGCCCCGTGGCGGTCGTCTCGTGGCCCGCGACGATCACGGTCGTCAGCTCGTCCCGCAGCTCCTCGCGCGTGAGCAGGCTGCCGTCCTCGCGCTGGGCTTGGAGCAGCATCGAGAGCACGTCGTCGCGCTCGGCGAGCGCCGCCGGATCGGCCCGCCCGCGGTCGATGTCCTCGTGCACGAGCCGGTCGAACGCCGCACGCGCTCGCAGGAAGCGCCCCCACGGGCTCAGCCGGCCGGCATCGCGGCGCAGCGCCGGCACCCAGACCGCGATGTTGCTCACGTGGATCATGTGCGCCACGGCCCGGTGGTACTCGCGCACGCGCTCGTCGTCGTCCACGCCGTAGACCGTCCGCAGGAGCGCCTCGAGCGAGAGCGCCTGCATCCGCGGGCGCAGCGCGAACTCCTCCCCCACCGGCCAGCGCTCGACCTCCCGTGCCGCGATCTCCGCGAACAGCTCCGCGTAGCGGTTGATCCGATCGCCGTGGAACGGCGGCAGCAGCAGCTTGCGCTCGCGCAGGTGCGCGTCGTCGTCGAGGGTGATGACCGAGTTCGCGCCCACCACGGGGCCGAGCGCGTCCGCGTTCGCCTCGCCCGCGTGGAACACGGCCGGGTCCGCACGGAACAGCTCCCGGACCACCTCGGGGTCGGCAAAGTAGGCGACCTTGCCGAACAGCGGGATCGGCACCGTGAAGGCGTCGCCGAAGCGGCGCTGGAGCCGCTCGAAGTACGTCACGGGCTCGCGCAGCAGATGCAGCGCCTGGAGCGGCGCGAACCTTGGGCCGGGCGGCGGCTCCGGGCGCGCCATCACGCGGAGGCGAGGGCCACGGCCTCTGCCCGCGGCGCGATGCGCTGCTCCAGCACCACGCGCGCGCCCCGCGCGGGGACCACCGTCACGTGTGCCGCGCGCGGCGGCTCGGGCCGCGCATCGGCGGCGCTGAGTTGCGCGTGCTCGAGGATCGTGCGGGCGATCACCTTCAGCTCGAGCTGCGCGAACGAGGCGCCGATGCACCGGCGCACCCCGCCCCCGAACGGGATCCAGGCGTAGGCGCCGTCGGCGCCACCACCGTCGAGAAAGCGCTCCGGGCGGAACGCGCGCGGCTCGGGGTATAGGTCCTCGCGCAGCTGCACCACGGCCGCGGCGGCGACCACGTCCGTCCCCGCCGGGATGTCCCAGCCGCCGATCGTCGTCCGGCGTTTCAGCCGCCGCACGACGTCCACGATCACCGGCCGGACGCGCAGGGTCTCGCGCACCGTCGCGTCGAGGTACTCGTCCCCATCCCCGGCTGCGATCTCGGCCCGCAGCCGCTCCTCGACCTCGGGATGGCGCAGCACGCGCTCGAAGAACCATGCGAGGCCGGTGGCCGTGGTCTCGTGGCCGGCGGCGATGACCGACATCAGCTCGTCGCGGAGCTCGTCCCGGCCCATCCGGCTGCCGTCCTCGCGGCGGGCGCGGAGCAGGAGCGCGAGCACGTCGTCGCGCTCGTCGAGCGCCGGGTCGGCCGCCGCGCGGTCGATCTCCGCGTAGATCAGCTCGTAGACCGCCTCGCGCGCGCGCACGAACCGCGCCCACGGACCGAAGCGGTCACCGTCCCACCGCAGCCCGGGGAGCATCACCACGAGGTTGCCCACCCGTCCCATGCGCGGCACGCGCTCCTGGAAGCGAGCGATCACCGCGGGATCGTGGATCCCGAAGACCGTGCGCAGGATCGCCTCGAGCGTGAGGGACTGCATCCGCTCACGCAGCGCGAACGGCGCGCCGAGCGGCCAGCGCTCCACCTCTCGCTCCGTGATCTCCGCGAACGTCTGCGCGTAGCGGCGGACGCGCTCGCCGTGGAAGGGCGGCAGCAGCAGCTTGCGCTCGCGCATGTGGGCTTCCTCGTCGAGCACGAACACCGAGTGCGCGCCCACGACCGGGCCGAGGATCGGCTCGACCGCCTCACCCGAGTGGAACAGCTTCGGGTCACCGGTGAAGATCGCCCGGATCGCGTCCGGGTGGGCGAAGTACACGAGCCGGCCGAGGAACGGGAACGGCACGGTGAAGGCGTCGCCATGGCGGCGCTGGAGATCCGTCAGGTAATCGATCGGGTTGCGCACGAAGCGCACCGCTTGGAGCGGTGCGAACCGCGGACCGGGCGGAAGCGCCACACCGCGGAGCCTACCGGCGCAGCGCCGCTAGCCGGGCACTACCGCCAGCTCCTCCAGCGCGTACTTCCCGCGCGCGCCCTCGGAGCGCTCGAGCGGGTAGTCGCCGGTGAAGCAGGCGTCGCAGTGGGTCTCGCGCGTGGATTCGATCGCCTCGTACACGCCCTCGATCGTGAGGTACGCGAGGGAATCGGCTCCCAGCTCGCGCGCGATCTCCTCGACCGTGCGCTCGTGGGCGATCATCTCCTGCCGCGTGGACATGTCGATCCCGTAGTGGCACGGGTGCCGCGTGGGCGGCGCGGAGATCCGCAGATGCACCTCGGTGGCGCCCGCGTCCTTCAGCATCCCGACGATCTGGCGGGTGGTGTTGCCGCGCACGATCGAGTCGTCCACGACCACGACCCGCTTGCCGCCGACCACCTCCGGCAGCGGGTTGAACTTCATCCGCAGGCCGTGCTTGCGCAGCTCCTGCCCGGGCTGGATGAACGTGCGCGCCACGTAGCGGTTCTTGATCAGCCCGTCGTCCTTCGGGATCCCGGAGGCGAGCGCGTAGCCGGTGGCCGCGGGGTTGCCGGAGTCGGGCACCGCGAGCACGAGGTCGGCGTCGACCGGCGCGTCGCGCCAGAGGATCTCGCCCATCTTGCTGCGCGAGACCTGCACGCGCCGACCCTCGAGCTGGCTGTCGGGGCGGGCGAAGTAGATGTGCTCGAACACGCAGAACGAACGCCGGTCGGACTCGATCACCTGGCGCGTGTCGATCCCGCGCTCGCCGAGCGACACGAGCTCGCCGGGCAGCACCTCGCGGAGGAACTCGGCGCCGATGATGTCGAACGCGCAGCTCTCGGAGGCCACGCAGTAGCGGTCGCCGATCCGCCCGAGTGCGAGCGGGCGCAGCCCGGCGCCGTCGCGGAACGCGTACACGCCGTCGGGGGTCATCACGACCGTGGAGAACGCGCCCTCGAGGCGGGGGAGGATGTCCTCGATCGCCTCTCCCACCGAGTCGGCCGGGTGGGTGGAGATCAGCGCGGCGATGATCTCGGAGTCCGAGGTGGAGCTGAAACCGACCCCACGCTCGCGCAGCTCGGCGTGCAGCTCGACGGCGTTGATCAGGTTGCCGTTGTGCGCGAGGGCGACGTTGTGGTGGTCGGAGCGGTGGATCGGCTGGGCGTTGGCCCACGCCGATGAGCCGGTCGTCGAGTAGCGCACGTGGCCGATCGCGAGGCCGCCCGGGAGCGCCTGGAGGGTCTTCTCGTCGAACACCTGGGAGACGAGGCCGAGCTCGCGCACCGCGATGATCTCGCCGCCCTCCGCCGTCGCGATGCCCGCCGACTCCTGGCCGCGGTGCTGGAGCGCGTAGAGCGCGAAGTAGGACAGTCGGGCAACATCGGACTCCGGCGCGTACACGCCGAAGACGCCACACTCGTCGCGCGGCCCGTCCCGCATTGACAGAGGGTCGGTTGGGGTCAAGTGAGAAGGTCGGGAATCGCCTGCTCGTACGCCGATCGCAGGGCCTCGACCGGAAGGCTGAGCCTAGCAGCGGAAGCGGTCAGCTCCAGCAGGTCCCCACCCACCTCGCCGATGGTCACGACGGGCACCGAGCCGGCCTCGGCGGCCAGCTCCGCGAGCGCCTCAGTCGGCGCCGAGACGACGAATCCGCCCGGTCCCTCGCCGAACATCGCGAGGCGCGCCTCGCCGGGCTCCGCCTGCAGCGCGGAGGCCCAATTGGCGCGTGCCCCCACCCCGCCCGCGATGCAGCATTCGGCCAGCGCCACGGCGAGGCCGCCCTCGGCCACGTCGTGCGCCGAGGCCAGCCGGCCGCCGCGGACCGCCTCGCGAACGAAGTCGAGCGTGCGCGCGTGGGCGGTCGTGTCCACGGCGCGGAGCGGCGCGAGCGGGTCGCCCAGCAGCTTCGCCGCCTCGGAGCCCGCCAGCGCCGGGGCGAACGCGCCGACCAGGGCGATCGCATGGCCGGCCTCCGCGAAGCCGATCCCGGCGGCGCGCCGCGGGTCCGGCAGCGTCCCGACCATCCCGACCACCGGCGTCGGGTAGATCGGGCCCTCGGCGCCCTCGTTGTAGAGCGAGACGTTGCCACCCACGACGGGGACCTCCAGCGCGCGGCAGGCGTCGGCGAGGCCGCGCACCGACTCCGAGAGCTGCCACGCGATGTGCGGCTTCTCGGGGTTGCCGAAGTTCAGGCAGTTGGTGAGCCCGAGCGGCTCGGCGCCGACGCAGGCGAGGTTGGCCGCGCACTCGAGCACCGCCTCGACCGTGCCGGCGTAGGGCTCGCACGCGACGCGGCGGCCGTTGCCGTCGATCGACACCGCCAGCGCGCCGCCCTCGCCCTCCTGCTTGAGGAGCAGCACGGCGGCGTCGGCCGCCTGCGGGCGCCTGGCCGTGCGCGAGCCGACCAGCGAGTCGTACTGCTCGAACACCCAGCGCTTGCTGGCGACGGTGGGCGAGCCGACGAGCGCGAGCAGCAGATCGTCGGATGCGGTCTCGCGCGCGACGCGCGCGGGAGGCGCCGGGTAGACCGGCTCGGTTGGAGCCTGAGGCTCGAGGTCGTAGAGCGGGCAGTCGTCCACGAGCGCCTCGACCGGCATGTCGCCGACGACCTCGCCGCCGTCGAGCACGCGCAGCTGGCGGTTCTCGGTGACGGCGCCGATGGCGGTGGCGCGCACCTCCCACTTCGCGCAGAGCTCGAGCACGGCGTCGAGGCGCTCGGGCGCGACCACGCAGAGCATCCGCTCCTGCGACTCGGACACCATCACCTCGAACGGCTCCATGTCCGCCTCGCGCAGCGGCACGCGCGCGACGTCGATGTCGATCCCGACCTCGCCCTTCGACGCCATCTCGGACGAGCTCGAGGACAGCCCGGCCGCGCCGAGGTCCTGAAGCGACTCGAGCAGCCCTTCGTCGAGCAGCTCGAGGCAGCACTCGAGCAGCTTCTTCTCCTCGAACGGGTCGCCGATCTGCACGCTCGGGCGCTTCGACTCGTCCTCCTCGTCGAGCTCCGCGCTCGCCAGCACCGAGGCACCGCCGATGCCGTCGCGGCCGGTCAGCGCGCCGAGCAGCACCAGGTGGTTGCCGACGCCCGCGGCCGCGCTGCGCGTGAGGCGCTCCTGGGGCGCGATGCCCAGGCACATCGCGTTGACGAGGCAGTTGTGCTCGTACGGGCCCTCGAAGTAGATCTCGCCGCCCACGGTCCCGACGCCGATCGAGTTCCCGTAGTGGCCGATGCCGGCGACCGCGCGATCGAGCAGGAAGCGCGAGCGGGCCGAGTCGAGCTCGCCGAAGCGCAGCGAGTCGAGGATCGCGATCGGGCGGGCGCCGATGGCGAAGACGTCGCGCAGGATCCCGCCGACGCCGGTGGCCGCGCCCTGGAACGGCTCGACGGCGCTCGGGTGGTTGTGGGATTCGACCTTGAAGGCGACGGCCATCCCGTCGCCCACGTCGACCGCACCGGCGTTCTCGCCCGGGCCCATCACGACCGCGGGGCCCTCGGTCGGCAGCGTGCCCAGCAGCTTCTTGGAGTGCTTGTAGGCGCAGTGCTCGGACCACATCAGGCTGAACACGGCGAGCTCGACCTCGTTCGGCTCGCGACCGAGCTTCTCGACGATCAGCTCGTACTCGGCGTCGGTCAGGCCGAGCTGGCGGTGGCGCGGCTCGGCGGTGGCCGGCGGGGGTGTCACGCGGGAACGGGCTCCCGGCCCGGCGGGAGCGTCGCACCCGCCGCCGAGGCGAACAGCTTGCCGCCGTCGGCCGAGCCGAGCACCGGGTCGACGGCGTGCTCGGGGTGGGGCATCAGGCCGACGACGTTGCCGATCTGGTTGCGCACGCCCGCGATGTCGCGCACGGATCCGTTGGGGTTCTGGCCGGCCGCGTAGCGGAAGACGACCTGGCCCTCGGCCTCCATCTGCGCGAGCTGCTCCTCGGGCGCGTAGTAGCGGCCGGACATGTGCTTGGTGGGGATCGACAGGCGCTCGCCTCGCGCGCACGCGCGCGTGAAGGGCGTGGCGTCGGTCTCGACGATCACGTCGACCTGGCGGCACGAGAACTTCAGGCCGGCGTTGTCGAGCAGCGCGCCGGGGAGGAGCCCGGCCTCGCAGAGCACCTGGAAGCCGTTGCAGATGCCGAGCACCGGGCCGCCCTCCTTGGCGAAGTTCGCCACCGATTCCATCACCGGCGAGAAGCGGGCCAGGGCGCCGGGGCGGAGGTAGTCGCCGTAGGAGAACCCGCCGGGGACGACGACCGCGTCGACGCCCTTGAGGTCGCGGTCGTGATGCCAGAGCAGCTCGGCCTCGGCGAAGCGCCTGCACGCCATCAGCGCGTCGACCTCGTCACAGGAGCCCGGGAAGCGGATGACGCCGAACCTCACGCGCGGCCGTCCGCGCTCAGGATTTCGACCTCGTAGTCCTCGATCAGCGTGTTCGCGAGGAGCTTCTCGCAGATCGCCGGTACCTGGGAGGGGTCGTCGATCTCGAGTTCGACCAGCCGGCCGATCCGCACGTGCGAGGCGCCCTGGAAGCCGAGCTGCGGAAGCGCGCGCTCGACCGTCTGGCCCTGAGGATCGAGGATCCCCTCCTTGGGCCGGATCAGGACACGCGCTGTAGCCACGCCTCGAACGACTCGCCGGTGATCTTCTCGTAGGCCTCGCGGTAGCGCTGCGACGTGCCCGCGACGATGTCGTCGGGCAGGGCCGGCGCGGGCGGCGACTTGTCCCAGCCCGAGCCGCTCGCCCAGTCGCGCACGTACTGCTTGTCGAACGAGGGCTGCGACCTGCCCGGCTCGTACGTGTCGGCCGGCCAGAAGCGCGACGAGTCCGGCGTGAGCACCTCGTCGCCCACCACGATACGGCCCTGCTTGTCGCGGCCGAACTCGAACTTGGTGTCGGCGAGGATGATCCCGCGCTCGCGCGCGTGCTCGGAGGCGAACGTGTAGAGCTCGATCGAGATCCGGCGCAGCTCCTCGAGCAGCGGCCGGTCGCCGATGATCTCGGCCGCACGGTCGAACGTGACGTTCTCGTCGTGGTCGCCCACCTCGGCCTTCGTGGCCGGGGTGAAGATGGGCTCCGGAAGCTGCTCGGACTCGCTGAGCCCGCCCGGCAGCTCGACCCCGCACACGGCTCCCGTGCGCTGGTAGTCCTTCCAGCCCGAGCCGGTGATGTACCCGCGCACGACGCACTCGACCGGGAACATCTCGAGGCGCTCGACCAGCATCGCGCGCCCGCGCACCTGCTCGGGCACTCCGTCCGTGTAGGAGACGACGTGGTTCGGCACTATGTGGCCGGTCCGGTCGAACCAGAACGCGGACACTCCGGTCAGCACCTGGCCCTTGCCGGGGATCGGCGTGGGATGGATCACGTCGTATGTGGAGATGCGATCCGACGCCACCATCAGCAGCCGGTCGCCCTCGTCGTATATCTCTCGGACCTTGCCCGACGCAAGCAGCTTGTGGCCTCGAAGGGTGGCGGCCGTACTCACGGCCCCGAGGCTAACAGTCGGAGTGGTCGGCGGCGCGCTGACTCCGCGGCTTCGGCTCAGCATGTCCTCGTGTCAGGCACCCGGTTCCGGGAGCGAAGGGTTGGCTGCCGCTGCGAGCACACGGCAGTAGTCCATAAATTCAGCGTGGCGGAGTACCTCGCCGACCGTGACTGTGGTCGGCGAACAGCCGGCACCAGCAAAAGCCGCGCTGAGCTCGTCTACGTCCCGATCGGAGCATCCCTGGGCGGGAACGACGAGAAGCCCAGCGGTTGAGTCCCGGAAACGGATCGCCCACCCGATCTTCTGCGCCACCTTGTGGGCGGACACACACCGAGCAATCCTGAGAAGGTCTTGGGCGGGGATCAGAATGGCACGCATCGAGGCATCCAACTGGCCGGGCGCCGCAGTGCGCTCAATTTCCGAGATGAGAAGCGCGCCTGCCTCGCTAAGGCGGTAGGCGCGAGAATTCGCCCTGCTCCCGGAGGTCCGGGTCAGAACGCCGGCATCCGCTAGACGTTCAGCGGCGTATCTCAGCGGCGAGTCAGCAGCATCTACCTCGCGCGTGAGCGCATGCACCGTGCAGGCATCGCGCGCGCAAGCGCGGGCGATCCGCAGGTAAACCGGGCGTTCTGCGAGTAATGCTCTTCCGTCTGGCGCCAAAGCCATGATGTATGCCACAGCTCATGGTAAGAGAGAGACAGCGGCAACGACGGCAGGAGAAGCAGCCAGCCTCGCCGATCTTGAGCCGCATCAGCGGGACCTCGCGACGTCAAGCGCTGGTCGAGCGTGGAGCAAAACATCGAAGTGTGGCAGTGGACGCGGACGGATCCGATCTGCAAGGATGGGCTCGCAGGTTCCGCGCGGCTGATCATCTCCTGGGTCGGCCGGCGCTTCATCCCGAGTCAAGATTGCCCGCCCGGCGCTCACCCGTCGGGTCGTGGAAACAGCGAATGCTCGTAGCACCATCATCAACACGTTCTGGCCATCCGCCCCGAGTCGCCAATCTCGATGGGCCGCGACGGCAACCTCTAGTCCGACGTGCCGCTGTGCGGAGCCTCCGAGTCGGAGCAGGTGATGAGCGTGAGGCTTAAGTTTTGGCGGAACCCGCGCAGCGCCGCTGGCCCGGTCGAAACCCATCCTTCCGCTCACGTCGCTGTCCCAATGGAAGATTGGATTGAGCAAGAAACCGGAAAGTCTGCTGACGAAATAACGATTGCGGACGTTCAACGTATTCCTCGTCGTCAGCGTGTGCGCTACGCGCCACTCGTGTCCGATCTTGGCGGCCGGAACGACCTACACCTACGGCACCTCGAAGATGAAGAAAGAGATCGGCTTCGAGACCGTGGCGATGTGTTCCTAGAGCAAACGCCTGACGAAGAACACATCGCCGATACTGAGCGGTAGAAGCTGTGCTGCGCTGGCCGCTTGAGTGACGGCCTAAGCATTTAAGATGCCGCGCGACCGCGCAGCCGTAGCCCGAGCGAAACCGAACCAAGATGTCGAACGAAGTACGGCGCCCAGGGGGCGAAAAGACAACCGCGTCGGACGCCCGAGTCGAGGGCGTCTACGTGGACAGCCTTGCCCGGGTCATATGGGTCATGAGGGAGAAGTACCCCCGCGTGCTTGCGGCGAACCGGTTCTTCGAAGAAGAAACGGTCATACACAACGAGGTCGGATCGAACAACCTCAACGACGCCTTATCGCACTTAGGGACCCTTTTTGAACAGGCCCCCTCGATGAGCCAGGTCGAGCAGGCTCATGAGGTGCACGACTTCGAGGGGCATTTGCGACGGAGCATGATGGAGTCGTACGAACTCATTTTTCGACAGCGAATGGGCGACGTTGCGGAAAAGTGGGACCAGCACGCCTTGATCGCCCGGCCTCTCCAGGAACAGGAAAAATTGCATGGGGTGACGGCGCTGCGCGAGTTGGACACCCTTCGGCGGCGCTGCAAGAACCTCGTTGATCAGGGGCGCGGGTGCAAGCGCGGACACGACTGGGACGAGTGGGAGCGGGGGACGGCCGCACTGATCGATGCGTGTCAGACCGCCACGGACCTGTTTTACCGCTTGGACTACGCCATTGCCGCTGCTCAAAATCATCTAGCCGAACAGAGGCGGTTCAGGGTCAACATGGCGGTTTCGGCGAGCATCGGAGTTGCGGGGATCGTCATCGGCGCTGCCGTGGCATTGCTGGCTGGCTAGGGACGAACGGCTTCTGATGGGTTCCGGGGCGAATGAAGAGATGGCGCGAAAGATCCTGTCGGAGTACCGGACCTGGGCCGTGGTGGGCTGGTCGCCGCGGCCGGCGCGTGACTCGCACCGGGTGGCGAGCTTCTTGGAAAGCCGCGATTACCGGGTGATTCGGGTGAACCCGGAGGCAACCGGCGAGCAGGGTTGCGTCCCGGACCTGGCGTCGATCGAGGAGCCAGTGGACGTCGTGGACATCTTCCGCCGCAGCGAGCTGGCCGGTGTCCACGTGGACGAGGCGATCGCGATCGGGGCCAAGGCGGTCTGGATGCAGCTCGGCGTGCTCGACCCCGCGGCGGCGGCCCGCGCCGAGGCGGCCGGGCTCGACGTGGTGATGGACCGCTGCCCGGCGATCGACCACCCGCGGATGATCGGGGTCTGAACACTTAACGCCCCTATGGGGTGGTCAAGTGTTCAGAAGGGACCTTCGCAGCCGAGGGTCTAGGCCGGAGCGGTCTGCGCGGCCGCCGGCTCGCGCTCCAGCGCGTCGAGCCGCCCCACGATCTCGCCCGCGTGCCTGACGAAGGCGCTCGGGTCGAAGATCGCGTCGAGGTCGAGCTCGGGCGCGGCCTCCGCGAGGAGGTCGCGGAACGGAGTGGCGGTGTCCCAGGCGCGCTGCGCGTGCTCCTGGACGATCCGGTAGGCCTCGTCGCGCGTGCGGCCCGACTCGACGAGCGCCAGCAGCGCGCGCTGCGAGTAGAGGGCGCCGTGGGTGGCGTCCAGATTCGCCCGCATGCGGTCCTCGCGCACCGTCATCCCGGTGACGAGCCGCAGGGCGAGCCCCTGCGCGTAGTCGAGCAGGATCGTCGCGTCGGGCAGCGTGACCCGCTCGACCGACGAGTGCGAGATATCGCGCTCGTGCCACAGGGCCACGTTCTCGACGGACGCCTGCGCGTAGCCGCGCAGCAGCCGCGCGATCCCGGTCAGACGCTCGGACACGATCGGGTTGCGCTTGTGCGGCATCGCGCTCGACCCCTTCTGCCCCGCCCGGAACGGCTCCTCGACCTCCCGCACCTCGGTGCGCTGCAGGTGGCGGATCTCGGTGCCGAAGCGCTCGAGCCCCGCCCCGGCGACCGCGATCGCCGAGACCAGCTCCGCGTGCCTGTCGCGCGCGACCACCTGGGTGGACACCTCCTCCGCCCGCAGGCCGCAACGCTCGAGCACCCGGCGCTCGAAGTCGGGCGACGTGGCCGAATATGTGCCCACCGCGCCCGATATCGCGCCCACCGCCGCCTGCTCGAACGCGCGCTCGAGCCGGTTCAGGTTGCGATCCGCCTCGAACGCAAACCCGGCGAGCTTCACGCCGAACGTGGTCGGCTCCGCGTGTATTCCGTGGGTGCGCCCGACGCAGAGCGTGTCGCGATGCTCGCGCGCCCGAGCGACGAGCGCCGAGCGCAGCTCGCGCGCACCGCGCAGGACGATCTCGCCCGCGGCGCGGACCTGCAACGCCAGGGCGGTGTCGAGCACGTCCGAGCTGGTGAGCCCGAAGTGGATCCAGCGCCCGCCGGGCCCGGCCGACTCCGACAGGACGTCCACGAACGCCGCCATGTCGTGGTCGGTCACCTTCTCGCGCTCGTTCACGGCCTCGACGGTGAACGTCGCGGCCCGAATTCCGGCGAGGTCGTCGGCCGTCGGGCCCTCCATCTCCTCGCAGCACGCCACCTCGACCCGCCGCCACGCCTCCATCCGAGCATCGTCCGTCCAGACGGCCCCGATCTCCGGACGCGTGTAGCGCGCGATCACGAGTCGAAGATACCGCCGTGACGGGCGTCACCTAGCAACGCTCTCGGGGTGAGAACATCCCCGGAGGCGAACGGGGGAGGCAGCGCATGTTGAGGGCGATCGTGGCGAGTCAGATCCGGAAGGGGTACGAGCGCGTCAGCACCGCGAGGTTCGACGAGCTGCTCGCGGGCTTCGCCGGCGACGCGGTCTTCCAGATGATGGGCGAGCACGAGCTCGGCGGGGAGCGCCGCGGGAAGGCGGCCATCCGCGCGTGGTTCGACGAGACGCACCGCCTGTTCCCCGACCTGAGGATCGAGCCGATCGCGGTCGTGGCGAGCGGCCCGCCCTGGAACATGCAGGCCGCGACCCGCTTCAGGGTGAGCGCCTCACTGGCCGGCGGCGGCCGCTACGAGAACGAGGGCATGCAGTTCCTGCGCCTGCGCTGGGCGAAGGTCGTCGAGGACCGCCTGTTCGAGGACACCCAGGTGCTCCGCGAGGCGATCGAGCACCAGCGCGCCGCGGCCACCAGCGCCGCGTAGCGCGCCGAGGGGCGCTGCCCTGCCGCCCCGCCTAGGTCCGCCCCAGGATCCGCGCGGCCAGCACCGCGGCGTTGCGCGCGTTGTCCACGCCCACGCACGCGACCGGGACGCCCGGCGGCATCTGCGCGATCGCCAGCAGCGCGTCGAGGCCGCCGGCCACCGAGGTCGAGCTGGTCAGGGGCACGCCGATCACCGGCAGCTGCGTGTGCGCCGCCACGACCCCCGGCAGCGCCGCCGCCAGCCCGGCGCCCGCGATGATCACCCGCAGCCCGCGCATCTGCGCGTTCTTCGCGTAGTCGGCGACCGTGTCGGGATCGCGGTGCGCGCTCATCACGCGCGTCTCCGACTTGATCCCGCGCTCCTCGAGCCAGTCGCTCGCCTTCTCCATCGCGGGCATGTCGCTCTTCGAGCCCATCACGATCCCCACGAGCGGGGCATCCACGTCGAGCTCGTCGAACTGCGCCTCCACCTCGGTCTCGGTCATGGCCGCCGGGGCAACCCCGGCATCCGGCGCCTCGCTCATGCACCCACCCTTTCCACCGCTCGCGCGGCGATGTCGCGTCGTAGTTGCTTGCCATCGAACTGGATTCGGTCCGCCGCCGCATACGCGGCCGTCCGCGCGGAGTCCGGGTCGTCCCCGAGCCCCGTCACGTTGAGCACGCGCCCGCCCGCGGTCACGAAGCCGTCGTCGGTCGCGGCGGTGCCCGCGTGGAGCACCTCGGTCTCGAGCGTGTCGAGCCCGCGGAGCCCCTCGATCGCGTCGCCCTCCGAGGACGACTCCGGGTACCCGCGCGAGGCGAGCACCACCGTGACCGCCCACTGCGCGGACCACTCGATCTCGACCCCCTCGAGCCCGCCCTCGCGCGTGCTGCGCTCGAGCAGGTCGACGAGATCGCTGCGCAGCCGCGGCAGGATCGCCTGCGTCTCCGGGTCGCCGAAGCGGCAGTTGTACTCGAGCACCTTCGGCCCGGCCGCGGTCATCATCAGCCCGGCGTAGAGCACCCCGTGGTAGGGCGTGCCGCGGCGGCGCAGCTCGTCGACGATCGGCTGGTGGGCGGCAAGCGCCAGCGCGCGGGCGTGCTCGGGGTCGAAGCCGGGGACCGGCGAGTACGAGCCCATCCCGCCGGTGTTCGGGCCGAGGTCGCCGTCGTGGATCCGCTTGTAGTCCTGGGCCGGGGCCATCGGCACCGCGCGGACGCCGTCGCAGAGCGCCAGCAGCGACAGCTCCTCTCCGTCGAGGAACTCCTCGAGCACGACCTCGGTGTCGCCGAACCGGCGCTGGCCGAAGAACTGGTCGATCGCCTCGCGCGCCTCGGCCTCGTTCGCGCAGATGATCACGCCCTTGCCGGCGGCCAGCACGTCGGCCTTGAGCACCGCCGGGTACGACGCGCACGGGATCTGCGCCTCCGCCTGCTCACGGCTGTGCAGGACCATGTGCGAGGCGGTCGGCACCCCCACGTCCTTCATCAGCTCCTTCGCGTACGCCTTCGAGCCCTCGATCCGCGCGGCGGCCGCCGACGGGCCGAACGCCGCGATCCCCGCGTCGCCGAGCGCGTCCACGAGACCGGCGACCAGCGGCGCCTCCGGCCCGACCACCACCAGGTCGATCCCCTCGTCGTTCGCCACACGCACGATGCCGTCGACGTCGTCGACGGCCACGTCCACGCACGGCGTCCTGTCGCGTGCGATCCCCGCGTTGCCGGGGGCGGCCAGCACCTCCGGGTGCTGGGGACTGCGCAGCAGCGCGCGCACGAGCGCGTGCTCGCGCCCGCCCGAGCCGATTACGAGGACTCGCTCAGTCAAAGGGTGGCTATGAAGTCCTCGACCGGGATGCCCACGAGCGTCTCGTAGCGGGCGGTCCCGCGCGAGCCGAGCTCCATCGATACGCGCGCCATCGTCTTCTCGTCGGGCGCCTCGATCACGTTCACGAAGTCGTACTGGCCGAGCACGGCCCACTGCGCCTTCACCTGCGCGCCGAGCTGCTCGACCTCCCGGTTGACCTCGAGGATCCGGGACGGGTTGTTCTTCAGCGTCTGGACTCCCTCGGGGGTGAGGGTGGTCATCATCACGTAGGTCGGCACTGCTACTCCCTTGGGTCGGTGGTGCTCGCCGCGCCACGGTACTACGGGGTCTGCCCTCAAGGAATCCGCCCGATCCGCCGACTCGCGAGGCATGGATTCCACGCGTGCGCGCGATCTGGAGGGGATGAGCCGCAGCCTGCCCGAGGCGCGGTCGACGATCCGCGCGTTCCTCGCCCCCGAGACGGTCCCGCCGGAGCTGCTCGGTGAGGGCATCGAGCCGCTGGCCGACGACGCGGCCGAGGCGGTCCGCTCCGAGCTCGGCCACGACGAGGAGGCCCGGCTCGCAGCCACGGCCGTGGAGCTGCTGCGCGACGTCTTCCCGAGCGAGGACCAAGCCTTCGAGGACGTGGAGAACTGGCCGCTGTGCGCGGCTCTGCTGCCCCACGTGGTGAGCGCGACCACGCACGCCCGCGCCCTCGGCGTCGCCCACGTGGACTCCGCGTACGTCCTCGTCGCCGCGGCCGCCTACCTGATGGCGATCGACGGGTCGAAGGACGGCGCTCGCGCTCTCTCCGAGCGCGCGCTCGAGATCGCCCGCCGCGCCCCCGAGCCGGCCGAGCTCGCCGTCGCCGAGGCGACCGGCCAGCTGGCCTACGTGCTGCACAAGCAGGGCGACCCGCACAGCGCGCGGCCGCTCGAGGAGGAGGCGCTCGACATCCGCGTGCGCCACCAGGGCGAGGACCACCCCGAGACCCTGATGGCGATGAACAACCTCGCCGTGACCCTCGAGGCCAGCGGCGACCCCCGCGGCGGCCACGTGCTCCGCGAGGCCGCGGTGAAGGCCGCTCGCCGGGTGCTCGGCGAGGACGACCCCCGCACGCTCACGATGACCAACAACCTGGCCCGCACCTACTTCGCCGCCGGCGACCCGCGCCGCGCGTGCGAGCTCGACGAGCGCGTGCTGGAGGCCCGCCGCCGCGTGCTAGGCGACGAGCACCCGAAGACGCTCAGCTCGATGTCGAACCTCGCGGTGACCCTGAACGTGCTCGGCGACGCCCGCGCCGCGCTGCGGCTCCAGGAGGAGGTGCTCGCGGCGCGCAGGCGCGTGCTCGGCGAGGACCACACGATGACGATCCAGGCGATGAGCAACCTCGGCGCCACGCTCCACCAGCAGGGGCAGATCGACCGCGCCCGCGAGCTGCACGAGCGCGTGGCCGAGCTGATGGACGGCACCCCCACCCCGGCCGGCTTCACCCAGCTCAACAACCTGGCCGAGATCCGCAAGTCGCACGGCGACCTCGACGCCGCGCGGAAGATGCACGACGAGCTGCTCGCGCACGCACGCGAGACCCTCGGCGAGGAGCACCCGCAGACGCTGACGGCGATGGGCAACCTCGCCGCGACGCTCTGGCTGCAGGGCGAGCACACCGAGGCGCACGCGATCGCGCAGGCCGTCGTCGCGATCCGCCACCGCACGCTCGGAGCCGAGCATCCGGACACGCTCCACGCGATGGGCAACCTCGGCGCGATGCTCGCGCAGGGCGGGATGCTCTCCGGCGCACGCGTGATCTACGAGCAGCTCGTGGCCGGCCGCCGGACGGTACTCGGCGAGCGCCACCCGGCGACGATCGCCGCGATGGAGGACCTCGCCCGCGTGCTGCGCCGCTGCGGCAAGCGCCGCGAGGCGCGCGTCGTGGGCCGCCGCGCCGCGTCGCTCGGCGGGATCGACCCGACCAAGCTGCGCCACCGCGTGCGCGGCTAGTCGATCAATTTCTGCGTCAGCTGGCGGATCGCCAGCCGCCAGAGCACCACGGCCAGCGCGATGAGGCCGAGCAGCCGCAGCGGGTCGGTCGCCTCGAAGCCGAAGCACGCGTGACGGACCAGCTCGACCAGGTGGTGGAGCGGGTTGAACTGCGAGGCGATCTGCACGCCCTCCGGGAGCTGGTCGATCGGGAAGAACGTGCCGGCGACCAGGAACAGCGGCGTGACGAACAGCGTCGTCACGTAGTTGAACTGGTCGATCTTCGAGACGCTCCCCGCCACGGCGATCCCGAACGCGGCGAACGCGAGCGCGGTGACGAAGCAGAACAGCGGCACGAGCAGCATGCCCGGAGCGGGATCGAGCCCGAACGCCATCGCGGCGATCAGCGGGAAGCAGCCGTAGAAGCCGGCGCGCAGGCCGATCCAGAGCATCTCCGCGGTCACGATCTCCTCGACGTCGACGGGCGCGGCGAGGATCGCGTCGTAGGTGCGCTGGAAGTGGTGCTTGACGAACGTGCCGAACATCGCCGGCAGCGCGCTCGAGAAGATCGTGGCCGTCGCGACCATCCCGGTGCCGACGAACTCGACGTACTCGAGGCCGTCCACGCGGTCGACGATCGTCGCCCCGAGCCCGACGCCGAAGGCGATCAGGTAGACGAACGGCTCGAGCACGCTCGAGAACGTCATCGCCTTCCAGATCGTCCGGTAGTTCGCCATCTCGCGGCTCATCACTCCCGCCACGGCGGCCGGCTCGATGCGTCTCACTCGGCGTCCTCCCCAGTCAGCAGGACGAACACGTCCTCGAGCGTGGCCGCGCGGCGGATCGACTCCGCCGGGAAGGCTCCGTCGCTCGCGCGCTCGGACCCGACGATCGCGACGGCCGGGCCGGCCGGGCGCACCCGCAGGCCCTGCTCCTCCGCCTTCGCGCGCACCTCGGCCAGGCGCGCGGGCGGACCGTAGAACTCCGCGGTCTCGCGGCCCGCGTGCTCGCGGATCAGGTCGCTCGGGCGGCCGCGCGCGACGATCCGGCCCTCCGTCATCACCGCCACCTCGTCGGCCAGCCGCTCGGCCTCCTCGATGTAGTGCGTGGACATCAGGATCGTCTTGCCCTGGGTGCGCAGGCCGTCGATCAGGGTCCACAGCTCGGTGCGGATCTGCGGGTCGAGGCCGACGGTGGGCTCGTCCAGCAGCAGCAGCTCGGGATCGTGCACGAGGCCGCGCGCGAGCAGCAGGCGCCGGCGCATGCCGCCGGACAGCTCGGAGACCGAGTCCTTGGCGCGGTTCGTCAGGCGAGCGATCTCGAGGCCGCGCTCGACGGTCGCCTTCACGTCGGGCACGCGGTAGAGCCGCGCGAAGATCGCGAGGTTGTCGTAGACCGACACGTCCACGTCGAGATTGTCGAGCTGCGGCACGACGCCCATGCGCGTCCGCGCCTCCTTCGACTCGCCCGGAAGATCGTGGCCCAGCACGCGCAGCTCGCCCTCGTCGGCGATCGCCTGCCCGGTGAGCAGGCGCATCGTCGTGGACTTGCCGGCGCCGTTCGGCCCGAGCAGGCCGAGGCAGATGCCCTGCGGCACGTCGAGGTCGAGCCCGTCCACCGCCGTGATCGGCCCGAACCGCTTCACGACGTCCCGGAGCTGGATCGCCGCGGCGCTCACCGCTGGAGGCGGTAGCGGAGGTGGGTGGTCTGCGGCGAGCCGACCACCTGCGTGCACTCGAGCTGAGCGGCGCCCGTGCCCACGAGGAGCCGCTCGCCGCCGCCGAGCATCACCGGCGCGACATGCAGCAGCAACTCGTCCACCAGGCCGGCCGCGATGTACTGGTTGCAGACGTCGGCGCCGCCGCCGATCAGCACATCACGCTCGCCCGCGGCCGCGCGAGCCTGCTCTAGGGCGGATTCGATCCCGTCGGTGACGAACGTGAAGGTCGTGTCGCTCAGTGTGAGCGTCTCGCGCGCGTGGTGGGTGAGAACGAACACGGGATAGCCGAACGGCGGGTCCTCGCCCCACCAGCCCTGCCACGACTCGTCCCACGGCCCGGGCCCGCCGCCGAACTTGCCGCGCCCCATGATCTCCGCGCCGATCCGGCCGCGCGCCTCGCGCAGCAGCTCGTCGTCGGCGCCGGTGCTGCCGCCCTCGCGGCCGTGCGGCTCACGCCAGCTCGCCGTGGCGAACGCCCACTCGTGCAACTGCTCCCCGCCCTGGCCGAGCGGCTCCTCCAAAGACTGATTCGGGCCGGCCACGTAGCCGTCCAGGGACATGCTGATATCGACGATGACTTGGCTCATACCTACTGAGACGGTCGCAGACGCCGAAATTAAGCGGCGGCTGCGGGCTGCTCGGCGGCGTCGGCGGCGCGCTCGAACGCCAGCTCGCCGTCGTGGGCGTCCACCCTGACCGTGTCGCCCGCGGCGAACCGGCCCTCGAGCAGCGCCAGCGCGAGCTTGTCCACGAGCTGGCGCTGGATCACGCGCTTCAGCGGCCGCGCGCCGTAGGTCGGGTCGTAGCCGAGGTTGCCGATCAGCGTCCGCGCGTCCTCGGTCAGCTCGATCTCCACGCCGCGCTCGCGCACGCGCTCGGCGAGGCGGTCCACCTGGATCGCCACGATCCGCCCGATCTCGTCGCGCGAGAGCTGGTCGAACTCGACGATGTCGTCGAGGCGGTTCACGAACTCGGGCTTGAAGTGGCCCTCCACGCCCTCGCGCCCGCCGGGGATGTTCGAGGTCATGATCAGGACGGCGTTCTTGAAGCTGACCGTGCGGCCCTGGCCGTCGGTCAGCCTGCCGTCGTCCATCACCTGGAGCAGGATGTTGAAGACGTCGGTGTGGGCCTTCTCGATCTCGTCGAGCAGGATCACGGAGTACGGCCGGCGGCGGACCGCCTCGGTGAGCTGGCCGCCCTCCTCGTAGCCGATGTAGCCGGGCGGCGCGCCCACGAGCCGCGAGACCGAGTGCTTCTCCATGTACTCGGACATGTCGATGCGGACCATCGCCTGCTCGGAGTCGAACATGAACTCGGCGAGCGCGCGGGCCAGCTCGGTCTTGCCGACGCCGGTCGGGCCGATGAACAGGAACGTGCCGATCGGGCGGTTCGGGTCCTGGAGGCCGGCGCGCGAGCGGCGCAGCGCGTTCGAGACCGCGTCGACCGCGTCGTCCTGTCCGACCACGCGGTCGTGCAGGCGCTCCTCCATGTGGATGAGCTTCTCGACCTCGCCCTCCATCAGCTTCGACACCGGGATGCCGGTCCACTTGGCCACGACCTCGGCCACGTCCTCGTCGTCGACCTCCTCCTTGAGCATCGTGCTCGTGGACTGGAGCTCCGAGAGGCGGGCCTCCTGCTCGCGCACGGTGCGCTCGAGCTCGGGGATCTCGCCGTAGCGCAGCTCGGCGGCGCGCTGGAGGTCGGAGTCGCGCTCGGCGCGCTCGGCCTCGCGGTGGGCCTGCTCGAGCCTCTCCTTGGTCTCGCGGATCGCCTCGATGGCCTCCTTCTCGGACTGCCACTTGGCCTTCATCCCGGCGGAGCGCTCGCGCAGCTCGGCCAGCTCGCGGTCGATCGCCTCGCGGCGGGCCACCGACGCCTCGTCCTTCTCCTTCTTCAGCGCCTGGAGCTCGATCTCGAGCTGCTGCACGCGGCGCTCGACCTCGTCGATCTCGGTGGGCATCGAGTCGATCTCGATGCGCAGCCGCGACGCGGCCTCGTCGATCAGGTCGATCGCCTTGTCGGGCAGAAAGCGGTCGGCGATGTAGCGCTCGCTCAGCACCGCCGCGGCGACGATCGCGGAGTCCTGGATGCGCACGCCGTGGTGCACCTCGTAGCGCTCCTTGAGGCCGCGCAGGATCGCGATGGCGTCCTCCGAGCTCGGCTCGCCCACGTGCACCGGCTGGAAGCGGCGCTCGAGCGCGGCGTCCTTCTCGATGTGCTTGCGGTACTCGTCGAGCGTGGTGGCGCCGACCGCGCGCAGCTCGCCGCGGGCGAGCATCGGCTTGAGCAGGTTGGCGGCGTCCACGGCGCCCTCGGCCGCGCCGGCGCCCACGATCGTGTGCAGCTCGTCCATGAACAGGATCACCTGGCCCTCGGCCTCGGCGATCTCCTTCAGCACGGCCTTCAGCCGGTCCTCGAACTCGCCGCGGTACTTCGCGCCGGCGACCAGCGCACCGATGTCGAGCGAGATCACGCGGCGGTCCTTGAGCGAGCTGGGCACGTCGCCGGAGACGATGCGCTGGGCGAGGCCCTCGGCGATCGCGGTCTTGCCGACGCCCGGCTCGCCGATCAGCACGGGGTTGTTCTTCGTGCGGCGGGAGAGGACCTGGATCACGCGGCGGATCTCGTCGTCGCGGCCGATGACGGGGTCGAGCTTGCCGTCCTCGGCGGCCCTCGTGAGGTCGCGACCGAACTTCTCGAGCGCCTGGTACTTGTCCTCGGGGTTCTGGTCGGTGACGCGGTGCGGGCCGCGGACCTCGTCGACGGCCTCGAGGAGCTGGTCGCGCGTGGCGCCGACGTCGACCTTCGGGTCGGAGGCGAGCGCGAGCAGCAGGTGCTCGGTGGAGACGTACTCGTCGCCGAGGCCGCGCGCCTCCTCCTCGGCGTTCTGGAGGACCTTGGCGGTGATACCGTCGACCGGCGGTGCGGTCACGTCCTCGCCGGTGACCTTCGGCGCGGCGTCGAGCGCCTCGTTGGCGCGGCGGCGGACGCCGGTCACGTCCACGCCCGCGTGCTGGAGCACCGGCACGACGATCCCGCCCTCCTGCTCGAGCAGCGCGGCGAGCACGTGGTGGGGCGAGGTCTGCGGGTTCTTGCGCGCGGCGGCGAGCCGCTGAGCGGCCGCGAGGGCCTCCTGGGACTTGGTGGTGAAGCGATCGATGTGCATAGAAAATCTAAGTCGTGTTATAGAAGGTCAGCGGGGCTTCGTCAATGCGAACACACCCACCTCAGGTACGTATTCCGGAATCGAGGGAAGTCCGCGGCCACGAGTCGCGCCGCTTCGTGGACCTGCTCCGCGGTTGGCGTCGGGCACTCGTGCACGAGGTCACGACGCAGGACACGCAGGCGCTGGAGCCGCGTCACCAACTGCCGAGTGAGCACACCGTTGTCAGCCATCGCCTCCAGGTCGAGGCGGGCGTTCAGCGCGTCCTCCCGGCTCCGCTCCATCGCGAGCTCCAGGCCGAGCGACGACAGCGGCCACGTAGTTGTAGAGCTGGTCGACACCACGCTCCACGGCCTTGATGCGGTTGAGCTCTGTTGGGTCATCGGTTCTGTGGGCCCTGGCGAAGGGTTCGAGGTCGAAGTCCTCGCCGAATTCGGCCATCGCGGCGAGAAGCGCCGCGTGGTGCCTCGCCACATCGGCCAGGCGGTGCAGGACCTTCTGCTTCAGAACCTGCGCGCGCTCCGCATCGCGAGCTTCGAGTGGCGCGGGCGGAGCCTTGGTCACGATCGCCTGCTGGCTTGCTCCGTGAACGCGGCCGTGTACGCCGCCAGTGCATCGCGCTTCTCCGCCCTGTGCGCACGCACTAGCCAGCGTGGAGCCTCTTCCACGATGGCCGGCCATTCGCCATCGCGATCGACCAGCACACGTCCTTGGGTCGTGAGTGCCCGCATGAGCTGCGGGGCCTGCCGCGCGTCCTCGAGGCGGACCAGTTGGACGTCGCGTCCCAGCCGCGCCGCCAAGCGTGAAGAGAGATCGGCGATCCGGCCCATCGACGAATCCGCCAGCGAGACGACGATGTCGATGTCGGAGGCGGCGTGCGCCCTGCCTGTGGCCGTCGAGCCGAACAGCACCCCCAGCCTCACATTGGGCTCGGTGCGGAGAGCGTCGCGCAGCTCGCGCAGGAGGGGCCAGTAGTTGTGCAGGTACCACCGTTCGCGAACCGTGGTCTCGAACCGCCGTGGGCTGGTGCGCGAGCCTCGCACGAGGCCCTCCGATGCGGCACGACGCAGCGTCCGCTCGGGGATCCCGAGGTCCCCAGCCAGTGCGCGTAGTGAACCCATCGTGTGGCCGATAAATTATCTTTGTATGGCCGATAAGTCCAGCTCGTATGGCCGATATGAAGACTTCGTGTGGCCGATGCTTCTCCCTCAGTCGGTCGGCGCGACGCGGTGTGCGCCCGGTAGGGCACCCAGCTAACGCGGATTCATGGCGTCCATCGCGGCGCGGAGGTCCGCGGCGGAGAGCACGCCGGGCTCCACCGGCGCGACCCGGTAGGAGAGCTGGTTGTCCCAGGTCACCCGCAGCAGGACCCTGCGATCGGCACTCAGCTCACCGAAGGTCTGGGTGCCGCCCCAGTAGACCACCCAGTTGCCGCCGCTGAGCCGCCGTGCGCTGCCACAGCAGAACGACCCCGAGATCAGCGGGTCGCTGACCTGCTCGACGAGCGTGGCGGTACGGGCGACCGGGTCGATCGCGTAGCGCGCGGCGCGCGGGGGCCGGCCGCGGTCGGTCCCGTTGTCGAAGAGCGTGAGCGTCCCGTCGGAGCCGACGCGCGGGTCGTGCTGGCCGCCGAACGCCGACCCGGCGAAGGCGTCTCCGACGAAGCTCAGGCTGGCGGGTGTCGGCGTGCCGCCGAGCTTCCAGTCGATGGCGCCGGTGGCGCGGTCGATCCTGTAGACGGCGTCGGTGTGCCGGAGCGAGATGACGATGCCGTCCCCGTCGGGCTCGACCGCGTTGATGTGCTGGTGGTCGTACGCGACCCGGCCGTCCTCGAGCGTCAAGGTCGTGCCGAGGACGGTCGGCCACCAGCGGCCGGTCTCGTCGAGCGACACGTGGTCCTTCGCGTTCCACGACCAGACGAGCGTGCCGGCCGGAGTCAGCTCCTGCACCTCGGCGTCGAGCACGGTCGCGTCTGACGGGCCGCCGTACGGCTCCAGGTCCACCCCGTCGCGAGCGTGGTAGGTGACCATGAGGTAGTTGCCGTTAGGCATGAGCTGGATCTCGTGCAGGTCGGTGGGAGAGCCGACCGTCGCCAGGGTCCGGACCAGGGTCCCGTCGAGCTCACGCTCCTCGTAGGCGTCGCTGGGGTAGGTCGCGTAGCGGCTGACCTTGGTGCGGAACCAGGCGACATGCCCGTTGGGCAGCAGCTTCACGTCGACGGGCACGCCCGCGATGTCCCTCCACCAGACCGGCACGCCGTGGTCGTCGTATGCGATCGCGTAGGGGTTGTCGGAGCGCGGCTGGATCTCGAACGAAGGCGACGCGAAGTACCACTGCGCCGCGGGGTCCCCGTTCCGCTCGACGGTCCATCCGGGGAAATTGGGCGGCAGGCAGCGCACGTGGAACGTACGGCTCGCCGCGCGGTTCGCGATCGTGAAGCGGAACGCCTGGCCGCCCTCCAGGTCGACCTCGACGGACTGCGGCCCACTCTGCGGTGCGCCGCCATCGATGGCCACGGTGACCCCGTCGGGGGCGTCAGCCGTCACCTTCACCGGGTCCGGGCCGCAGCGCAGCACATAGTCCTCGACCGCGACATCGAAGCCGGGGAAGAGCGCGGGGTCGGTCGTGACGCTCGCCTCGTCGAGCGCCGGCGGGGCG
>DASVPL010000147.1:0-2344 GCA_036382905.1 Thermoleophilaceae bacterium | reverse complement strand
ATAACGACGACGTCGGCGCCGACGTCGAATCGATCGCCGGCACTCCGTTCGACGACCGCCTGATCGGCTCCGACGCCGCCAACGGGATCAGCGGTCTCGGCGGTCGCGACCTGATCGACGGGCGTGGCGGCACCGACGATCTCCGGGGCAGTGGCCGGATCGTCGGCGGACCGGACCACGACACGATCAGCACCGGCGATCCGAGCCCGTTCGCGAGCGGCGACCTGATCCCGGTGGGCCCCGGCGTCCTCACGCTGATCGACACACGCGACGTCTACGACGACACGATCACCTGCGCACGCGGTTCGGTCCGGCTCACGATCGACCCGGTCGACGAGCTCAGACTGTGCGCGCCGGTCGTGGTCGGCCCGCGGCCCGACGACTTCCGCGTCGCGCGTGACGGGACGGTGCGGATGCGCCTGCGCTGCGCGAGCAACGCCGACGTCCGTTGCGCCGGGCGCGTCTACGTCCGCCGCAGCGGCGGCGGGCCGGTGGTGGGGCGCGCGCGGTTCAAGCTCCCGGCGAAGGGCAGGAGCGCTGTGGTGGCGGCGCGGCTGACCAGCCGCTACCGCGCCGAGCTGCAGAGGGCCCGGCGGCTGCGGGTGGACCTACAGGTGGTCACCTACCGGCCGGGGCCGGCGACGCGCAAGCTCGAGAAGCCCGTGCCCGGCCGGACGCTGCTCGCGCCGCGCTAGGCGCTACGCGACGTCGCGGAGCTTCTGAGCCTCCGCGAGGGACTGGAGCTTCTTCAGCGACTGATTCTCGATCTGGCGGATGCGCTCACGCGTGACGTTGAACGTGCGGCCCACCTCGTCGAGCGTCCGCGGGTGCTCGCCGCCGAGGCCGTAGCGCAGCTCGAGCACGCGGCGCTCGCGGTACGAGAGGTTCTCGAGGGCCTCGCGCAGGGCCTCCTTGGTGAGGATCTCCGCGGCGCGGTCGTACGGCGACTCGGCCCGCTCGTCGGCGATGAACTGGCCGAACTCGGACTCCTCCTCGTCGCCGACCGGCTTCTCCAGGGACACCGGCGCCTGGGCCGAGCGCTTGATCGAGTCGACCTCGTCGGGCTCGATGCCGGTGACCTCGGCGATCTCCTCCGGCGTGGGCTCGCGGCCCAGCTCGGTGACGAGCTTGCGCTCGGCGCGGCCGATCTTGTTCAGCTTCTCCACCACGTGGACCGGGATCCGGATCGTGCGCGCCTTGTCGGCGAGCGCGCGGGCGATCGCCTGGCGGATCCACCAGGTCGCGTAGGTCGAGAACTTGAAGCCCTTGCGGTAGTCGAACTTCTCGGCGGCGCGGACCAGCCCGAGCGTGCCCTCCTGGATCAGGTCGAGGAACGGAAGGCCCTGGTTGCGGTAGTTCTTCGCGATCGAGACGACGAGCCGGAGGTTCGACTCGACCATCTTCTGCTTCGCGTCGAGGTCGCCGCGCTCGATGCGCTTGGCGAGGTCGACCTCCTCCTGCGCGGTGAGCAGACGGACCTTCCCGATGTCCTTGAGGAAGAGCTGCAGCGAATCCGTCGTCATGTCCGGCTTCAGATCGATCTGAGCCTTCTTGGCACGGCGACCCTTCTTGTCGGGCGCGCGCTCCTCCTGGTTGGCGTTCTGGAGGGCGGGGTCGTCGTCGACGAGCTCGATCTCGGACTTCTCGAGGAACGCGTGCAGCTCCTCGATGTCGCCATCGTCGATGTCGACCTCGGTAAGGGCGTTCGCAACCTCGCCATACGTCAGGACACCCGTCTGGTTGCCCTTGAGGACGAGGAGCTTTACCTCCTCCAGTTCCTGGAGTTCAGCTACCGACATACCCTTCCGTTTCTCTCCCGAGTTGCTCCCGCAAGCCCAATCAAAGCAGGCGAGGCGAGTCTAGTTCGCTTCATTTCGTGCAGTCAACCGTTTTGGTCAGCCGGTCCCGGTCGGGCGCCTTGGGCCGGTACGCCCTGGCCGGGGGAGCTTCCGTATACCCCCGGTCCGGGGCTTTGATACGTAAAACCGTCAGGGTGGGCGGACGGTTCGCACACGCGCGTTAAGAGTGGGCTGGGCCGCGGGTAGCCGGCGCCCGCGCGGGGGGCGCGCCGCGGGTCGGGATAAGGTCTGCGGCGTGAGCGACGATCCCGGCGTGATGGGGAACCTGCCGCGCTCGCGGCCCGGACGGCGCAGCGCGAAGCGCGCCGGCGGTGGGAGCGGCGGCGCGGGCGCGAAGGCTGCGGGCTCCGCGAAGGCCGCGGGCTCCGCGAAGGCTGCGGGCTCCGCGAAGGCCGCGGGCTCCGCCAAGGCTGCGGGCTCCGGCGCGTCGCGGGCGAAGACGGCGGGCCCCGCGAAGCGCGCCGGCTCCGCCGGGTCCCGCGCGA
>DASVPL010000146.1:0-12583 GCA_036382905.1 Thermoleophilaceae bacterium | reverse complement strand
CGGCGGTCACGCACTCTGCCTCACCGAAGGATCTGACCTCAATCGGTAGCTCGACCATCCGGCACCACATTCTCACGGTGTCAAGGACAAACCTCGCAGGCCGTAAGTCGCGTAGGACGACTGTAATCGTAGTGCCACTCGTCGTACGGTTGCCTTCTTCGGTAATCAAGTATGACTTCGAGCCGGTTAGCCTCATGCGTAGAGGACCATCCTGAGCGGCGGAGCTTGGCTTGTAGGTCTCAACGGTTACATCGTCGCTTACGCCGAACACTGACAGGAACCCCAAGCCAAACCTGCTTGTCGGCACAAATGTGAACACCCGATCAAACTCGCGAGACGTATAAAACGACCGCCCGATTTGTAAAAAAAAGCGTTGAATGACTTCACGGTCCATACCAATGCCGGAGTCCTCGACCGTGATGACGTGCCGGCGCTCACGCTTTCCGGAGACCGGGCTCTCCGTGAGGATTTCGTCGATCGCGACTCTCACGCCATACTTGTCGCGAAACGCTGCTTCCACATGCGCGGGATTGGGCGGCGGCTCGATTCCTTCGGCTCGGAGATCTAGGTACATCTGGCATCGACTCGCGTCGAGCGCGTTCTGAATCAGCTCTCTTAGGAAGGCGCCTTGTTCACCATAGATATCTTCCGTAAGGCGCGTCAGCACGGCGTCGGCGTCGATCTCGAGCTTCCAGTCTTCGAGCACATAAGTGGCATCCTGCGCACGGTCAATTTCGATCGTCGGGTCTGGCCCCCGCGACCTAGTTATGGGCGCCCGCCAATCGCCATGTCTTGCCGAATGTGCCATGAGCGCCGCGGCATTCGTCACCTCCTGAGCCAACCAATCGCACCAATCGCGTAAGACTCGATGCTCTTCATGGTCGTGGCACTTCGCCCGAACCTCTATTCGGTCAGGTGCGGTCAACCTATGGACGATGCTGGAGTACTGCGTCCAATGAGCCAGACTGTCGGCTGGGAGCGGTGCTGCCGCGTTGACCAGCAGTGAGCAACTGCGGTCGGTTGACATGTCCAACAGGTCACCTAGGCGGAGAAGGAGTGCAAGAAACCTAACGTTTACCTGCTCTCCCGCTGTCATGCGACGTTCGGGGTAGCGGACCGAGTCCTCGAGATCGTGGATGCTCGCACCATGTGCGACACACACCGCCGAGATCGTCTCAACCAATGTTGGATCCGCGTCGGCGAGACCCAGGTGCAATCGATACGTTTGGATCAGCTGCGCCGCCCGGGATGCGTGCGTCCGACGGAAATAATCCGCTAGCAGGAACCGCGTCTCGAGATCCGCTGCGAAGTGAAGGTGCGGTGAACTATCTTCTTCGGCCTCAGCCCTCAGCGCGAGGATAGCCTGCCAGCGGTCCGCGCCTGGATTGCCTCCCGAAGTCCACGACTCCCATTCGGAGGACGACAGCACGTCCATCTTCGCGTTGTTGGATACAACCATCCCGGCGTCGTGAAGATATGCCGCGGCGAGCAGGACGTAGGCCTCAATGGACGACAGCTGCACGGTCGGCTTCGAAGGATCACTCGACGCGAAGAGCAGCGCTGAAAGCTGGCGGACGATCTCATCGCTGTGCGCCACCGTGTGGCGCGTGTAGTGCGGAAACGTGGCCGGAATGTATTCGAGCCATGCTGTGATCCGCTCCCTAAGGTCGAGGGCCCTAGCGTGCTGGCGGGCGTCGGCCCGTCGGAGGTATTCAAATAGCGCTGTAGCTGTCGCCTCCACTCCGCAACAAGCTAACCGTGATTCGCCTTGGAGTCGAGGACTTGCCCCGCTAGGCCGCGCGGATCCGCTGCAAGAGCTCGACCGAGCCGTGCTTGTCGAGCGGGTCGTTGAGGTTCCCGCACTTCGGCGACTGCACGCACGAGGGGCAGCCCGACTTGCACGGACACTCGGAGATCAGGAGCAGCGCGTCGTCGCACAGGCGTTCGAACGCCTCGAACCCCGCGCGCGTGATCCCGACCCCGCCCGGGTGGCCGTCGTAGATGAAGATCGTCGGGCGGCCGGTCTGGTGGTGGTAGGCGGTCGAGAGTCCGCCGATGTCCCAGCGGTCGCACATCGCGATCAGCGGCAGCACCGCGATTTGCGCATGCTCGGCCGCGTGCAGCGACCCCTGGAGCACCTCGAGCGGGAAGTCGTCGGCGAACAGCCCCTCGGGCATGACGTACCAGAGCGCCTGCGTCACGAAGCGCTGCATCGGCAGCTCGACCGGCAGCAGGTCGAGCACCTCGTGGTCGCTCACGCGCTTCTTCTGGAACGCGACCACCTCCTCGCTCACCGAGACCATCCCGAAGTTCAGCTCGACGGTCCCGACCATCCGCTGGCGGCGCACCTCCTCGATGAAGGTCTCGGTCTCCTTCTTGGGCTGCGTGTACCAGTCGCCCGAGAACGAGCGCACGAGCGCGCTGCGCCCGCGCAGGTCGAGCTCCTCCACCTCGTAGCTCTGGCCGAGGTGCATGTAGACCGCGCCGGGGTGGACCGTCGAGTGCGCGCGCTCGCCCTCGACCGTCCCGATCACCTCGCCGCGCCCCTCCTCCACCACCGCGATCGAGTCGATCGACGCCGAGCGCAGCGAGATCCGCCCCGCGGGGAACTCCGCGCCGCGTGGCAGGTAGCGCCCGTCGCGCTCGCGCAGATGCCCGATCCGCACGAGCCGGTCGGCGTACGCCTCCCAGCGCGGGCCGAGGATCTCGCGGTCCTCGCCTGTCAGCGGCAGCTCGTAGGCGGCGGCCACCAGGTGGGGCAGGTGGATCGACTCGTTCTCGTGGTCGAGGATCGCCGACTCGATCGGCCGTGAGAGGAAGTCCTCGGGGTGGCGGCAGAAGAACTGGTCGAGCGCGTCCTCGCCCGCCATGTACATCGCGAGGCCGGCCTCGCGCCGCCCGGCGCGGCCCCACATCTGCCGCAGGCTCGCCACGGTGCCCGGGTAGGTGATGCAGATCGACGCCTCGAGGTCGCCCACGTCGATGCCCAGCTCGAGCGCGTTCGTGGCCACCACCGCGAGCAGGTCGCCCTCCATCAGCCGCCGCTCGATGTCGCGCCGCTGCGTGGGCGTGTAGCCCGCGCGGTAGGGCGCGATCCGCTCGGCCAGGTCGGCGCGGCCCATGTCCTCGAGCCGCAGCCGCGTGAAGTTCTGCACCAGCTCGACGCCGCGGCGCGAGCGCATGAAGCAGATCGTCCGCACCCCGTCCTCGACCAGCTTCGCGAGCACGCCCGCCGCCTCGCTCAGCACCGAGACCCGCTTGCCGGTCGCCTCGTCGGTCAGGGGCGGGTTCCACATCGCGATCTTGCGCTCGTGGCGAGGGGCCCCGTCGCGGTCCACGAGGCGGCACTCCTTGCCGGTGAGCTTCTCGGCGAGCTCGCCCGGGTTCGCGATCGTCGCGCTCGCGAGCACGAAGCGCGGCTCGGTGCCGTAGGCGCGCGCGAGCCGGCGCAGCCGGCGGAGCACGTTGGCCACGTGGGAGCCGAACACGCCGCGGTACACGTGCGCCTCGTCCACCACGATCCACGCGAGGTTGGCCAGCACGTCGCCCCACTGGCGGTGGTGGGGCAGCACTCCCACGTTCAGCATGTCCGGGTTGGTGAGGATGAGGTTGCTGCGTGCGCGGATCGAGCGGCGCTCGGACTGCGGGGTGTCGCCGTCGTAGATCGCGTGCTTGAGGAACGGCGCCTTCAGCCCGGTGAGCTTGCGCGCCTGGTCCTGGGCCAGCGCCTTCGTGGGGTAGAGGTAGAAGGCGCGGGCGCGGCGGTCGCGGGCGAGCGTGTCGAGCACCGGCAGGTTGAACGCGAGCGACTTGCCGCTGGCCGTGCCGGTGGTGACGATCGTGTCGCCCTCGAGAGCGCTCGACAGCGCGTCGGCCTGGTGGGTGTAGAGCTCGGTCACCCCGTCGCGCTCCAGGGCGTCGAGCAGTTCCGGGTGGAGGTGGTCGGGCACCGGCACGCGCGCGGCCGGGCGCGCCGCGAGCCGCCCCTCGTAGACGATCTGCTCGTCGCGGCCGGACTCGATCAGCCCCTCCCAGGGCGCGCGTGTCCGGGTGACGGCCATCCGTTGCGATAGTAGGGCCCGAGCCGATGGCCATCCGCTGCGTGTACACCGATCTCGACGGGACCCTGCTTGGCCGCGGCGCCTCACTTTTCCGCGACCACGAGGGCGCCTTCACGCTGCTGCCCGCGCGGGCGCTGGAGGCGTGCCACCGGTGCGACGTCGAGGTCGTGCTCAAGTCCGGCCGCCGCAAGGCCCAGGTGATGGAGGACGCGCGCCTGCTCGGCCAGAGCGCGTACATCTACGAGGTCGGCTGCGGGCTGCACCTCGACGGCGACGACAGCTACCTCACCGGCGAGCTCCAGCCGACCGCCGACCGCACGGTCTACGCGCAGATCGACGAGTCCGGCGCACCGGCGCTCCTGCTCGAGCGCTACGCGGGCCGGTTCGAGTACCACGACCCGTGGCACGAGGGCCGCGAGTTCTCACACATCTTCCGCGGCCTGGTCGACACCACCGAGGCCGACGCCCTGCTGGCCAGCAGCGGGCACGGTCAGCTCCGGCTCGTGGACAACGGCTCGATCTCGCCGAGGGAGACCCTCCAGGACCTACCGGGCCCGCCGCACTGCTACCACCTGATCCCGCGCACGGCCTCGAAGGCGAGCGCGGTGGCCACCCACATGCGCGCCCGCGGCTACGCGCGCGAGGAGTGCATCGCGGTGGGCGACTCGCGCGAGGACGTGGGCGTGGCCGAGGTGGTGGGCCGCTTCTTCCTGGTGGCGAACGCGGTCGAGAAGGACCCGTCGATCGCGACGGCGGGCGGCGCCAACGTGGAGGTCACCGAGGCGGCGGCCGGCGAGGGGTTCTACGAAGCCGTGGTGCGATCGCTGGCGGAGGCCCGCTAGCGATAGCCCCACTTGCGCAGGTACTTGCGCAGAGCGGAGATGTACTTCTTGCCGGCCGGCGAGGTGTCGCCCTCGAGGGCCTTCAGCTCGCCGCGGCGGAGCGCCGCGTAGACGAGGTCGAAGGCGGTGTCGCCCTGTCCGAGCAGGTACTTGTCGGCCACGTAGGCCGCCAGGAAGCCGCGTACGTCCGGCACGTCCGGGTCCTTGCGGATCTCCTTGTAGAGCGCGACGTACTGCTTGAGGTTCTTCTTGATCTCCCTGCGGAACTTGCGCGTGTTGTTCACGAGCTTGCCGCCGGTGTAGTTGAGGATCATCGGCGGCGCGCCCGAGGCCGCGTACGCGGTGAACGCTCCGGCGAAGCGGAAGTCGGAGGAGCGGAACTCTGGCTTTCCGTCCTTGTTCAGGTCGGTCAGCTGGTAGCCGAAGTCGCCCCAGGTCGCCTTCACGCGCCGGTACGCGTTCGTGGCCGCGTGGTAGCCGTAGATCTGCGTGTAGGAGCAGCAGTGCGCTCCGCCCGTGTAGAGGTCCACGAGCGCCTCGGGCTCGCCATCGCCGTTGAGGTCACGGACCACCAGCGACGGGATCTCGGGGTCGCCGCCGCCCTGCGGGCTGGTCGGGCACTCGTCGCAGGGAGCCGGCACCGCGGCGTCGAGCAGCACCGCACCGCCGCGCGTGATCTTGATCCGGACGTTCGAGTACTGGAACTCGTCCTGCTTGTCGTACGTGAGCTGGGCCGCGACCTCGCCGCCAGGCGACGGGGCCGAGGCGCTCTCCTGCATCGGCGTGGCGGAGGCGGCGCCGGGGACGAGCACTGCGGCTGCGAGCAGCGCGACCAGGATCAGGGCGAGGCGGGGCACGGGCACCACCCTAATCACGATCCCGGCGGAGGCGCAACCCCGGCGCCTAGGCGGGCGCGCCGGCGTGCTCGGCCGCGAAGTCGAGCACCAGCCTGTTGAACTCCTGGGCCGCCTCGACGTTCACGAGGTGGCCGCACTCGAGCATCGTCAGCCGCGCGCCGGGGATCAGCCCGGCCAGCTCCGGCGACGCCTGCGGCGGGATCATCACGTCGCGCATGGCGCCGATCACCTGCACCGGCAGCGACAGCTCGCCGAGCCGCGAGCGCGCGTCGTGCCGCGACCCGGCCTCGAGCTGGCGTATGAAGGCCTCCGGCTCCTGCGGATGCGGGTTGCCGAGCATCGCCGCCCGCGCCGCGTCCGTGAAGTTTGGGTTCGCGAACACGATCTCCGAGTAGACGAGCATCAGCACCAGCTCGACGCGCTCCTCGCGCGTCATCCCGCGCACGATCCCCCCGAGCACCTTCGCGCGGTGCGCGCCCCAGTTGCCGCTGGCCGCGTAGCTCACGCCGATCGTGGCGGTGCGCACCCGGCCGGGCGCCGCGAGCGCGATCTCCTGTGCGATGGCCCCGCCGAGGGAGATGCCGACCAGGTCGAACGAGAGGAGGCCGAGCACGTCCGCGAGCGCCAGCGCGTCGGCCGCCATGTCGCTCACCTCGTAGGGCCCGTCGGCGTACGAGGACTGCCCCACGTCGCGGTTGTCGAACACCACCACGCGCCGCGTCTTCGACCACTCCGCGACCTGGAGGATCCAGGCGGTGTGGTCGCCGCCCAACCCCATCACGCACAGCAGCGGCTCGCCCTCGCCGTGGACCTCGTAGTAGAGCCGCTGCCCGTTCGCCTCCGCGATCGGCACGAGCGGCAGGGTACCGTCTCCGGCGTGCCGGACCTGGTGGCGGAGCTCGAGGGGATCTGCGGCGGCGGCAACGTCGTCAAGCACCCGCACGCCCTGCGCACGTACGAGTCCGACGGGCTGCTCCAGTACGCCGTGATGCCGCGCGTGGCGGTCCTGCCCGACACGGCGGCGCAGGTTCGCGACGTGGTGCGCGCCTGTCACCGCGCCGGCGTGCCGTGGGTGGCGCGCGGCGCGGGCTCCGGGCTGTCCGGCGGCGCGCTCCCGATCGAGGAGGGCGTGCTGATCGTGCTCACGCGCCTGCGGCGGATCGTCGAGGTCGACCTGGCGAACCAGCGCGTGGTGGCCGAGCCGGGCGTGACGAACCTGGCCATCTCGCACGCCGTCGCGCCGTCGCACTTCTTCCCGCCCGACCCGTCGAGCCAGATCGTCTGCTCGATCGGCGGCAACGTGGCCGAGAACTCCGGCGGCGCGCACTGCTTCAAGTACGGCTTCACCACGAACTACGTGACCGGCCTCGAGGTCGTGCTGGCGGACGGCGCGGTGGTGGAGCTGGGCGGCAAGGGAGTGGACCTGCCGGGCTACGACCTCGTGGGCGCGTTCGTCGGATCCGAGGGGACGCTCGGCGTGGCCACGCGCGTGACCCTGCGCGTGGTGCCGCGGCCGCAGGCCGTGCGCACGCTCGTCGCGTTCTTCGCCTCGACGGCGGAGGCGGGCCAGACCGTCTCCGACATCGTCTCCGCCGGACTCATCCCCGGTGCTCTGGAGATGATGGACCGGCTCTCGATCGAGGCCGCCGAGGGCGCCACGAACGCCGGCTACCCGACCGACGCGGAGGCCGCCCTGATCGTCGAGCTCGACGGCTCCGAGACCGAGTGCGAGGCGCGCTTCGACGAGGTGGTCGCCCTCTGCCGCACGAACGGCGCCACCGGCGTGCGCGTGGCTGCCGACGAGGCCGAGCGCGAGCTGATCTGGAAGGCGCGCAAGGCGGCGTTCGCCGCCATGGGCCGGCTCTCGCCGAACTACTACGTGCAGGACGGGGTGATCCCGCGCACGCGGCTGCCCGAGGTGCTCGCGCGCATCGACGAGCTGTCCGGCGACGCCGGGCTGCGCGTGGCCAACGTCTTCCACGCGGGCGACGGCAACCTGCACCCGCTGGTGCTCTACGACGCAGCGGTGGCGGGCGAGGCCGAGCGCGCCGAGGAGCTGGCGGGCGCGATCGTCACGGCGTGCGTGGACGCGGGCGGCTCGATCACGGGCGAGCACGGGGTGGGCATCGACAAGAAGCGCTACATGCCGCGCCAGTTCGCCGAGGCCGACCTCGACGCGTTCCAGCGGCTGCGCTGCGCGTTCGACCCCGCCGGGCTCGCCAACCCCGGCAAGGTCATGCCAACGCCGCGGCTGTGCGGCGAGGTGCCCGGTCCGTACCGCCAGCACCCGCTCGAGGCCGCGGGGATCGCGGAGCGGTTCTGATGGGTGAGGACGTCTGATGTACGACGCCGTCGCGGCCGCCCTCCGCGAGGCTTCGCAGAACGCCCGGCGCGTGCGCGTGCGCGGCGGTGGGACCAAGCTCGGCTGGGGAGCCGCGGCTCCGGCGCCGGACGTCGAGATCGACATGCGCGAGCACGACCGGATCCTCGAGCACAACGCCGGAGACCTCACCGCGGTCGTGCAGGCGGGCGTGCCGCTCGCGCGTCTGCAGGACGAGCTGGCCGCGCACGGGCAGATGCTCGCGATCGATCCACCGCGTTCGGACGCCGCGACCCTCGGCGGCACGATCGCCACCGGTGACAGCGGCCCGCTCCGCCACCGCTACGGAGCACCGCGCGACCTGGTGCTCGGCATGACCGTCGCGCTGAGCGACGGCACGATCGCCCGGACGGGCGGCAAGGTGATCAAGAACGTGGCGGGCTACGACCTCGCGAAGCTGTTCACCGGCTCGTTCGGCACGCTCGGCGCGATCCTCGACGTGTCCCTGCGGCTGCATCCCGTCCCCCCCACCGCCACCGCGGTTGGCGCGGCGGGCGACCCCGGTCGAGTGGCCGCCGCGGCGACGGCGCTCGCGCACTCGGCGATCGAGGCCCAGTGCCTCGACGTCCGCTGGGGCCGCGGCGACGGGCACGTGCTCGTGCGGGTGGCCGGCGGCGAGGCACCGGCGCAGGCCGCGGAGGCGGCGCGGCTCCTGGCGGGCACGGGACTCGAGACCACGGTCGAGGAGGACGACGCGGCGCTCTGGGAGGACCAGCGCGCGTGGCAGCGCTCGGCCGACGGCGTCGTGGCGCGCGTGTCGGGGGTCCAGGACCAGCTCGCCGACCAGATGCGCGTGGCCGAGCGCCTGGGCGGCTCGCTCGTCGCCCGGGCGGCGCACGGCCTCGCTTGGGTCACCCTCCCCGACGCCGGCGCGGTGGACGCGCTGCGGCGCGAGCTCACGCCATCGCCGTGCGTGGTGCTCGACGGCGACGTGGCGGACCCGTGGGGGGTCGCCAACAGCGGGGCGATCGAGCTCATGCGCCGCGTGAAGCAGCGCTTCGACCCCGCGGGCGCGTGCAGCCCCGGCGTGTTCGTGGGAGGCATCTGATGAGCACCGCGTTCGACAGCGTGCGCCCGCCCTCGGCGGACACCATCGCCGACTGCGTGCACTGCGGCTTCTGCCTCCCCACGTGCCCGACGTACTCGCTCTGGGGCGAGGAGATGGACTCGCCGCGCGGGCGCATCGTGCTGATGAAGCAGGGGCTCGAGGAGGAGAGCGAGCTGTCGCGCACGCTCGTGACCCACATCGACCGCTGCCTCGGCTGCATGGCCTGCGTGACGGCCTGCCCGTCCGGGGTCCGCTACGACGAGCTGATCAACGACTCGCGCGCGCAGATCGAGCGCAACTTCGAGCGCGGCCCGCGCGAGCGCCTCACCCGCTGGCTCACGTTCGAGATCGCCACCTATCCGCGCCGCCTGCGCGCGCTCGCGCCGTTCGCGGCGGCCGCGCACGCGCTCGGCCTTCCGTCGCTCGCCCGGCGCCGTCGCGGCGGGCTGCTCGGCCGCGTGCCGCGGCTGCGCACCGCGCTCGAGCTGACCCCCGAGGCCGGGCTGCGCACGGAGAGCCCGCCGGAGACCACCGCCGCCATCGGCACCCGCCGCGGCCGGGCGGGCCTGCTCCAGGGCTGCGTGCAGCGCGCCTACTTCGGCGCGGTGAACGCCGCCAGCGCACGCGTGCTCGCCGCCGAGGGCTGGGAGGTGGTGGCCCGGCCGCAGCCGCGCTGCTGCGGCTCGCTCCAGCTTCATACCGGCGACGACGAGCCGGCCCGCGCACTCGCGCGCGAGACGATCGACGCGTTCGCCGACTGCGACGTGGTGGTCGCCAACGTGGCCGGCTGCGGCTCCGGGATGAAGGACTACGGCCACCTGCTGCGCGACGACGAGGCCTGGGCCGGACGCGCCGCGGCATTCTCCGCGAAGGTACGCGACGTGAACGAGCTGCTGGCCGAGCACGAACCACGCGCGCCGCGCGGGCGCGTGGACCTCCGTGTGGCCTACCACGACGCCTGCCACCTGGCGCACGCCCAGGCCGTGCGCGCCCAGCCGCGTGAGCTGCTGCGCGGCATTCCGGGGGTGGAGTTGGTCGAGCCCGCCGAGTGGGAGATCTGCTGCGGCTCGGCCGGGATCTACAACATCGTCAACCCCGAGCCGGCGGCCGACCTCGGGCGGCGCAAGGCGCGCAACCTGCTCGCCACCGGAGTCGACACTGTGGCGGCGGCGAACCCCGGCTGCGCGCTCCAGATCGCCGCGCACGCCGAGCGCCTCGGCAAGCCGCTGCGCGTCGTGCATCCCGTCGAGATCCTCGACGAGTCGCTGCGGGCGGCCACGTGAGCGGCGTCGAGGTCCACGCGCCCGTCGAGGGCCGCTTCGCCGAGGTCCTGACCGAGGACGCGCTCGCGTTCGTCGCGGACCTGCACCGCCGCTTCGACCCGCGCCGGCGCGAGCTGCTCGCCGCGCGTGCCGAGCGCGTCGCGCGCTGGAACGCGGGCGCGCTTCCCGACTTCCTCACCGATACGCGCGCGGTACGCGAGGGCGACTGGACCGTGGCCGCGCCCCCGCCCGACCTCCAGGACCGCCGCGTGGAGATCACCGGCCCGACCGACCGCAAGATGGTCATCAACGCGCTCAACTCCGGCGCCCGCGGGTTCATGGCCGACTTCGAGGACGCGAACTCGCCCACGTGGTCGAACATGATCGGCGGGCACGTGAACCTCACCGACGCGATCGAGGGCACGATCGAGCACGAGGAGAACGGCAAGTCCTACAGCCTCGGCGAGGAGCGCGCCACGCTGCTCGTGCGGCCGCGCGGCTGGCACCTCACCGACCGCCACATCACCGTCGACGGCGCGCCCGTCTCGGGCAGCCTCATGGACTTCGGCCTGCACGTCTTCCACAACGCGCGGCGCCTGCTCGACCACGGGTCCGGGCCGTACTTCTACCTGCCCAAGCTCGAGAGCCATCTCGAGGCGCGGCTCTGGAACGAGGTCTTCGTCGCGGCTCAGGAGGCGCTCGGCCTCGACCGCGGCACGATCCGCGCGACCGTGCTGATCGAGACGGTCCCGGCCGCGTTCGAGATGGAGGAGATCCTCTACGAGCTGCGCGAGCACTCGGCCGGTCTCAACGCCGGCCGCTGGGACTACATCTTCAGCATGATCAAGTGCTTCCGCGACCGGCCTGAGTTCCTGCTGCCGGACCGCGTGAGCGTGACTATGACGGTGCCGTTCATGCGCGCCTACACGCTGCTGCTCGTGCGCACCTGCCACCGCCGCGGCGCGCACGCGATGGGCGGCATGTCCGCGGTGATCCCGAGCCGGCGCGACGCCGAAGCGAACGAGCGGGCGTTCGCCGCCGTCCGCTCCGACAAGGAGCGCGAGGCCGGTGACGGGTTCGACGGCAGCTGGGTCGCGCACCCCGACTCGGTACCGGTGGCCATGGAGCGCTTCGACGAGGTGCTCGGCGAGCGGCCGAACCAGGTCGAGCGCCGGCGCGAGGACGTGATCGTCGCCGCGTCCGACCTGCTCGACGCGGGCTCCGCCGGCGGCGAGATCACCGAGGCCGGGCTGCGCGGGAACGTGAACGTGGGCATCCAGTACATCTCGTCCTGGCTGCGCGGCAACGGCGCCGCGGCGATCAACCACCTGATGGAGGACGCCGCGACGGCGGAGATCGCCCGCTCGCAGGTGTGGCAGTGGATCCGCCACGGCGCCGAGGTCGACGGCCAGCGCGTCACGCCGGAGCTCGTGCGCCGGATCGAGACCGAGGAGCTCGAGCGGATCCGCGAGCAGGTGGGCGACGAGTTCTTCCGCACGCAGGGCCGGCCGGAGGAATCGCGCGAGCTGTTCGAGGACGTCGCGCTGAGCGACGAATTCGTGGACTTCCTGACGCTGCCGGCGTACGAGCGGCTGGAGGACTGAGCGCGGCGTGGACCTCGCGAGCGAGCGCGCGCGTGAGGTCCTGCGGCGGGTGCGCGCGGTGCCCGAGGGGTTCGTGACCACCTACGGCGAGCTGAGCCCCGGGGCGCCCCGGTTCGCCGGGAGCGTGCTGAGCGCGTGCCGGGACCCGGACGTGCCGTGGCAGCGGGTCGTGCGGGCGGACGGTTCGCTCGCCAAGGGCGAGCGCCAGCGCGTGCTGCTCGAGGACGAGGGCGTGCCGTTCGCGGGCGCGCGGGTGGACATGGACCGCGCCTGGATTCCCGCCGGCGACCTCGTGGGCTAGCGGCCGCAGGAGAGCCGGCCAAACGGGCCGAGCGCTCGCAGCCTGCGGTCGAGCGACAGGCGCTGGAGCATCCGCCTGCGCGAGATCCGCAGGCGCCGCTGCGCGCCGCGGGTGCCGTACTTGCGGACCGCGGCGCGTGTTCGCTCGAGCTGCCGGAAGAGCCGCGCCGGCAGCTCGGCGCGTGGCAGGCCGCCAGCCGGGGGCGCGTCCTCGCCGAAGCGCCGCAGC
>DASVPL010000145.1:0-4291 GCA_036382905.1 Thermoleophilaceae bacterium | reverse complement strand
CGGCGGCGCCTCGATCACCCGCGCGCCCGCGCGGCGCACGAGCGTGGCGGCCTCGGCCTGCGCGCCGAGCACCTCGACCGCCGCGGCGGCGGCGTAGACGTCGAGCTCGCGCTCCGGCGGGGTCGCGATCGCGCTGGTCAGGTCCACGTCCGTCACCGAGGCGACCACGACCTCGTGGCGGCGCGACAGCACCGGCACCGCCTCGACGAGCGACTCCGCCGCGGCCGGTTCGAGCAGGTCGGTGAGCACGAGAACGAACGAGCGCTTGGCTCCCTCGGCGATCCGGAACGCCAGCTCGTAGTCGCTCTCCACGGACGCGGGCTCCACGTCGAAGAGCCGCTGCACCACGGCGCGGCCGCCGTCGCGGCGCGGGCGGAGGTGGTGGCGCACCTCGTCGTCAAATGCCACCGCTCCGATCCGGTCGCCCAGCTCGTCGGCGACGAGGGCGAGCGCGGTCACGGCGTCGACGGCCGCGTCCAGCCGGGTCAGATCGCCCAGCGGCGCCGCCATCAGTCGCCCGCAGTCGACCAGGCACATCAGCTCGCGGTCGCGGTCCACGCGGTACTGGTTGCTCATCGGGCGCCCCATGCGGGCCGTCGCGCGCCAGTTGACCTGGCGGACGTCGTCGTCGGGCAGGTAGTCGCGGATCGACTCGAAGTCGGTCCCGAGGCCGAGCGGCCCGCGCCCGCGCTGACCGCCCTCGAGGAAGCGCCCGCGGGCGACGGCGAGTGCGATCCGCCGCGCCGACGGCAGGTCGGGGTAGACCAGCAGCTCGCCCTCCTCCCCCGGCCGGTGGTACCAGGCGCCGAGTCCGAGCGGGCCGTGCGCGCGCAGCGCGGGCGCGGGCAGCGGGTGGCGGCCGCGACGGATCGGGGTGAGCGTCGCGTCGAGGCGCTCGTCGGCCTCGCGCGGCTCGAGGCGGACGTCGGGCGGGACCGGCTGGCGGATGCGGGCCCGGCCACCCGCGCCGCCGTCCGACGCAAGTTCGAGCGGAGCGGGCACCCCCCGCGCCAGCACCGCGGGATGCGAGCGCTCGACGCGCGGCGCCCGGCGCACGGCCAGCGCGTCGGCCACCACGGCGCCGACCACGGCCACGCCGAGCAGCCCGGCCACCCACAGCGGCACGAACAGGGCGCTGAGCGCGGCCGCCGCGAGCACGAGGGCCGCGCGCGGCGTGGGAGCCATCAGCGCGGGACCGGGACGGCGCCGAGGGCGGTGTTCACCGCCTCGTCGGGGCCGTAGCGCTCGAGCTCGGCCTCGGGCGTGAGCACGAGCCGGTGGCGGAGCACCGGCCCCGCCATGTAACCGACGTCGTCGGGGGTCACGAAGGCCCGGCCGTAGAGCCGCGCGCACGCCTTCGACGCGGCCAGCAGGTGCACGGCCGCGCGCGGGCTCGCGCCGAGCGTCACGCTCGGCAGCTCGCGCGTGCGGCGCACCAGCTCGACCACGTAGCGCGCGACCTCCGGCGCGACCTCGGTGGCGTCGACCTCCTCGCGCACCGCACGCAGGTCGACCGGGGTGGCCACCGGCTGCACCTGGTCGAGCCCGCCCGCCTCGACTCCGCGCCGCGGGCGCTGCACCATGGCCAGCTCGTCGTCGGCGCCCGGGTAGCCGACCTCGATCTGCACCAGGAAGCGATCGAGCTGGGCCTCCGGCAGCGGGTAGGTCCCCTCGTACTCGATCGGGTTCTGGGTGGCGACGACGAGGAACGGGTCGGGCAGCGGGTGCGGCTCGCCGTCGACCGACACCTGCCGCTCCTGCATCGCCTCGAGCAGGGCCGCCTGGGTCTTCGGCGGCGTGCGGTTGATCTCGTCCGCCAGGAGCAGGTTCGTGAAGACCGGGCCCTGCCGGAAGCCGAGCTCGCCGCCGCGCAGCGTCATCGTCCCCGTGAGGTCCGACGGGAGCATGTCCGGGGTGAACTGGACCCGCCGGAACTCGACCGACAGCGCGCGGGCGAGCGAGTTCGCGAGGAGGGTCTTCGCCGTGCCCGGCACGCCCTGGAGCAGCGCGTGACCGCCGACGGCGAGCGTGCAGGTGAGGAGCTCGAGCACGCGCTCCTGGCCGACCACGACCTTCCGCACCTCGCCGGCGAGCCGGCCATGGAGCTCCCTCACGTGCGGCCTCCGCTGAGGCGCGCGAGCGCACGGCCGGCGGCGAGCGGGTCGCTGTTGCGCCCGAGGATCGCGTCGGTCTCGTCCGGCTGGAGGCCGAGGTGCTCCGCCGCGCGGCGCAGCTGCGGCTCACCGGCCTCGGGGCCGAGCGCGGCGCGTCGGGTGAGCCGCTCGCGCGCGGCGTCGCGGACCGGCGTCACGGCCGCGGCGGGATCGCGGGTGCGAGCGAGCGTCAGCGCCTGAGCGTCCACGAACCGCCGCCGCGGCGGCGGGAGCGGCCGGCGCTCGTCCTCCGGTGGGCCAAGCCGGCGCCCGATCGCCCAGATCCCGGCGAGCCCCGCCAGCCCGAGCCCGATCAGCGCCCACTTCCAGTCGTCTGGGAGGGCCGCAAGCCCGCGCGACTCCCCGAACCCGTGCACGCCCTCGACGAATATCACCTTTCGCGAGCGCTCCCCCGCGAGGGCGAGGGCGAGCGTCGCGTTGTCGCCCTCGTCGAGCGAGCGGTTCTGGAGCGGCGAGACGTCCGCCATCAGGAGGGCGCGGCCGGCCCCGACCCGCTTGGAGAGGAGCACGCTGCCGCTCTCGCCGCCGAGGATCGGCAGGCCGGGCGCATCGACCCGCCAGGTGCCGAAGCCGTCGGCGCGTACCTCGTCGACCGTGCGCACCTCCGGCGCGGGAACGAGGGGCCGCAGCTCCCTGGACCCGCCCTCCGACCACATCCCGGTCACGTCCGCGATCCCGCTCAGCCAGTGCGGGTCGGGCCCGCCGCCGACCAGTCGCCCGCCGCGTTCCAGGAATGAGCGCAGCACGCGCATCTCGCTGGCGGCCAGCCGGTCAGCCCCGAGCACGAAGACGGTCGCGTCCGGGTCGATCTCGGTGCCGGACAGGTCGCCGCGCAGTTGCTCGACCGCGCGGCCCTGGCGCTCGAGCAGCTCGGCGAGGCCGGCGGCCCCATCGGCGCTGGTCGAGTACGAGCTGTAGGGCGGGCCGCTCGGCTCGGGCGCGAGCCGGTTGCCGAGCGCGCCGATCAGGTTGAGCCCGGCCGCGATGGCGACGAAGACGAGCGCGGCGCGCCAGCCGCCCGGTAGGGCTCGGAAGCGCTGCCTCATCGGGCGGCCCCGAAGCGCTTCATCACCGCGCGGCGCCCTTCAGCACCGCGTCCCAGCCCTCGCGCGAGGCGGCGAGGTCGTCCCGAGAGGCGGGCTCGCCCCCGTAGGCCACGCCGTCGAACAGCGCCGCGAGCCGGTCGAACTCGGGCGAGTTGAGCGCGTGTGAGACCTCGCGCGTGGAGATCGAGGGGCGGAAGCGGATCGCGTCGCGGGCGTCGAGGCGCAGCAGGCCGGCGCGGAAGCGCAGCCGCAAGGCGGTCTCGAGGTCGCCCGCCCGCTCGGCCTCGTCCGCCGCCCGCTCCAGTCGCCCGGGGGTGTCGCGCTCGTCGGGGCCCGCGGCGGCGGCACGGGCCTCGGCGCCCTCCTGCGCACGGGCGCGCAGGGTGCGCGAGCCGAGGGTGAGCAGCGCGATCAGGATCAGCGCGGCGGTGAGGCTCCAGAGCGTCACGTCGCCGCCCGGCAGGCCGGACGCGAGGTCGTCGAACGCGTTCTCGATCCATTCGCCGATCGGTTCGAGGAAGTCCCCGATCTTGTCGAGCACGCCCTTGAACGGACGCGGCACGTCGCTGCCCTCGTAGCGGTTGTCGGAGAGGATGTCCTGGGCGTCGCCGCGCGCGCCGCCCAGCGGGGCGCTCCTCTCCTCCCCCGCGCCGCCACCGCTGAGCGCGGCGATCTCCTCGAGGCGCTCGTCGAGCCGCTCGTCGCGCGCACCGGCGAGGGCGTCCTCGATGGCATACGGCTTCCCGTCCACCCGGTCGACCCGACGCAGCTCGTGCAGCGCGGCGATGTCCGTGCGCGCGCGCTCCGCGAGGTCGGAGAGCTCCGTCCGGGTGACCTCGGTGGCCGCGGCGGGAGCCGGAACGGCGGCACTGGGGAGCAGCGCGGCGGCGGCCAGCACCGCACCCAGACGAGGTGCTCGGCCTAAGTGGCGCATACCGCCACAAAATCCGAACACCTCGTGGATGAATGCGCGCGGGCTCAGCTCGGCGCGGGGTCGGAGGGGTCGGGTGGCGGAGGCGGCGCAGGCGGGTCCCATCGGGGCTGTGGCGGGTCCCACTGTCGCGCGGGCGG
>DASVPL010000144.1:0-11334 GCA_036382905.1 Thermoleophilaceae bacterium | reverse complement strand
TGTGGCGGACGCCGCGACGCCTGGCCTCCTCGAGCATCTGCGCGAAGCTGGGGTCGCGCGTTCCGTCGCCGCCGTCGAGTAGTGCCTGGGTGGGGATGCGGCGGAGGACCTCGGCGAGGCCGCCGTGGTGGTCGCGCGACGCGTGAGTCGCGACCACGAGGGCCAGGCGGCGGACCCCCGCCCGGCGGAGCAGCCGGTACGTGCGCGCCTCGGGCGGACCGCCGTCGAAGAGGACCGCGGCGCCGTGACCGTCCTGGATCAGCGTGGCATCGCCCTGGCCGACGTCGAGGAACGAGACCGTGAGGCGGTCCGGCGGCGCGGCGGGGCCAGCGGCGTGCTGCCAGAGGAGCGCCACCCCGGCCGCGACGAGGGCGACTGCGGCGGCGCGCTTCGGAAGCGCCGCGCGGCGCCAGGCCGCGGCGGCGGCGCGGGCGGTGGCGTCGACTGCGACGAGGCCGGCGCGGGTGGCGTGGGTCGCGCGCGCGGCCCGCGCCAGGCCCTTCCGGGTCCGCGGGCCCGGCCCGACCTGGGCCATCTTTTGGTCGTATTTGACACCTAACTTGGCCCAGCTCCCGGCGTCCGCTCGGATCAGCGCGCGCAGGGCGAGCCAGGCCAGCGCGGGGACGGCGTACGCGGCAATCACGCGGACCGGGCTCGCCAGCGGAAGCCGCAGCTGCGCGCCGGGGAGGGCGGCGAACTCGGTCGCTATGCGGATCAGCGCGCCGACGAATGCGTCGTTCACATGACCGAGGAGCTCGGCGGCGCGCATCGCCAGTGCGTCGAGGGCGGGCAGCTCGCCGGGTACCGCTCCGGCCGCGATGCCGAGCGCCGCCTGGACCATCCCAAGCCAGACGATCGGCGCCACGACCGCGAGCGCGGCCAGGTTCGCGACGAGGCCCGCAAGCGAGACGGCCTCGAAGTGGTGGGCCGCGATCGGGCCGGTGGCGACCGTTGCGGCGAGCGTCATCGCCGCGCCGTCGGCGAGCGGGCGTGGCAGCGCGCGCAGCGTGCGGCTGAGCGGGGGTGCGAGGAGCAGGATCCCGGCGACGGCCGCGAACGAGAGCTGCCACCCGGGCTCGGCGGCGGCGCGGGGGTCGACGGCCAGGGTGATCGCCGCCGCCAGCAGCAACGCGTACCAGCGCGAGCGGGCACGTCCCACCGCCAGCGCCGCGAGTCCGACGACCGCCATGGCCGCGGCACGCTGGAGCGACGGTCCCGCGCCCGCGACCAGCACGTAGAGCAACACGAGCACCGAGAGCACGGCGACGCGCGCGCGGATGCCGCCACCGAGCGCCGCGATCAGCGGGATCGCGAGGGCGCAGAGCAGCACGACGTTCTGGCCGCTCACGGCGAGGAGGTGACCGAGCCCGGAGCGGCGGAAGTCGTCGACCACGAGCGGATCGATCATCTCGTCCTGCCCGAGGACCATCCCGCGGGCGACCTCGGCTCGGTCCGGCGCCACGCCGGCGACGATTCCGCGCTCCGCGCGGCGTCGGATCCCGTCAATCCAGCCGCGCACCCCACCGCGCCGGCCGCCGGTGGGCCGGAGCGCGTCGAGGTCGAGCTCGGCCGCGACGCCCCTGCGCTTCAGATACGCGGGCCAGTCGAGCCGCGACCCCGGCGTGCGCCGCGGCCGCTCGATCGACCCCGCCACGAACAGCTCGATACCGGGCTCGCCGTGGCTCGGCCACCCAAGCCCCTCACCCGCCCGCGCGACCACACGCGAGCCGTTCGCGGGGCCGGCCGCGAGCTCGACGAACGCCCACGATCCGAACCGTGTGCGTCGCGGCCGTTGGGGGAGGATCGCGCGGCCCTCGAAGCGCTCGCTGACCAGCGCCCGTTCCGCGGTCTGGTCGATCGACGCGATCCGGGCGCTCCCGATGACGAGCCCGGCGACCGCAGCCACCGCGACGATGGCGGCGAGCCCGGTGGCCGCGGGGGCCGCGTGGGCCGCGGGGGCGGGAAGGATCCCCGGGGGCACCAAGCCCGCAGGCGGGGTGGGCGCGGGAGGGTCGACGCTCGCGGGCGGGGCGGCCGCGGGCGGAGCGGCCCCCGAGGGCGGAGCAGCGCTGGGTGGAGCAGCGCTGGGTGGAGCGGCGCTGGGTGGAGCGGCGCTGGGTGAAGCGGCGATAGGCGCAGCGGTCCCCGCGCGCGGGGCGGGGCTCGTGGTCGCGAGCGTGCGGAGGCGCGCCGCTAGACCGAGCAGCGCGGCGGAGGTCGCTGCCGCCAGGGAGAAGCCCGTGGCCGGCCAGGGCGAGAGGGCCAAGCCGGCCGACAGCGCGGCCGCCGCGACGTGGGGACGGCGCGTGTCAAGCCAGGCGGCGGCGGTCGCCAGCGCACCTACGGGGTCACCGCCTCGCGCAGGGACTCGAAGCGCTTCTCGCCGATCCCGTCGACCTGGCGGAGCTCGTCCACGGAGTGGAAGCCACCGTGCTGCTCGCGGTACTCCACGATCCGCTTCGCCAGCGTGGGTCCGATCCCGTCGATGCCGTCTAGCTGCTCGGGTGTGGCCGCCGCCAGGCTGACCTTCGCCCCCGGTGCGGCACCGCCGCCTGCGGATCCAGCGGACCCGGGCGTCGCGCCGGTCGCGCCAGGCGCCGCGGCGCCGCGACGCGGCACGATCACCTGCTGCCCGTCGGAGACCCGTGCCACGAGGTTCACGCCCGTCTGCTCCGCTCGGCGCGTGAGGCCGCCGGCGAGCTGCACCGCATCGTTGACCCGCGCGCCGCGCGGCAGCCGGTAGACCCCCGGTCGCCGGACCTCACCCGCCACGTGGACGAATACAGGCGCCCCGGCCACGGGCGCGCCCGGCACGCCGCCGCCCGACGCCCCCGCGCCGGGTCCGCCACCACCCGGAGCCGCCGCGCCGGGGCTCTCCGCCGCCGATCCCGCCGGGTCGACGGTCACGGACTCTGAGGCGCCGCCGTCGCCGCCGGTGAGCGCCCGGACGGCAAGCAGCGCGACCACGACGGCGGCCGCGAGCCAGGCCGCGACGCGCAGTTTCTCCCGGTCGAGCTCCATGCTCGCGACCGTACGGGTGGGCGCGTTACACGTGGGTTACAAGCGCAACGATTCAGACGCGCGCCGGTTACACGACGCGAAAATCTTCGAGGCCCTCGGGTTCCTCGCTTGTCTCATCCACCCGCTCGACGCTCGCCTGGGATGGGCCCGCGCGGCAGAACTCGACGAGCGCCGCGACCGCGTCGGGCTCACCCTCGAAGACGGCCTCGACGGATCCGTCGTCCCGGTTCGTCACCCAGCCGCCCACACCGCGGCGCTCGGCCTGCTCCCGCGTGGAGTCGCGGAAGAAGACTCCCTGCACCTCACCGTGCACGACGACACGGCGCCGCTCGCGCTCCGTCATTGGAGCGGGAGTGTGCCAGCAGCCGCCGGTGGGTAATCCACTCGGGCATGCCCGCAGCCGCGATACCGGTGCTGATGCTCCTGCTGGTCGCCGCAATCGTCGCCGCCACGCTCAGCATCGGGGCGCCCATCCTCGCGCTGCCGATCGTGTTCCTGGCGCTCGTGATCTGGGGCGGGGGCCGGGTGGGCACCGCGCGCGGGCAGCGTCGTGCGCTGGGGGAGGACGAGGAGCCGATCGAGTTCACCGCCGAGGACCGGCGGACGCTCACGCCGCCGTCGTCCACCCCGCCGGGCCGGCCTGGCTCCGAGCCGGCGAGCTAGCCGCCGGGCGCGAAGCCGGGCGAGGCGAAGCCGTCCGGGCGAGAAGCCGGGCGCGGGCGGAGCCAGGCGCGGGGCGGAGCCGGCACCAGAGCGCCGCCGCGGGCGGACGGAGCCGCGCCGCGACCCGGCCTATCCCCCGAGCGCCAACCCCACCGCCTCCGCGGCGTCCGCCGCCCGCTCGATCCCCTCCACCGGCTCGCCGCCCGCGCGCGCGAGCTCCCACGTCCCCACCCCCACCACGCGCTTGCCGACCCGCATGGCCAGCGCGATCTCCGACAGCGTGCCCCACGACCCGCCCACCGCGACGAGCACGTCCGCCGCCCGCACGACCAGAGCGTTGCGCGCCTCGCCCATCCCCGTGGCGATCGCGACCGACACGTAGGGGTTCGCCGCCCCCCGATCGGGTCCCGGGAGCAGGCCCACCGTCACCCCGCCCTCGCCGCGGGCGCCCCGGCAGGCCGCCTCCATCACCCCGCCGAGCCCACCGCAGACGACGACCGCCCCGCGCGCCGCGAGCCCGCGGCCGACCTCCTCGGCCACGGCGGCGTCGGCCGCCGACGCCTCACCCGACCCCACCACCGCCACGTAGGCCGGCGTCACCGCCGTAGCCAACTGGGCTCGATCCGCTTCGGCTCGTATCGCTTCATGGGGGTCGCGAGGCTACCGGCGCGGGCGCGAGCGCCCAACGGCGTGATTCCGTCGCGCGCGTCTGGGAACATCGGTTTCGCCATGGCGTCCCCGAGCCCATCCTCGCGGGCAGCCGAGCTCGCGGCCGAGCAGGTCCAGGCCATCGTGCTCGCGGCCGAGCAGGCCGCCGACGAGATCCGGTCGAAGGCCGAGCGCGACGCGCGCGAGCGCGAGCGCGAGGCCGAGCGCGAGGGTCAGCGACTGCGCGACGAAGCCCGCGCCACCGGTGCGCACGAGCTGAAGGCGGCCGAGGAGGAGGCGGCGCGGATCCTCGAGATCGCGCGCAAGGAGGCCGACGACCGCGTGGTGCGTGCGCAGCAGGCGGCCGACGAGGCTCTGGCCCAGGCCGAGGCGATCTCGACCGGGCTGCGACGGCTCGGGGAGTCGCTCGAGGGCCAGGCCGAGCGGATCCTGCGCGACGTACAGGCGGGTCACCGGCGGCTGATGGCCGACCTGCGCGTGGACCCGGCTCGAGAGGCGCCGCCGGCTCGCGCTCCACGCCCGGCCCGCGATCCGGTGGCGGCCGACGACCGCGACGCCGAGCTGCTCTCGACGCTGCGCGCGAGCCAGTCGCGCCGGGGTGCCGGGGCCGCCGGGGAGGGCGAGGGCGCGCGGCAGCGCGGCGGGAACCCGTTCGACGAGCTCGAGGTGCCGCGCTGGGGCGAGCCGTGAGCGGAGCCGAGCGACACGGCACCGCGCTGGGGCGAGCCGTGAGCGGCGCGGGGCGCCTCCACTGAGCGGCGTGTCCCCGCTCGGCGTCGCGCGGCCGCTGCCGCGCGTGCTCGATCCGCTCTCCGACGGAGAGGTCTCCGTGCGCGAGTGGCGCCGCGAGGACCTCCACGCCATGGCGGCGATGCTCGACGACGAGCCGATCGCCCGCTGGACCCGCGTCCCCCAGCCCTACACCGAGCGCGACGGGCTCGACTACTTCGCTCGCGGCGACGCCGAGCGCGAGCGCGGCGAGGGCATCAACCTCGCCGTGCTGGACGCTGGCGGGACGGAGCTGCTCGGGTCGATCTCGCTGCGGCTCGCCTCATGGGCGGACCTGCGCGGCCAGCTCGGCTACCTCGTCGGAGCGCACGCCCGCGGCCGCGGCGTGATGCCGCGCGCGATCCGCCTCGTGACCTCCTGGGGGTTCAGCGCGCTCCAGCTCGAGCGCATCGAGATCCTCGTGCACCCCGACAACGCCCCGTCGCAGCGCGCCGCCGAGAAGGCGGGCTTCCACCGCGAGGGGATCCTGCGCTCCTACACACGCGTGAAGGACCAGCGCTTCGACATGTGGTCGTTCTCGGCGCTGCCCGGCGAGCTCTAGCGCTTTTACTCGATTGAGCAAAGGTCGGGGCGGGTACGACGTGCGCGTGATTCGCCGAGCCACCGTCGGGGCCGTGCTGAGCGCCGCTCTCGTGCTGCCAGCCGGCGCGCTCGCCGCGGCGGACAACTATCGCGGCAAGACGAACCAGGGCAGGAAGGCGTCGGCGCGGGTGGTCGACGGGCGGGTCAAGCTCGTCAAGCTCGTGTGGAGGGTGCCGTGCCGGAAGAAGGACATGGTCTTCGACAACGCGACCAACTGGACCGACCGCCCGGAGGGACCGATCGAGCAGCCGGGCGACGGGACGTTCACCGACTCCGGCCGGACCAAGGGCGACATCGGCGGCGGTGAGCGAGCGGACGCGAAGCTGACGCTCAGCGGCCGGTTCGACGGCACTCACATGGTCGGCAAGAGCACGATCACGGCGAAGATCTACAGGAGCGGGAAGCAGATCGACACCTGCAAGGGCACGATCCGCTTCGACATCCCGCGCGTGTAGCGCAGGCGTCCGCTCAGTCGTCCCGCGACACGCCGGTGCGGCGGAACACCGACGTCGCGTAGGCGTCGGCGCGGAAGCGGAGGATCCGGTCGTCGGACAGCTCGATGCCGTCGGTGACCCGCGTCGGATCGAAGACGAGCACGTCGCCGTCCTGCTCGCGCGTGGTGTCGAGCCCGGTCAGCTCCAGCGTGCCTAGCTCCACCCGCTCGCGCTCGTCGGGCCACGCCACGGTCGGGTCGTCGGTCGGGTCGCCCTCCTCGCCCAGCCGCGCATACAGCCGGAAGCGAACCGGCCCGGCCTCGAGCCGCTCGCGCAGCTCGGTCTGCAGGTAGTCCTCCGCCAGCCCGTCGATCTCCTCCTCGGGCACGTGCTCGACCCCGGCCTCGGGCTCGATCCGGTAGCGGGCCCAGCGCTCCCCGAGCCGGAACGCGTGCAGCGAGTTGAACGCGCAGGTGGCGTAGCTGCGCGGCGGCACCATCGAGGGCAGGATGAGCTGGAGCGCGGCGCCGGTCTCGGGGTGCTCGCCGAGGAACGCGCCGATCTTCTGCATGTCCGGCTGGCCGGTCTCCGGGTCCGGCTTGCGCGCGCGCACGAACTCGACGAACGCGTCCGGATCGCGGACGAAGAACACCGGCAGGGTGAGCCCGACGATGTCGGTCGTCCCCCCGTCCGGCAGGTAGAACTTGATGGCGATGCCGCGACCCTCGGTGCGCTCGCCGTCGGGCGCGTGCGGGTTGCCGCTTCCGTTCGAGAGCCGGACGGTCACGCGCACCGGCTCGCGGAAGTGCGCGGCGGGAGAGAGCTCCGCCGCCTCCGGCGTCGGCGTGAACGTGCCCGCGCACAGGGTGCCCTTGGCGTGGGCGGCGCGGTGGCCGTCGAAGCGGCCGCTCACCTCGTTGATCGCGTCTACGGCCTCTTGTGCGAGCTGATTCATCGGCGTCCCAATACCTCCGTGACCTGGTGAAAGGTGCCGCGGTTCTGCCACGGGAACGGCGGCGTCTCCACGGCACCGGCCGCGGTCGGTTCCTTCTGCACGCACGCCCGCGGCCGCGTGAGCGGGCAGGTGGCGGGGTACTTCCACTCGGCGACGTCGGCGCCGCGGTCGTTGCTGATCCCCTGCACCGCCTGGCGCAGCGAATGCAGCAGGATGGCCCGGCAGCGCTTCAGCGCGACCGCGCGGCCGCTGCCCGTCAGGGGCTTGACCGTCGGCCGCCCGCCGCAGTAGAAGCGCGAGTAGCGGCCGCGGACTTTGCGCCCGAGCACGTTGCGCAGGTCCTTCTGCACGTGCGAGGCCCAGCCCCAGCCGAAGCCGCCGAGCCCCAGCACCCGGTCCTCGACGGCGCCGAAGAGATCCGGGCCGAGCTCCGGCTGGAACGCCTGCTGGACGAAGCGCGGCCACCACGCGTCCATCAGGATCACCGCGGCGCTGTGCTCGTAGACGTTGTCGCCGTCCTTGTCGAGACGATTGCCGCCGTCGGCGCGCCACGCGTCGATCAGCCTCAGCATCTTCTCGTCGCGGCCCTGTGCTCGGCCGATCACCTGGCGCATCCAGCGGTACGGCTCCTCCGGGCGCAGGTCGCCGGTCGCCGCGCGGTTGACCGCGCGCGTGAGCCCGACGAGGTCCACCTTCCCGCCCTTCACGCGCTGCTCGTCCTCGAGCCGGCGCCGGAGCAGCAGCGCGTGGTGGACCGGGCCGTCGCTCCACTCGGTCGGCCCCTTGCGCCAGCCGATCCCCTCCTTGTTGTTCCACGAGATGGACGCCTCGTTCGCGGCGTGCGGCCGGTTCGCGGGCGGGATCGTCTCGAAGCTGTAGGTGTCGGGATCGAAGCCGACCCAGTCCCCGCTCCCGTCGCCGTTGTAGGGCAGGTCGACGTCGCTGCCCGGCGCGTGCTTCTGGAAGTTGCCGGACTGGACGAAGCCGACCTCGTCGCGGTTGGCGTAGAACCAGTTCTCGGTGCCCGGGAACGGGCTCATCACCTTCATGAACGCGCGCAGACTCCTCGGCTCGTTCTCGGCGAGGCGCATGAACGGGATCGACGCGTCGAGCTCGTGGAAGTCGACCCCCTTCGCCTTCGCGAGCGCGACCGGCTTGCCGCCGACGGTCGCGAACGCGAACACCGGGCCGTGCACGGAGCGCATCGTGCGTTGGGTGATCCGCTCCGGCGGGCTCGGGTCGATCGGCGAGACCGGGGTCGTGACGGTCTGGTCGCGCGTGGTGAACGGCCGGCACTGGCCCCTGTAGGTGTAGTGCGTGCTCCTGTCGCTCGGGGCCGAGCCGTCGGGGTTGCAGAGAGACTCGACGAAGGTGTCCTGGTTGTCGCCGTTGGCGCTCGTCCCGCTCCACACGAAGTCGACGCCGTGACCGATCAGCGGCCACGGGGAGGCGCCCGGGAAGCTCACGCCCTCAACGTCGATGCCGCCGCCGTGCAGCTCCTGCTCGACGAAGATCTGCGGCGACCAGTAGTCGACCTGCGGGCCCGCCGCGTACAGCGCGTGCCCGGTCGAGGAGAGCTTGCGCGGGACGATGACCGCGTTCGACTCCTCGTCGGGCAGGGCCTTCTTCAGGCGGTTCACGGCGTGGACCCAGGCGGGCAGCCCGGCGCCTGACGCCGCCTGGGCGTCACCTGCCCCGGGGCCCTCGATCTGCGGGTCGCGCGGGCGGATCGAGCCGAAGTCGGGGATCGCGTTGCGCCCCGACTGGAGGCGGCCCGGGCGGTCGCTCAGGTGCTTGTGGGGCGAGACCGTGAGCGCCTCCGGGTCGTCGGCCTCGCGCAGGTCGCGGTACGGGCGCTGCCAACCCTTGCCGAACTTGCGCTCGAAGCCCTGCCGGAGCTGCGAGTTGACCTCCTCCCCGCCGTTCGAGACCGTGAACTGCGTGACGAGCAGCGTGGCCATCGCGACGCTGTCGGCGACGGTCCAGGGCTCCGGGCGCGCGCCCAGCGCCGGGTACTCGGCGGGCATCTGGGTGGGGTCGGCGTTGACCTCGTCGATGCGCTTGTTGATCCCCGCGACGTAGTTGAGGATGTCGGCCTTCGCGCGCTCGCCGGGGCCGCCCCAGCGCTGGCCGAGCGCCTCGAACTGCCGGGTCAGCTCCTCACCGGAGAAGTCCTGGTCGGTGAGCTGCTCGGCGTCGCCCTCGGCGGCGCTCGCGCCGGTGAGGCCGGCGAGGGTGCCGCGCGCGGTGCGGCGGATCGCGTCCATCATGAAGAGCCGCTCCTGCGCGGTGGCGTAGCCGTTCCCGAACATCAGGTCCTCGCGCGTGTCGCCGTAGATGTGAGCGACGCCGAAGCGAGCGTCGCGCAGGATGCGCACGCCGGGGCGCGGCGTGGTGGTCGAGCCGACCCCGCCGGGCATCGCGCCGAAGCGCGAGTCCTTGTAGAAGCGCCCGATGTCGCCCGGGCCGAGCGTGGCGGCACGCGGCATGATGTCCACGTACAGCGGCTGCTGGTTGACGAACGTGTCCGGCAGCGCGCCGCTGGCCTGGTTGGCGGCCAGCTCGGGCGCCTCGATCGACTCGCCCTCGCCCTGCGCGAGCACCGAGTTGAAGCCCTCGAAGGCTGGGACCGTGAGCGGCTCCTGGGCGACCGCCACGCCCGGCGCCGCGAGCGCCAGTACGGCGGCGACCGCCGCCGGCTTCCAGAACCCCCCGGTCCCCCTCCGCATCCCCGCGAACTCTGTCAAATGTCGACCCCCGCTGTAGCCTGCGACCGTTCCCGGCCTCCACATCACGCGCCTCGAACTGATGCCCGAGTCCGTGCGGGTCCGCGAGACCGATCCCACCTGCGGCGCCGCGGACGTCGCGCCGCCCCGCACGACGCCCGAGACCGGCGCCGAGTAGCGACGCCGAGTAGCGGTGGATCCTCGCGAACACTGCGTCTATGCCGCGATCGGCGCCACGCGGATCCGCGGCCGCCCACGGTGAGCAACTCGGATCTCCTCCCCGCCCGCCGCGCGCTCCATGTACCAGCCGAAGCGGTTGCGGAACTCGTGGGCCCCGACGACGACCGGCGCCGCGAGGGCGCCGGTGGGAGTGGAGCTAGGGGGACTCGAACCCCCGACCTTTCGGCTGCCAGCCGAACGCTCTTCCAGCTGAGCTATAGCCCCGAGCTCGTAGTCGCGGGCGAAGTGTAGCCCCGCTCGCTGACCGTTTCTCGCCGACTCGAGGCGCAGATGCATCTGCACTCGGTCGCCGAAATAGCTCATCGGCACGGCGAAGCAACGCCTGAGCTCCGGGCAATATCCGGCGATCACATCGATCTCCGCTGGCGTGTAGGTGGTGTGCTTGAAACCCGTCGCCGTCCGACGACAGGTCTGCCCTCGCAGCACGACCGCGCCGTCGCGGAGTCGTGCCGTCTTGCACTGGACGCGAAGCAGGCGCTCGCAGATCCCTAGGACCAAGTCGGCCCGCGGTGACCCGAAGGGCGGAACGAAGACATCGAAACCTAGGCGCACCGCCTCCGCGGCTATCGCGCTCTCGGCGGTCGCGCCTGCCAGGTTCGGATTCACGACACGAACACTAGTTCGTATGCCGGACGGGCGCCGGCCGCGGCGCGGGGCTAGCTGACCTGCTCCGCCGGAGCCTCGCCCCAGAGCTGCTCGAGCCGGTAGTACGAGCGCGCGTCGGGCGTGAAGATGTGCAGGACGCAGTCGAGGTAGTCCATGAGGATCCAGCGCGCCTCGCGCTCGCCCTCCACGCGGGTCGGGAGGTGCCCGTCGCGCTTGAGCTCCTCGCGCACGGCGTCGCGGATCGCCTTCGTCTGGCGCTCGGTGTTGCCCGTGCAGATCACGAACCAGTCGGTGTAGCCGACCAGCCCCGACACCTCGAGCATGCGGATGTCGGTGGCCTTGCGGTCCGACGCGATCGCCGCTATCCGCTCCGCCAGCTCGCGCGAGGTCATCGCGCGCTCACCGCCGCTCCCGCCCCCGTGTAGAGCCCGCGCTCGGCGATCTCCTCGGCCACGAGGTCGGGCACGAAGTAGCGCACGGGCAGCCCCTCCGCCGCGCGCCGGCGCACGAGCGACGAGGACACGTCGAGTCGCGGCATCTCGAAGAACTCGACCCGCTCGGCGCCGGGGAGCCCGTCGAGGGCCTCCAGCACGCGGTCGCGCTCCCACCCCTCGCGCTCGGCCACCGCCACCGTCGCGAGGCGCAGCAC
>DASVPL010000143.1:0-1666 GCA_036382905.1 Thermoleophilaceae bacterium | reverse complement strand
ATCTCGAAGTCGAGCACCGCGGAGCTCGCGACGAGCGCCGCGCGCAGGTCGCGCACGCCGACCTTGAAGGAGGTGCAGGCGCCGTCGCCGCCGCCGTACACGATGCCGGGCACGTAGCCCGCGCGGCGCAGCCTGCGCGTGGCGCGCGAGCCGTGCTCGGGCCGCTCCTCGACTGCCAGCTTGGGGCGCTTCGCGGTAGCCATGCGGCGGGCCAGTGTAGTGCGGACCGGTACGCTCGCGCCCATGGCGCGTGACGAGGAGCAGATCCCGACCGGTCGCGTGGCTCGCACCGCCAAGGTCGGCACCGTGATCGGCACGCAGGGCGCGCGCTACGCGGGCACGCGCGCGGCGAATGTCGTCCGGTCGAAGGAGCGCGCCACCGAGAAGCTCGACCAGCGCCACCTCGAGGCCGCCGAGCGGATGGTGGACACGCTGGGGACGATGAAGGGCGCGGCGATGAAGATCGGCCAGCTCGCCTCGTTCATCGACACGGAGTTCCTCCCGCCCGAGTACCGCGAGCTGTACCAGGACAAGCTCAGCTCGCTCAGGACGTCGGCGCCGCCGATGCCGTGGGCCAAGGTCGTGAAGGTGCTCGAGGAGGAGTGGGACGAGCCGCCCGAGGAGCTGTTCGAGGACTTCGAGCACGAGGCCGCGGCCGCCGCCTCGATCGGCCAGGTGCACCGCGCCACGCTCCCCGACGGCCGCCGCGTGGCCGTGAAGATCCAGTACCCGGGCGTCGCCGAGGCGCTGCGCGCGGACATGCAGAACGCCGGGATGATCCTGCGGCTGGCAAAGGCGCTCGCGCCCGGGCTCGACGCCAAGGCCGCCGCCGCGGAGCTGAAGGAGCGCGTGCTCGAGGAGCTCGACTACGAGTACGAGGCCCAGAACCAGCGCACGTTCGCGCGCGCCTACCGCGGCCACCCGTTCGTCTTCGTCCCGGACGTGGTCTCGCGCCTGACCACCGAGCGCGTGCTGGTGACCGAGTGGGTCGACGGGATCGGCTTCGACCAGGTGAAGGAGCTGCCCCAGGAGGACCGCAGCCGCTTCGGCGAGATCGTCTTCCGCTTCTGCTTCGGCTCGATCTACCACCTCCAGCACTTCAACGCCGACGCGCACCCCGGCAACTACCTGCTGATGCCCGACGGCAAGGTCGCGTTCCTCGACTTCGGGATGACCAAGCAGCTCGACAAGGAGCAGATCGAGCTCGAGATCGCGGCGCTGCAGGCGGTGTTCGACGACGACCCCGAGGAGCTGGTGGGTGCGCTGCACGACCTGGGCTTCCTGCGCAACCCGAAGCGCGTGGACGCCGAGCGGATGATGGAGCACGTGAAGACCGTCGGCGGCTGGTACATGGAGGATCGCGAGCTGACGGTGGACTCCGAGCTCGTGATGCGCGCGATCGCCGCGGTTACCGACCCGCGCTCGGACTTCTACGACCTCATGAGGCGCGAGAACGTGCCCGCCAACGAGCTGATGGGCCGGCGCATGGAGTCCGGCGTGCTGGCCGTGCTCGGGCAGCTGAACGCCACGCGCAACTGGGACCGGATCGGCCGCGAGTGGTGGTTCGCCGAGGATCCGGCGACCGACCTCGGGCGCGAGGAGTGGGCGTTCTTCGAGTCGAAGGGCGAGAAGCGCGTCCGCAAGTTCACCGCGCGCACGCCCTGAC
>DASVPL010000142.1:0-3349 GCA_036382905.1 Thermoleophilaceae bacterium | reverse complement strand
GCCTCCACGCGGGCGCGGCGCGCCTCGTCGGCCGCGCGCTCGGTGGCGTCGAGGGCCTCGCGGCGCTCGGCCACGGCGCCCTCCAACCCCTCCGCGCGGGCCGCGGCGCGCTCGCGCTCGGCGTCGAGCTCGGCGAGCTCCTCGTCGAGGTTGCGCGCCAGCTCGCGCTCGACCTTCTCCAGCTCCGACTCGAGCTCGGCGACCCGGCCCGCCGCCTCGGGCGCCTCGGGCTCGGCCGCGGCGTCCCGCTCCGCGAGCGCCTCGCGCTCGGCGGCGGCCTGCGCGCCGGCGGCGGCGCTGCGGCGCGCGAGGTCGAGCGCGCGCTCGTGGCGCATTCCGATCCGGTCGTGCGCCGAGCGCGCCGCGAACACGCGGCCCGCGAGCGCCTCGCGGTAGCGGCTGGCGGCGGCGAACGCCTCCTCGGCCTGCTCGCGGCGCACGGCCACCGCGCTGAGCAGCCGCTCGGCCTCGTCGCGCTTCGCGCCCGCCGCGCGCGCGGCGGCCTCGGCGGCCTCCAACTCCCGCGCCGCGGCGCCGGCGGCGTCGCGGGCCAGCTCCAGGCGCGCCTCGAGCGACTGGCGCTCGAGCCGCGCGTGCAGCTCCGCCGCCTCGGCCTGGCGCTTCAGCGGCCGCAGCCGCGAGCGCGCCTCGCGCTCCACGTCGAGCGCGCGCGCGATGTTGTCCGCGGTGCGCTCGAGCTTGAGCTGCGCCCGGCGGCGGCGCTTGCGGTGCTTACCGAGCCCGGCGGCCTCCTCGATCAGCAGCCGCCGGTCCTTCGGCTTCGAGTGGATGATCGACTCGACCCGGCCCTGCGAGACCACCGAGTGCATCTCCTTGCCGAGCCCGGTGTCGGAGAGGACCTCCACCACGTCCACCAGCCGGCAGCGCGCGCCGTTCAGGCGGTACTCGCCCTCGCCGGAGCGGTCGAGCCGGCGGGCGATCGAGATCTCGGAGAACTCGGTCGCGAGGCCGCCGTCGTTGTTGTCGATCACGACCTCCACCTCGGCCGCGTTGCGCGACGGGATGCCGTGCCCGCCGGCGAAGATCACGTCCTGCATCGTCTGGCCGCGCACCGCCAGCGGGCTCTGCTCGCCGAGCGCCCACAGGACCGCGTCGGTCACGTTCGACTTGCCGGAGCCGTTCGGGCCGACGATCACCGAGACGCCCGGCGCGAAGTCGAGCCGCACCCGGTCCGGGAACGACTTGAAGCCCTTGACGGTGATCGAGCGCAGGTGCACCGCTAGCCGCCTCCCGGCTCCGGCCAGTGCTCGGCCACGTGGTCGAGCGCGTGCGACGCCGCCTCCTGCTCCGCGGCCTTCTTGGTCTTGCCCTCGCCGCGCCCGACCTCCTCGCCGCCGACCTCGGCCGTGGCGGTGAAGCTGCGGTCGTGCGCGGGGCCGCTGGCCTCGACGATCCGGTAGCTCACGACCTCCGAGTGCCGCGCCAGCGTCTCCTGGAGCACGGACTTGAAGTCGACCGGGCTGTCGAGCGCCTCGTCGAGCTGCTCGGAGAACGCCTCGACCACCGCCGGCTTGACGCGCTCGATCCCGAACGCCAGGTACGCGGCGCCGATGACCGCCTCGCACACGGACGCGAGGATCCGGTCGCTGCCCACCAGCACCTCGGCGTTCTTCCCGACCCCCTCGGGCGCGGCGGCCTGCAGGCGAGCGGGGATGCCGAGCCCGCGCGCCACCTCCGCGCACGCCGTGCGCGAGACCGCCTGCGCGCGCAGCTTCGTGAGCCGTCCGGCGCCCCACTCCGGGAAACGCGGGTAGATGTGGTCGGAGACCGCCACGCTCAGCACCACGTCACCCAGGAACGCCAGCCGCTCGTAGGACTCGGTCCGCTGCTCGACCCACGACGAGTGCGTGAACGCCTGACGCCCCAGCTCGTCGGGCAACTCCTCGAGGAGCGACTGGAGCGAGTCCAGGGATCAGGGAGCTCTCTCGGGTGCGTGCGCCGCGACGTAGTCGACCACCTGGCCGACCGTCTCGATGCGCGCCGCCTCGTCGTCGGGGATCCGGACGCCGTAGCCGTCCTCCAGCTCGACCATCAGCTCGACCAGGTGCAGGGAGTCCGCCTGGAGGTCCTCCTTGAAGCGCGTGTCGTCGCGGATCGCGGACGCGTCCACCGACAACTCGGTGGAGAGGTGCTCCCTCACCACTTCGAACAGCTCCTCCCTATTCATGGCCGGTCCGCGACGCTAACAGCGGGTGCGGACGCGGCCTCGCCCAGGGCCCCGCTGGCGCGCAGCGCGGCCTCGGTCCGCTCGACCACGCCCTCCTCGACGGCCCGGTGCGCCGCGCGCACGGCCGTGGCCACCCCGGCCGCCGTGGCGCTTCCGTGGGTGACCATCCCCACGCCGCGCAGGCCGAGCAGGATGCCGGCGCCCGCGCTGTCCGGGTCGAACTCCGCCCGCAGCTTGCGCGCCTTGCCGCGGATCAGCAGGCCGCCGAGTGTGGACACCGGGCCGGAACGGACCGCGTCGCGCACGGCTCCCATGACCGTCTTGGCGGTGCCCTCGATCGCCTTCAGGGTCACGTTGCCGGTGAAGCCATCGGTGACCACCACGTCGACCGTGCCCGCGGTCACGTCGCCTCCCTCGATGTTGCCCGCGAAGTCGAGACCGCCCGCGGCGAGAACGCGGTTGGCCTCGACCACGGTGTCGGTGCCCTTCTTCGCCTCCTCCCCGATCGAGAGCAGGCCCACCGTGGGGCGCTCCACGCCGTGCACCGCCTCCATGTAGGCGGCGCCCATGTAGGCGAACTGGACGAGCCACTCGGGGCGCGACTCGACGTTCGCGCCCGCGTCGAGCAGCAGCACGGGGCGCCCGGGCACGGGCAGCCGCACCGCCACGGCGGGCCGGTGCACGCCGCGGATGCGCTTGAGGTGGAAGAGCCCGGCGGCGAGCGCGGCGCCTGTGTTGCCGGGGGTCACGAACGCGCCCGCCGCGCCGGAGCCGACCGCCTTGGCGGCCTGGACGATCGAAGACTCCGGCTTGGCGCGCACGGCGTGTGCGGCGTCCTCGTCGTTGGTCACCGCGACCGGCGCGTCGACGACGTTCTCGAAGCCCCCGAGATCCGCCGCGGGGCCGAAGATCGTGACCGGCACGCCGGAGTCGCGGCCGCCCTCGGCGACCGTCCTCGGTCCTCGATCCGCCCCGTTGGCGTCGAGGGCGATCATCCCGCCGCCACGGTGATCGGTTCCGGGGCCTCGTGCGCTCGGGGCCGCGAAAACCGAGCTGGCCAAGGACGCAGGGTGAAGTCCATGCACAGGTGCATGGACGAACTCGAGGACGCAGGTCCGGCGAAGGTTTGCAGCGGCATCCGGGGGCGCGAGGTCCCGGGAC
>DASVPL010000141.1:0-9919 GCA_036382905.1 Thermoleophilaceae bacterium | reverse complement strand
ACCAGGCGGGCGGTACCGGCGGGCTCGCGGGTCACGGCGGCGGCGCGGTGTACCTGATCGCCGACGGTGCGATCCGGATCGCGGGCACGATCAACGCGTCCGGCGAGGCGGGTGGACCGGGCGTCACCGGTCGCGCGGGCGGTGGCGGCGGCGGCGCCGGCGGCTCCGGTGGCACCAGGGGCACCGCGGGTGGCCCGGGCGGCGGCTCGTTCGGCGTCTACCTCTACAACTCGACGCTGGCCGCGATCGACGGCTCGCAGATCGTCGCGAGCAACGGCGGCAACGGTGGCAACGCCGGGGCCGGCGGCAGCGGCGGCAACGGTGGTATCGGCGGTCTCGGCGCACGCGCCGAGCTCCAGGACCTCGGCGCCGGCGGCAACGGCGGCACCGGTGGGCGGGGCGGCAACGGCGGCGCCGGGGGCGGCGGTGCAGGCGGCCCGAGCATCGGCGTCTACCGCGGCGGCGCCTCGGGCGCGACCGTGGTGAGCTCGTCGATCAGCGTCGGCAGCGGCGGCAGCGGCGGCGCGAGCCCCGCGGGCGGCACGGCCAACGGGCAGAGCGGGGTCTCCGCGACCCTGTTCTAGGGGGGCGCGCGGCCCGTCTGGCGCGCGAGGACTAGAGGGCCTCCGGGCTGGGTACCTGACGCGAGGTATCCCCTGCCCGGAGGTCTTCGTCTTGATACGCAAGCTGCTGCTCGTCTCCGCCCTGGCGACCGCGTCGCTCGCGCTCGCCGCCTCGCCGTCCGCCGCCATCGTCGGCGGCAGCGACGCCTCTCCGGGCGAGTATCCGGCAGTCGCTCAGATCAGCTACGGCCTCTTCTCCTGCACGGGCACGCTGATCGCTCCGGACACGGTCCTGACCGCCGGCCACTGCAGCTCCGTGGACGCGGGCACCATCGGCACGCCGGTCACCTGGCCCGCCGCGCTCATCGACGTGCGCATCGGCGGCTACCGGGACGGCGAGGGCGAGCGCGTGCCGGTCAGCAGCGTCGTCGCGCACCAGAGCTACCTCGCGACGAAGGGCTACGACATCTCGCTCCTGAAGCTCTCGCGCGCGTCGACCCAGCCTCCCGTGAAGGTCGCGGGCGCGGGCGAGCGCAGCATCTGGAGTGCGGGGACGACAGAGACGATCGTCGGCTGGGGCGTCACCTCGGAGGGCGGCGATCCACCGGCCGTCGTCCAGGAGGCCCAGGTCCCGATCACGACCGACGCCTACTGCGGCGGGATCTACTCCGACTTCGACGTGCGCACGATGGTCTGCGCCGGCTTCCCGCAGGGCGGGGTCGACAGCTGCCAGGGCGACTCCGGCGGTCCGATGTTCGGCCGCGCGGGCGACGGCTCGCTCCGCGTCGTGGGCACCACGAGCTTCGGCGAGGGCTGCGCGCGGGCCAACCGGCCGGGCGTCTACGGCCGCGTCGGGGACGACACGCTGCGCGAGTGGATCCGCCAGCGCGTGCCCAACGGCGTGGGCTAAGCCGCAACCTGAGACAATGCCGCCCCGGATGAGGGGCTTGCGGACGATCGTGGTGCTGGCGCTGACCGCGCTCGTGCTCGCGTGTGCGGCCGCCAGCGCCGCCGCCGCGCCCGCGCCGGCGCAGAATGCGGACGACCGCTACGCGCTCGCCAACGGGTGCTTCGTGCTCCGCTCCCAGTCGCTCGGCAAGTTCGTCGGCAAAGCGGCGGGCGGCGGCTACAGCGCCTCGGCGGCCGACGTGGGCGGTGGCGAGCCGCTGCGGATGCAGGCGACCGACCTCGGCAAGTACCTGCTCTACGGCAAGGACCAGGACTTCGTGGCCGCCGGGTCCGGCGACTGGGCCGAGACGGCGACGGCGCCCAGCGAGGCGGCCGAGTGGGAGGTGACCGTCGAGGGCGGCGCCTTCAAGGTCGTGTCGCTCTCCACGGGCAAGCCGCTGTCGGTCTCGCCGGCCGGCGAGGTCGTGCTCGGCGGCTCGGGCAACGCGGCACTGTTCGCGTTCGAGATCGCGGAGGGCTGCGCGACCTACCCGGAGGCCCAGGTCAACGCGACCGGCAAGCCCTACACCGGCGCGACGCCCTACGGCGAGGCGCGCGGGTTCGTGGACGCGCACCTTCACATGATGGCCTTCGAGTTCATCGGCGGCAGCATCCGCTGCGGCCGGCCGTGGCACCGCTACGGCGTCCCGTTCGCGATGGTCGACTGCCCCGACCACGGGCCCGGCGGCTACGGCGCCGCGGCCGAGGGCGTCCTGTCCTACGGCAACCCGGTGGCGCCGCACGACACGGTCGGCTGGCCGACCTTCAAGGACTGGCCCGCGTACCGCTCGCTCACCCACGAGCAGGTCTACTACAAGGGCCTGGAGCGCGCCTGGCGCTCCGGACTGCGGGTGTTCGTGAACCTGATGGTCGACAACGCGCAGCTCTGCGAGGTCTACCCGCTCAAGCGCAACCCCTGCAACGAGATGAACACGGTGCGGATCGAGATCCAGCGGCTCCGCGAGCTCGAGCGCTACATCGACGCGCAGAACGGCGGACCCGGCAAGGGCTGGTTCCGGATCGTGAAGGACCCGTTCCAGGCGCGGCGCACGATCAACGAGGGCAAGCTCGCGGTCGTGATGGGCATGGAGGTCTCGAAGCCGTTCGACTGCGACGTGCAGAACGACCAGCCGGCCTGCGACCGCGGGGTCATCACCGACTGGCTGAACGAGCTCGAGAGCGCGGGGCTCCGCCAGTTCGAGCTCGTCAACAAGTTCGACAACGCACTCGTCGGCGTGGCGGGCGACTCGGGCTCGACCGGACTCGTCACGACCGTCGGCAACAGGGGCGAGACCGGCAACTTCTTCGACTACGACGACTGCAAGGACGAGAACTCCGACCGCGTGCCGGCCACGCAGACGCCCGACCACAACACCGACCGGCTGTTCGAGATATACGCGCAGTACGCACCCGGCGGCCTCCTGCCCCTGTACGGCGAGGGCCCGCAGTGCAACAAGCGCGGGCTCACCGACCTGGGCGAGTTCACGATCCGCGAGCTGGTCAAGCGCAAGATGCTCTTCGACCCCGACCACATGAGCGTGCTCGGCCGGCGGCAGTCGCTGGCGTTGACGGAGTCGCTCGACTACTCGGGAGTCGTCTCGAGCCATAGCTGGAGCACGGACGACGCCTACCCGCGCATCTACAGGTTCGGCGGCTTCAACGCTCCCTACGCCGGCGCCTCCGAGAGCTTCGTCAAGCAGTGGCGCAAGCTGAAGCAGGTGCGCAGCCCGAAGTACCGCTTCGGGGTCGGCTATGGCGCCGACATGAACGGCTTCGGCGGCCAGGGCCCGCCCCGCGGCGACGACCAGCCGAACAAGGTCCAGTACCCGTTCAAGTCGTGGGATGGTGGGACCACCTTCCAGAAGGCGCAGTGGGGCGAGCGCACCTGGGACATCAATACCGACGGCGTGGCCCACTACGGCCTCTACGCCGACTGGATCGAGGACCTGCGCAAGCTGGCCGGAAACGAGATCGTGCAGGACATGGCGATGGGCGTGGAGGCCTACCTCCAGACCTGGGAGCGCGCCGCGGGGATCCGCGGGCCCGGCTGCCGCTCGGCGCACGAGGGCTTCGCGAAGGCGGGCAACGAGCTGGGGCGCGTGCGGCTCGGCGAGAGCCCGGCGGGCGTGCTGCGCAGCGCGAACCAGCCGGTCAGCCGCTTCGACCGCGTGTACCGCTGGTGCGTGGGCGACAAGGGCGACCGCAAGGGCGAGATCGCCGCGGTGTTCACGACCGGCGAGCGGGTCGGGCTCGTGTCGACCACCGCGCCGAAGCATCGCTACGACGGCATCGGCCGCGGCAGCAAGGCGTCGGGGATCAGGGGAGCCAAGCGGGTGGCCTCGGGCCTCTACGCAAAGCGGGTCCGCGGCGGCAACCGGATCGTCTACGGCACGAAGCGCGGCAGGGTCACCTTCGTCGCGCTGGCCACGCGCGCCGTCGGCTCCGACCGCGCCGAGCTGCTGAGTTTCCTGAAGCTCGCTCGCGTGCGGTGACCGTGCGGCGGGCGGCCGTGCTCGCCCTCGCTGTCGCGCTCTGCGCCCCCGCCACCGGTTCCGCCGCGACGCCGAAGTCGTGGCCGCGCGCGTTCCGCTCGTGCGACGCCCTGCTGACCCACGCGCGCACCCAGGCCGCTCGGATCGCGGAGCCGGCCGGACTGCCGCGCCGCCCGCAGCCGGGCATCGCGTTCCCCGCGTCGGGGCCGCGCGAGGACTCCGGCGCTCCACAGGCCGCGCCCGCCGACGGCGCCGCCGCGGAGGCGCCGGAGCACTCGACCACCAACGTGCAGGAGGGTGGAGTCGACGAGCCGGATCTCGTGAAAACGGACGGCCGGCACGTGTTCGCGCTCGCGAGCGGGACGCTGCGCGTGGTGGACGTGCGCGGCGCCGAGCCGAAGGTCGTCGGCAGCCTGAAGCTCGGCGGGTTCTCGCAGGAGATGCTGCTCGCCGGCGACCGCCTGATGGTGTTCTCGACGCCGGGCTACGGCGACGCGCAGCCGCTCGCGGCCGACCTGATCGCGCAGGACCCGCGGGCCGTGCTCACCGAGATCGACGTGAGCGACCGGTCGAACCCGCGCGTGGTGCGCACCCTCGACGTGGACGGCAGCTACGTGAGCGCGCGCATGCGCGGCACGACCGCCCGCGTGGTGATCGCGTCCTACCCGCGGCCGATCCCCGTCGCCGACGGCGACGCCCCGGAGGTGCAGCGGCGCCGCGCGGCGATCCGCCGCACGCACCTGAAGACCTGGATCCCGCGCTACCGGCTCACGAGCGCGCGCGGTGGCAACTCCGTCACGCGCTCGCTGGTCGGCTGCCGCGCCACGCGCAGGCCGGCGGTCTTCTCGGGCCTCGGGATGCTGACCGTGCTCACGATCGACCTGTCGAAGGGCATCGTCCCGGTCGACTCCGACGGGCTGATGACCGATGCGCGCACGGTCTACGCGTCGCAGGGGAGCCTCTACGTGGCGAGCGAGCGCTGGCTCGACCCGACGCCGGAGTCCGGCGAGTCGGTGCCGGGCGGCCGCGCCACCACGATCCACCGCTTCGACGCACGCGACAGCGACCACACGACCTTCCGCGCGAGCGGGACCGTGCGCGGCTACCTCCTCAACCAGTGGGCGCTGTCGGAGTACCGGGACCACCTGCGCGTGGCCACCACCGAGGAGCCGCTCTGGTGGGGTGGCGGGGCGCCGCAGCCCGCGAGCGAGAGCTTCGTGACGACGCTGGCCGAGGATGGCGGCGAGCTGCGCACGCGCGGCCAGGTCGGCGGGCTCGGGCGCGGCGAGCGGATCTACTCGGTGCGCTTCATCGAGGACCAGGGCTACGTGGTCACCTTCCGCCAGGTCGACCCCCTCTACGTGGTTGACCTCTCCAATCCGGCGAAGCCCGCCGTCGCCGGCGAGCTGAAGGTGCTGGGCTACTCGGCCTACCTGCACCCGGTGGGGCGCGACCTGCTGCTGGGCGTCGGCCAGGACGCGAGCGAGGAGGGCCGCACGCAGGGCACGCAGGTCTCGCTCTTCGACGTGTCCGATCCGCGCCAGCCGAGGCGCACCCACCGGCGGACGCTCGCCGGCGCGGGCAGCGAGGCGGAGTACGACCACCACGCTTTCCTGTGGTGGCCGGGGCGCTCGCTGGCCGTGATCCCGATCCGGTCCTACCCGCGCGACGGCGGGGAGCCGTTCGTGGGGGCGGTCGGCTTCGGAGTCGCGCCCGCGACCGGCATCGACGAAGTGGGGCGCATCGCGCACCCCCAGGGCTCCGGGGGCTACGTGCCGGACATCCGCCGCGCCCTGGTGGTGGGCGACCGGCTGTTCACCGTCTCCGACGCGGGTATCAAGGCGAGCCGCCTCGACACGCTCGGCGACGTGGCGTTCGCGCCGTTCGGGTAGCGGCGTTCAGCAGCCGAGCGCGACGTCGATCCGCGGGGCGCGGAGCTCCGCGGGGAAGTCGTAGTGCCACCACTCGCGGCGGTAGTTGCGGAAGCCCTCGACCTCGAGCGCGCGCTTGAGCCGCAGGCGGTTGCGGAGCGCCTTGCCGCCGACCGCGGCGGTCGCGGAGCGCGACGAGAAGGCGTCGTACTCGGTGCCCATCGCCAGCGGCTTGACCGTGTCGAGGTGGACGAGCGTGAGGTCCACGGCGGCGCCGCGGTTGTGGTTGCTGCGCGCGGCGATCCAACCGTTCAGCAGGTCCTCGCGGCCCGTCCGGCGGGCCCAGCGGACCATGGCGCGGCTCGCGCGGGCGGGGCGGTACGCGTCGAACACCATCAGCCCGAGGCCGTCGGAGCGCAGCCGCCGCTGGGCGCGGCCGAGCGCCCGGGCGGCACGCAGTCGCAGGTAGGGCTCCTGTGCGCAGTAGCCCGGCAGCGGCGCGCCCGTGAAGTTGCGGTCGGTCGCGTAGCGCATGTCCACCGCCAGCTCCGGCGCGTGGGTGCGCAGATCGGTCAGCCCGGCGCGCTCGAGCTGGGTGCGGTAGCCGGCCTGCGCTCCCGGAGCGAACGCCAGGGCGAGCACCGCGAGCACCCCACCCAAACGGAGGTAATTGCGCACGGGGTGAGATTAGGTGGCCAGACGCCCGGGTACGAAACCGGCGCCTCGCAGTAACCAGGCCCGCGGTGCCGCAGCCCCCCGCGGCACCGCGGGCCGACCTTTTTCCAGGACTTTTCCTACCGACGGTCAGGCCCGCCAGCGGATCGGCAGGCTCTCCATGCCGTACACCCCGAACGGGGTGTCGAAGATCGGTTCGCCGTCGAGCTCGAGGTCGGGCATCCGCGGCGCGAGTAGGGCGAACGCCTCCTGGAGCTCCGCGCGCGCGAGGCTCGCTCCGAGGCAGAAGTGCGGGCCTGCGCCGAACGTCAGCGGCTTCGACCGGTCGCGGTCGGCCGTGATGTCGAACGCCTCCGGCTCCTCGTAGGCATCAGGGTCGCGGTTGGCGGTCACGGCGGCGGCGATCACGATCGTGTCCTTCGGGAACGTGACCCCGCGGTACTCCACGTCCTCGAGCGCGATGCGGGCGGTGAAGGGCGTGATCGGGTCGAGCCGCAGCACTTCCTCGACCGCCCGCGGAGCGAGCGACGGATCCTCCGCGAGCATGCGCCACTGGTCCGGGTGCCGGGCGAACAGCAGCATGCCGTGCGCGAGCTGGCTCTGCGTGGTGTCCACGCCCCCGACGAGCACCGCGCTCACGAGGTGCACGCACTCCTCCTCGCTGAGCCGGTCGCCCTCCTCCTCGGCGGTGATCAGCTCGGAGATCAGGTCGTCCTTCGGGTCGCCCTGGCGCTTGCGCAGGAGGTCCCACGCGTAGTGCTGGAACTCCTCGGCGGCGCGCTCGATCTCGGCGAGCTGGATGGAGAGCTTGATCGGGTCGAACTGCTGCTGGATGTAGTTCGCCCACTCGTGCAGGCGCCCCGCGTCCTCGAGCGGCGCGCCCATCACGTGCGCGATCATCATCGCGGGGTAGGGCTGCGCGAACGACTGGACGAAGTCGCAGCGGCCGGCCTCGGCCACGCTGCCGTGGAGCGCCTCCACGAGCTGGCGCATCACGGGCCGGTGGCGGTCGGCGGCCGGCGGCGTGAACGCCGGCTGGACGAGCTTGCGCAGCCGCCGGTGGTTGTCGCCGTCGAGGTCGAGGAGGTTGCCCTTGAAGCGCTCGTAGAGCGGCCCCTCGGTCACGCCCTGGACCTCGAGCATCCGGCGGCCGGGGAAGGTCAGGCTGCGGCTGCGCATGAAGTGCGCGGCGGCCTCGCGGTCGAGCACGGCGAAGCCGACGGGGTCCACGCGCGCGAGCCAGTTCTGCTCGCGCAGCTCGCGCATCGCGTCGTGGAACGCGTCCCCCCGCAGCTCGGCGTCCTGGTACTCCAGCGACGGGAGGTCGAGCTCGGTGGCGGCCGTCATCCGGCGGCGCTCGCGATCTGCTCGAGCTCGTCCTCGTCCAGCTCGATCCGCGCCGCGCCGCAGTTCTCCTCCAGGTGCTCGACCGAGCCGGTGCCGGGGATCGGCAGCATCACCGGCGAGCGCGCGAGCAGCCAGGCGAGCGCGATCTGGGAGGGCGTGGCGTCGTGGCGGTCGGCGGCCTCGTCGAGCACGCCGCCCTGCTCGGCCAGGCTGCCGGTGGCCAGCGGGAACCACGGCACGAAGCCGATGCCGCGGGCCTCGCAGGCGTCCAGCACGTCCTCGTTGCCGCGGTCGGTGAGGTTGTAACGGTTCTGCACGCTCACGACGTCGACGATGCCCATGGCGGCGTCGAGCTGCTCGACCGATACGTTCGAGAGCCCGATCAGGTTGATCTTCCCCTCCTGCTGGAGCTCGCCGAGCGCCCCCACCGACTCCTCGTACGGGACGTCGCGGTCGGGCGAGTGCAGCTGGTAGAGGTCGATGCGGTCCACGCGCAGGCGCCGCAGGCTCGCCTCGCAGGCCGAGCGCAGGTGCTCGGGGCGCCCGTTGCGCTCCCACACGCCGGGACCGGGGCGGGTCAGGCCGCCCTTGGTCGCGATCGTGATCCCGTCGTAGGGGTGGAGCGTCTGGGCGATCAGGTTCTCGGAGACCTCGGGGCCGTAGGAGTCGGCCGTGTCGATCAGGTTCACGCCCAGCTCGACCGCGTGGCTCAGCACGCTCATCGCGGCGTAGGGGTCCGGCGGATCGCCCCAGACGCCCTCGCCCGTGATGCGCATCGCGCCGAAGCCGAGGCGGTTGACCTCCAGCTCCCCGCCCAGCTCGAACGTGCCCGCCGCTTCGACCATGGGGGAACCGTACGCCATGGATAGACTCGGGCGCCCCTGAGGGGGCCCGACTCAGAAGCCTGAACTGGAGGTCTGTCAATGCCGCTGGTCCCGATGGTCGTCGAGCAGACATCGCGCGGCGAGCGCTCGTTCGACATCTACTCGCGTCTGCTCAACGAGCGGATCGTCTTCCTCGGCGACCAGGTCGACGACCAGATCGCGAACCTGATCGTGGCCCAGCTGCTGCACCTCGAGTCGGACGATCCCGACAAGGACGTGTCGCTCTACATCAACTCGCCCGGCGGCTCCGTGTACGCGGGCCTGGCGATCTACGACACGATGCAGTTCATCAAGCCCGACGTGGTCACGATTTGCTACGGCATGGCCATGTCGATGGGCTCGCTGCTGCTGACCGGTGGCACGCCCGGCAAGCGCTTCGCCCACCCCAACTCGCGGATCCTGATCCACCAGCCGTCGGGCGGCTACCAGGGCCAGTCCGCGGACATCGAGATCCACGCCCGCGAGATCCTCGACCTGCGCCGCCGGCTCGACGAGATCTACGCCAAGCACACGACCCAGGACATCGAGAAGGTCCACGTGGATATGGACCGCGACCGCTACTTCACGCCCGAGGAGGCGCTGGAGTACGGCCTGATCGACCGGGTCATCTCGCAGCACTGAGTCGGCGCGCCACCGCCCCAGGCGGTGGCGCATGGGCCCAACGCGGGGTAAGGTGAATTCGCGGGCGCGAGGAGGTTCCGCGCGTTATCCCGCGAAAGCCTGACGGACCGGGCAGCGACGCAGGGCGACGGAGAGCCGAGAGATGAGCGATAGCGAGGGCCGGCGGGGCCGGTTCACGCCGCTGAAGCGGCTGTCCGACGACGAGCTGGCTGCGGAGGCCGCGCGCGGCGACGACAAGGCGTTCGCGCTGCTGTTCGAGCGGCTCCAGGATCCGCTCTACCGCTACACGCTGTCGATCCTCGGCAACCCCGAGGAGGCGCGTGACGCGCTCCAGAACGCGATGCTCAAGGCGTACCGCGCGCTGCGCGGGGAGACGCGCGAGATCGCGGCGCGGCCGTGGCTCTACCGGATCGCCCGCAATGAGGCGGTGACCGCGCTGCGCGGCCGGCGGCCGCTGGGCGAGCTGGAGGAGGCGGTGGGGGTGGCCGCCGCCGCGGGTGCGGGGGCGGACGCCGATG
>DASVPL010000140.1:0-2089 GCA_036382905.1 Thermoleophilaceae bacterium | reverse complement strand
GAGGCTCGTGGCCTCGCGCGCGAACGCCCCGGCGGCCGTGTCGAAGTCGGTGATGAGCGACCGCAGCGCGTCCGGGCTGCGATCGAGCCCGCGCGCCACCCGGCCGGCGCTGTCGATGTAGTCGGACAGGTCGTGCGGGTTCAGCCCGAGCGTCGCGTCCTGCACGATCGCCCCGTTGCGGTAGGCCGGCTCCCAGTACTTGATCGAGCGGTTGAAGCCGCCGGCTCCCTCGCCCTCCAGCGCCGAGCCGTACTCGCGGAAGATCTTGCGGATGTTCTCGCGCGTGTCGCTCTCGAGGATCGCGAACACCTGCCCGAGCTGGACCGGCGACGAGGTCTGCGTGACCGGGATCGTGCCGCCGTCCTCGAGCTCCGGGCTCGCGTCGCTGCCGGGGCTCATGTCGAGGAACCAGTTGCCCTCGAGGAACATGCGCGGCCGGATCTTCACCTGCGCGTCCCTGTGGATCGGGCGACCGCCGTCCTCGATACGCACCGTCACCTCGACGAGCCTGCCGGGCGGGTCGGCGTGCTCGACCTTCACTACCTGGCCCACGTCCACGCCCGCGATCCGGACCGGCTGGCGCTCCTTCACGTTCACCGAGTCCTCGAAGTGGACCTTCAGCTCGTAGTGGTCGCCCCACGGCACCCCGCGCGCGAACGCGAAGTACACAGCGACCACGACCAGGAGGATCGAGATCAGCCCGACCCGGAACGGGGGCATGCCGCGCTGGCGCCTCATGGGGAGTGGACGTGCCCCTTCCCGCCCGGCTCGCGGGTGAAGGTCTGCCCCTTCGGCACGCGCGGCCGGCCGCGGTAGGTCGGGCCCTGCACGCCCGGGATGTCGGAGAGCGTCTGGATCAGGAACTCCGGCTCCTTGACGGCGGTGTAGCGGCGCAGGTAGCCGCGCTGTCCGTTCTCGCAGTCGGCCTCGCCGGTGTCCGTGATCGCGTGGTTGTACGGCGTCGAGTGCAGGTGCATGTTCGACCCGCGCCGGGCCATCCCCTGGTTGTAGCCCTGGCCGTTGACCGGCTCGTAGGCGCCCATCGACCCCTGGTTGTTCGTCTGCGGCGCCGCGCTCTTCGACTCCGTGCGCTGACTGAAGCCCTGGCCGGACTCGGCGGCGAGGTGCTCCGCCAGGAACGTCCACCAGTAGTTCCAGTTGTTGCAGACCGTCTGGAACGGCCCGAGGAACTCGATCTGCGGCTTGAGCGTGCGCGAGGTGCCGCCGAGGGCGCGCAGCGCGATCCCGCTGGCGGGGTCGGTCGCGAGGTCGCGCAGCGAGACGAGGACCGGCTTCAGGTCCTCGTAGAACTCGACCGAGCGCCGGGTGACCGGGATGCCGCGCGCGAGCGCCGGGTTGATGAGCGGCAGCGTCGGCCGGAGCTCACGGGCGACCGGCCGCATCGCGCGGGCGAGCCGCGCGCTCTCGGTAAGGAACGGGCGCTGGACGGGGAACGACTCGATCCCGGTCTGGAACAGCTCGTGCGAGCGCCTGATCGTCTCCTGGAGCGCGCCGGTGTCGCGCGAGACTGCCTCAAACGTCTGCGCCCCGCGGGTGAACAGGTCGGCCTGAACGTCGGCGATCGGCTCGGTCACGCGCGCCGCATCGGCCAGCTCGCGCAGGAAGCGGCCGATCTGCGTCCGCGGATCGGCGAGGTTGCGCGTGACCGGGTGGATCAGGCCGAACAGCCGCGGCAGCTCGCCGATCGTCTCGTTGAGCGCGACGCCGCGGCCGGCGAACGTGTTGCCGAACTCGTCGATGTTGCGGCGCACGCCCTGGCGGGTGCGCTCGTCGTAGATCCGGTTGAAGTCGTCGATCTCGACCGGCAGCGTGGTCTGCGCCGCGGGGAACGTGTGGCCCTGCCGGACGGCGGTGTCGGACTCGCCGCGGTCCATCTCGAGGTACTTGAGCCCCAGCGGCGAGCGCGGCCGGATCGTGAACGTCGTGTCCTCCGGAACGTCGCCGACCGACTTGTCGAGCTTCAGGTCGAACTCGGCCCCGGCCTCGCCGTTCGGCAGCTTCACCGAGGTGACCTTCTCGACGAAGCCGACGCGGGTGCCGCCCTCGCGCACCTCGCCGCCGCGCCCGA
>DASVPL010000139.1:0-7927 GCA_036382905.1 Thermoleophilaceae bacterium | reverse complement strand
AGCCGCACGAGGAGGACGCCGTACGCGCGCACGTCGCCGGCTGCCCCGACTGCGCGCGCGACCACGCCGAGCTGGCCCCGGTCCCGGCCCTGCTCGGCGCCGTGGAGGATCCGGAGGCGGTCCCGGCCGAGCCGCCTCCGACGCTCGAGGACGCCGTGCTCGACCGCTTCGTGCGCGAGGGCGCGCGCCCGGAGGCGGGCGCGCGCCGGCGTCGCGCGTTCCGCTGGCTCGCGCGGCCACTCCCGGCCGCGGCGCTGGCAGCCACGGCCGCGGTCGTGCTGACCCTCGCGGCCACCGGCGCGTTCGATCGCGACGGCGAGGGCCCCAAGGTCTACGGCGCGCACCTGCGCGCGGCGGCCGGCGGCGCCCCGGCCGGGGGCGGCGCCGAGCGGCCGTACGCCTACGTCCACCTCTCGAGCCTCGACACAGGCACGCGCGTCGAGCTGAAGGCGAGCGGCCTCGCGGGCGCGCCGGGCGCGGTCTACGAGTTGTGGTGCATCTACCCGGACGGCTCGAGGGTCAGCGGTGGGACCTTCCGTGCGGACCCCGCGGGCCGGGCGACGGCCACGATGACCACGGCCGCGCGGGTGGGGGAGTACCACCGCCTGGCCGTCGAGCGGCACGCTCCGGGCGAGCCGGGCCAGCGCGTGCTCGCGGGCGACATCGCGTACTAGCCCCGCGGCACCGCGCCGCGGGGCCGCCGCCGCGCCCGAGCTGCGGGGCCGCCGCCCACGCGCCCGAGCCGCGGAGCCGCCGCCCGCCGCCCGCCGGAGCCGCCTGCTTTCCTCGAGCGCGTGAGCCGCTGGCGCGCCACCCCCCGACAGCTCGCGATCCTGCTGAGCGGCCTCTGGCTGTTCGGGATCGGCGAGGCCCTGCTGATCGAGTCGCGGCTCGGCAACTCGCCCTGGACGGTGTTCGCGGAGGGGGCCGGCGAGCAGACCGGCATCGGAGTCGGCGCCGCCACGGTCGCGACCAGCTTCCTGATCCTCGCCGCGTGGATACCGCTGCGCCAGCAGCCGGGCCTCGGGACGATCGCCAACGCGCTCGTGATCGGGATATCGATCGGCGTGACGATCGAGGTCGTGCCGGACCTCGACTCCCTCGGCCCCAGGGTGGGCCAGGTCGTGGTGGGCATCGGGATCGTCGCGATCGGCAGCGGCCTCTACCTGATGACACGCCTCGGCGCCGGCCCGCGCGACGGCCTGATGCTCGGCCTGCATCGCCGCACGGGGCTCTCGGTGCGCCTGATCCGCACTGGGATCGAGGGCAGCGCGACCGCCGCCGGCGCTCTGCTCGGCGGCAAGGTCGGCCTCGGCACTCTCGCGTTCGCAGTCCTGATAGGTCCGGGCGTGCAGGCGGCGCTCGGCGTACTCAGCTCCACGCCGGCCCACGAGCTCTGAGCCACCGAACCCCCCGGCCCCCACGTGCGTAGGACCCTGCGGTAGCGTCCAACACGTTTTCCCCACCCTCCGGAGGCACAGACATGAACCGCAAGCTTCTCGCCATGGCCCTGATGGGCGCCGCTCTAGCCCTCGGCGCGTGCGGTGACGACGACGACGGCGGCTCGGACGCCGGCGACACCGGCACCCCGGAGCAGACCTCGACCCAGGCGGCCCCCGCCCCCGAGCAGGACACCGAGGGCGGCCAGTCCGGTACCCAGAAGGGCGGAGGCACGCAGCTCACCAACGACGCGGACGCGTCCGGCCAGCTCAAGTTCGAGAAGTCCTCGCTCGAGGCCCCGGCCGGCAAGGTCACGATCACGATGACCAACCCGTCCGACCTGCCGCACGCGATCGAGGTCGAGGGCAACGGCGTGGAGGAGGAGGGCGAGACCGTCCAGAAGGGCGGCAAGTCCGTGGTCACGGCCGAGCTCAAGCCGGGCGAGTACGAGTTCTACTGCCCGGTGCCGGGGCACAAGGAGGGCGGCATGACGGGGACGCTCACCGTCAAGTGAGGAAGGGGGCCGCGGCCCTCGCCGCCACCCTGGCCCTGGCCGGGTGCGGCGAGGACCGCAGCGCCTCGGTTTCGACGCAGACCGATCCGCCGCCGCCGCGGCCCGCCGCCGCGGCGCCGGCGGCACCCGCGACCCCGCCACCGGCCCAGGTCACGCTGGCCGAGAGCGAGTACAAGCTCGAGCCGGCGCGGATCCGCGTCGACCGTCCCGCGACGCTGGCGATCGAGGTTCGCAACACGGGCGCCGAGCGCCACGCGCTGGTGGTGGCGGGCATCCCAGCGCCCGCCCGCACGCGGGTGCTGGGGCCCGGGTCGGACCAGGTGCTGACCGTCGAGCTGAAGAAGCCCGGCCGCTACCGCTGGTTCTGCCCGGTCGACGGGCATGCCAGGAAGGGCATGCGCGGGACGATCCAGGTGGCGCGCGGTGACTAGGCCGCGGTCTGCTCGGCCCAGTCGCGCACGAGCCGCGCGTAATGGCCGCCGGCCTCGACCAGCTCGTCGTGCGTGCCCTGCTCGACCACCGCGCCGTGCTCCAGCACCACGATCCGAGCGGCGCCGCGGATCGTCGAGAGCCGGTGGGCTATGACGATCGCCGTGCGGCCGGCGAGCAGGCGCCGCAGGCCCTGCTCGATCCGCGCCTCGGTGCGCACGTCCACGTTCGAGGTGGCCTCGTCGAGTATCAGGATCCGCGGGTCCGCGATCGCCGCGCGCGCGAACGCGACGAGCTGGCGCTGCCCGGCCGAGAGGTGCCCGCCGCGCTCGCCGACCTCGGTGTCGTAGCCGTCCTCGAGCCGCTCCACGAACTCGTGCGCACGCACGGCGCGCGCCGCCTCCTCGACCTCCTCGCGCGTCGCGTCGGGGCGCCCGAAGGCGATGTTGTCGGCGATCGTCCCCGAGAACAGGAAACCCTCCTGCGGCACGATCCCGAGCTGGGAGCGCAGCGAGCGCTCGGTCACGTCGCGCAGGTCGTGCCCGTCGACCAGCACGCGCCCCGACGTAGGGTCGTGGAACCGCGCGACCAGCTTCGCGAGCGTGGACTTGCCGGCGCCGGTGGCACCGACCAGCGCGACCGTCTGCCCCGGCGCCACGGTGAGGTCCACGCCGTCGAGCGCGCGGGTGGCCTCGTCGTCGGGGTCGTACTGGAACGTCACGTCCTCGAAGCGGATCTCGCCGCGCACCTGCGGCAGCTCGACCGCGTCGGGTCCGTCCTCCAGCTCCGGCTCCTCGTCGAGCAGCTCGAAGATCTTGTCGAGCGCCGCCATCCCGGACTGGTAGGTCGTGTAGAGCTGCGAGAGCTGCTGGATCGGGTCGAAGAAGCTCTGGAGGTAGAACACGAACGAGGCGAGCACGCCGATCGTGACCGCGCCCTCGACCACCTGGTGGCCGCCGTAGAGCAGGATCGCAGCGGTCGCGACGGCCGAGATCAGCTCGACCGACGGGAAGTACGCCGCGTTCAGGTAGACCGTTTTCATGTTCGCCGCGCGGTTCTCCTCGTTCAGCTCGGCGAAGCGGCGCTCGTGGCGCGCCTCCTGCCCGAAGGTGCGCACCACGCGCACGCCCGACAGCGTCTCCTGGAGATACGCGGTCACGTACGCGACGGTCTCGCGCGTGAGCCGGTAGGCGCCCATCGACGCGATCCGGAACGCGATGCTCGCCGCCGCCAGCACCGGGAAGACCGCGAACGTGACGAGCGCGAGGCCCGGGTCGAGGAAGACCAGGATCGCCGTGATGCCGAGCAGCGTGAGCGTGGAGGAGAACAGCGTGACCATGCCGTCGGTCACGAGCTGGTCGAGCGCCTGCACGTCGTTCGTGATCCGCGAGATCAGGACGCCCGTCTTGCGGCGCGCGTAGAAGCCGATCGACATCCGCTCGAGGTGGCGGAAGATCTGGAGGCGAAGGTCCTGGAGCGCGCGCTGGCCGACCCAGTTGACGAGGTAGGTCTGCGCGTAGGTGGCGACCCAGTTGATCACCGCCGCCGCGAGGAACAGCCCCACGATCAGCTCGAGGAAGTCGACGTCGCCGGCGCGGATGCCGTCGTCGATCGCGCGGCCGGCCAGGTAGGGCGGCACGAGCGCGGCGCCGATGGCGAGCACCATCGCCACGAACATCAGCGCCACGCGCCCTCGGTAGGGGCGCAGCAGCAGGATCAGCCCGGCGAGCCGCTGGCGGCGGACGTCGCGCGTGGGGCCGCGGTCGCGGAGGCGGTCGCTCACAGTCCGGCCAGCTCCTGCTCGACCGGCTTGCGGGTGAGGAAGACCTTGTCCGGCAGGCCCCGCTCGGCGATCTCCGCGTAGAGGGGTGAGCTCTCGACCAGCTCGTCGTGCGTGCCGCGCGCGGCGATCGTGCCTCCCTCGAGCACGACCACCTCGTCGGCCAGCGCGATCGTCGAGAGGCGGTGCGCGATGACGAAGGTGGTCCGGTCGCGCATCAGCTCGCGCAGGGCGCTCTTGATCTGCGCCTCGGTGGTGGCGTCGACGCTCGAGGTGGCGTCGTCGAGGATCAGGATGCGCGGGTCCTTGATGATCGCCCGCGCGATCGCAACGCGCTGGCGCTGGCCGCCCGAGAGCGTGAGCCCGCGCTCGCCCACGCGCGTCGCGTAGCCGTCCGGGAGCCCGGTCACGTAGTCGTGGATGCCCGCCCGCCGCGCCGCCTGCTCGACCTCGTCGTCGGTCGCGTCCGGCCGCGCGTAGGCGATGTTCTCGCGGAGGGTCGCCGAGAAGAGGAACGGCTCGTCGGAGACGAGGCCGACCTCGCTGCGCAGCGACTCGAGGTCCACGTCGCGCAGGTCCACTCCGTCCACCGTCACGCTGCCCTCGAGCGGGTCGTAGAGCCGCGGCAGAAGCGAGACGAGCGTGGTCTTGCCCGAGCCGGTGGGCCCGACGATCGCGATGGTGCGGCCGGCTGGCACGTCGAGGTCGACGTCGCGCAGCACCGGCGGACCCGTCTCGTACGAGAACGACACGCCGCGTATCTCCACCCGGCCGTCCCCGTCCGGCAGGGGCTGCGCGTCGGGCGGCGAGGTCATGCGCGGCTCGCGGTCGAGCAGCTCGAACACGCGCGCGCCGGAGGCGACCGCGCGCTGGGCCATCCCGAGCGCGATCCCCAGCATCCGCACCGGCCCGATCAGCATCAGCACGTAGCCGTAGAAGGCGACGAACTCGCCGACCGTGATGCGGCCGTCGATCGCCTGGTGCCCGCCGACGAGCAGCACGGCCGCGAGGCCGACCTGGGGCAGGAAGCCGATGAACGGGTTGTAGAAGGCGCGCAGCCGGGTCGAGACCATCGACTGCTCGAAGACGCGTGCCGTCGCGCGGGTGAAGCGCGCGAGCTGGCGCTCCTCGCGCGCGAACGCCTTAACGAGCCTGATGCCCGAGATGCTCTCCTCAGCCTCCGCGGTCAGCTCGGCGATCCGCTGCTGGACCTCCTGGCTGGCCGGGCGGTTGCGCGCTCCGTAGCGGTAGGCGGCGAAGAAGACGAACGGCGCCGGAACGAGCGCGATCCACGCGAGGCTCGCGTTGATCGCCAGCATCACGATCGCCGCGACCACGATTGTGACCGCCGATTGCGCGATGAAGATCAGGCCGTAGCCGAGGAAGAAGCGCACGGCTTGCAGGTCCACGGTCGAGCGCGACATGAGCTGGCCGGTCTGCTGCTCGTCGAAGAACGCGACCTCGAGCGACTGGAGGTGCGAGTAGACGCGGTTGCGCAGGTCGTACTCGACCCCGAGCGAGACGCGCCCGGCCACCAGGCGCCGCGCGACGCTGAAGGCGAGGCGCAGGAGGCCCGCGGCCACGATCGCGCCCGCCAGCGGCCAGAGGTGGGTCTCGCCGCGGCGGATGTCGTCGACTGTCTCGCCGACCAGGAACGGGATCAGGACGCCCGCGACCATCGCCACCGCGGCCAGTACGAACGACATGATCACCGCGCGGCGGTAGGGGCGGAGAAAGCCGAGCAGGCGTACGAAGGTCTTCACGTGACCCTTACTTTACTTAGTGAAGTACGCCGCCACGGCCGAGTGGCGGTGATCGAAGATCCGCGCGAGGTCGCGGCGCACGATCAGCGCGTGCGCGAGATCGCCGAGCGGGCCAAGCGGAAGCTCGTAGTCCACGCGGTCGCGCATGAGGGCTCCGCCGCCGGGCGCGGGGGCGAAACGGTGCTCGTGGCGCCACACTCGGTATGGCCCGCGCACCTGCGTGTCCACGAACCGCTCGGGCGGCTCCCAGACCTCGATCCGGGTCAGCCAGCGCACCGGCACGCGGTGCAGGCGCAGCCGGTACTCGATCAGCGTGCCGGGGCCCATCTCGATCGTGCCGGGCGTCGTCACCCGGAAGCCCAGCCACGGCGGCGTGATCCGCTCGAGGTTGAGCGCGTCGGCGAAGAATGGGAACACCTCGTCCGGCTCGCCGGGCAGGTGCTGCTCGCGCTCGAGTCTCCTCATCTCCCTGGGTACGGCCGCAATTGCCGACCGGATCGGTCGCTAGGATCGCCGCCGATGAAGCGCTCGATCCTTCTGATCCTCACTGCGGCCCTGCTTGGGCTCGGCCTGCTGGCCGGCTGCGGTGGCGACGACGGCGGCGACGACGCCGCGGCGCAGAAGGAGGACTTCGCCAGGGAGTTCAAGCCGATCAACGCCGACTTCCTCAAGCTCGGCCAGGACGTGCAGCAGACGATCCAGACCGCCGACACCAAGTCGGACGAGGAGCTTGCCACGAAGTTCAAGTCGCTCTCCGACCAGGTGCTCGCGGTGAGGACGCGTCTCACCGGCCTCGAAGCGCCCGACGAATACAAGGAGGACGTCGACCGGCTGGCGGCCTCGATGCAGGTCGTGGCCGGCGATCTGGGCGAGATCTCGGCGGCGGCCGAGGGCAGCCGCGCGGCGGAGGCCAAGACGCAGGTCCAGGAGCTGGTCCGCCACTCCGTCGAGACGCGCACGGCGCGGCGCGCGCTCGCCCGCAAGACCGGCGCTCAGCAGTAGCTCGTCAGTCGCCGTCGGGCGCCGCGGGGGCGGGCTCGCCCTCGGGCACCCGCAGGACGAGCGCGTCCAGGCCGGCGTCGACCAGGTCGGGCTCGTCGTCGTGCGCGTCGAGGTCGCGCAGGACGGCCTCGGCCTCCTGGCAGAAGACCTCGACCACGCTCGGGTCGAACTGGGTGCCGGCGCAGCGACGCAGCTCGTCGAGCGCCTCGTCGAGCGGCACGGACGGCTGGTAGGGCCGGTCGGTCGTCATCGCGTCGAACGCGTCGCAGACGGCGATGATCCGCGCGCCGAGCGGGATCTCGTCGCCCTTGAGACGGTCGGGGTAGCCGGTGCCGTCCCAGCGCTCGTGCGAGTAGCGCACGAGCTTGCCGATCTTGCGCAGTGCGGGGGCGACGGCCAGGATCCGCTCGCCGACGACCGTGTGCTGCTTGATCATCTCGCGCTCGCGCTCGTCCAGTGAGGCGGGCTTCTCGAGGATCGCGTCCGGCACGGCCATCTTGCCGATGTCGTGCAGCTCGGCGGCCTTGGTGACCTCGTCGACCTGCTCGGTGTTGAGCTCGAAGCGACGGGCCACGGCGTGCGCGAGCGACGCGACGCCGCCGATGTGCTCGTCGAGGTCGGGCCGGCGCTCGCGCAGCGCCTGCATCAGCACGTCGCGTACCTGCGTGCCGTCGCGGGCACGGCGGCGGTCGCCCTTCTGCTCGTACAGGCGCTTGTCCGCGAGCTGGAGCGCGAGGGTCACGTCGCGCGCCTCGTCGGGGACCACAACAGAGCCGTAGGAGGGGGTCACGGCGAAGCCCTTGCCGCGCTCCGAGAGCGCCGCGACCGTGTCCCCGATCTTGCCGGCGAGCTGGCGGCTGTCGACCTGGAGCAGCGCGCAGAACTCGTCGCCGCCGGGGCGGTAGGCCGTGCCGCAGCCCTCGACGGACTCGGACATGGCGCGGCCGAGGCGCGCGAGCAGCGCGTCGCCGGCGGGGTGGCCGAAGGTGTCGTTGTAGC
>DASVPL010000138.1:0-58091 GCA_036382905.1 Thermoleophilaceae bacterium | reverse complement strand
GACCGCGCCGCGCGCGCCGCGGCGAGCATCGACGCGCCGGCGCTCGTGGACTTCCTCGACGGGGCGCTGCCCGTGCTCGACGCGATCGGGGCCGATGCTCCACGCGGCTGAGCCGATCGACGAGGCGGAGATCGTGGTGGTCGGCGCCGGCCCGGCGGGATCGTCCTGCGCGGCTCATCTGGCGGAGCGCGGGCACGAGGTCCTGCTCGTGGACCAATCGGCCTTCCCGCGCGACAAGCCGTGCGGCGACGGGCTTACGCGCTCGGCCGTGGCCGGCCTCGACCGGCTCGGCCTGCCGGACCTGTTCGGGGGGCGGCCGCCGATCGAGGGCCTGCGGATGGTGTTCGGCTACCGCTCGTCGGAGTACCGGCGCTACGACCCCTCCCCCGGTGGCCACCAGGCGTACTGCGTCGAGCGCCGGGTGCTCGACTCGGCGCTGCTCGACCTCGCGCGGGCGCGCGGGGCGCGCTTCCTGGAGGCGCGGGCCACGAGCATGGTCGCGGGGGAGGAGCAGACCGTCCTGGTCACGCGCCGGGCCGAGCCCCGGGACGTCGCGCTCCGCGCGCGGTTTGTCGTGGCCGCGGACGGGTCCACCTCCCGCCTCGCCCGCCAGATCGGCCAGATCGGCCGCTCGCGGCGGAGCGAGACGGCGGGCGCGTACGCGGTGCGCGCCTACTACCGCTGCGAGCACGAGGTCGCTCCGGTCTTCAACGCCTACATGCCGCTCGAGCTCGGCGACCTGAGGTTCCCGGGCTACGGGTGGGTGTTCCCGATCGACCGCCACACCGCGAACATCGGCGTCGGCTACTGGCGCGCCGACGGCGTGTCCTCGCCGAAGCGCATCCGCGACGTGCTGGCCGCGTTCGTGGACCAGCTCCGCACCCGCGAGCGGTCCCGTTACGGCGACATCGAGGAGCGAAGCAAGCTGTTTGGCGCGCCGCTGGGCGTGCAGTTCGACCCGGGCCGCTGCGAGGCGCCCGGGGTCGTGCTGATCGGCGACGCCGCCCGCACCACCGACCCCGTCAGCGGCGAGGGCATCGCCTACGCCCTGCACGGCGCCGAGATGATCGCGGAGCTCGTGCACGAGCGGTCCCGCAACGGGCGCGCCGGCCTCGGCGCCGGGCGCGCGCTGGCGCGGCGGTTCCCGCGACTCGGGCAGGACGTCGGTCTGCCGCTGCGCATGGCCGACCGGCGCCGCCACCAGGTGGACGACTACCGCCAGAAGACGAGCGCCCATCCGTTCGTTCGCACGATGCGCAACGTCGTCACCTCGCCCGAGGACCAGCCGAGCCTGACCGAGACGGTCGCCGGCGGCGTCCTCCGCGGCGGGCCCGGTGCCGAGTGGCTCGAGAGGCTGAACCACCTCGTGCTCGACACGGTGGCGACGTCGTTCCCGGTCGCCGCGGAGCTGCTCCACAGCGAGGTCCGGCGCGGCCTCGGGCCCGTCCTGTCGGTAGCCGCCGCGCTCACCCGCGACGGCGGGGGGCACGACGACCCGCGGTCGATGAGCGCCGCGGCCGCCGCCGAGCTGGTGCGAGCCGGGACCAACGTCGCGCGCGAGGTCAACGACCGGCCGCGCACGCGCGGCGGCCAGGCCAACAACGCGATGTGCCTGCTGGTCGGCGACTTCGCGCTCAGCCGGGCGAGCCGGCACGCGGCCGCCGCCGGGTCGGGCTTCGCCGCGGCCACGGGCCGCGCGATCCAGGCGATCTGCGACGCGCAGTTCGTCGAGAGCCGCTCGCTCTTCGATCTCGCGCGCGCGCCCGAGGCCGTCGTGGAGACGGCCCGCGCCCGGATGTCCACGCTGCTCGAGCTGTCGCTGCGCTTCGCGGGGGAGAGCGCCGGGTTCTCCGCCGCCGCGATCGCCGACCTCGTCGCCTACGGTCGCGAACTGGGCGTCGCCGTGCGGCTGGCCGAGGACCTCGCGGTCCTGCTCGATGGCGACGAGCCGACCAACCGCCCGGCGGGAACCGAGCTGTCGCTCGGCGCCTACCCGCTGCCGGTGCTGTGGGCCGCGGCGGACGATGCCGCGCTCGGGAGGCTGCTGAGCGGCGACGACGTACTCGACCGCCACGACGAGGTGATCGCGCGAGCGAGCGCGACCGGGGCGATCGAGCGGGCGGCCGACCAGGTCGCGCTCTACGCCGAGCGCGCGCGGGCCGCTCTCCCCGCCGGCGCGCGGCCCGGCCTCCGCGATCTCGCGGACGCGGTCGAGGCGCACGCGCGGGCGCTGGTCGCGAGCACGGCGGGCGCCGTGCAGCACGCCTAGCGGCTGGGCGGCCGCTCGCAACAACTGCGCGCGCGGCCCCGGCGGGCTAGGTTACGCGCGCGGGCTGCGACCGAAGTCGGGCGTCCGCGTGGAGAAGTTGACCGACCTCAGGACACCACCCGCCCGGGACGAGCCGCAACTCGCCGCGCCCGCCGGCGTCCCCGACCTCGACGGGTTCGCCGAGGACCCGGGTCCGCGCCCGCGCGCTACCCGCCGCCGCCCGCGGCAGCTCCCGCTCCCGCTGCTGTTCGTCGCGCGCTCGATCCGGATCGTCGCGTTCAGCACCGCGTTCGCGGTCGCCTTCGCCCTCCACCGGCTGGTGAGCCCGAGCTCCGGCCCGCGGCTCGTGCGCTGGTACCTCCAGTCGACCGGCGCCGCGTTCGTGAAGCTGGGGCAGATACTCGCGATGCGCTACGACCTGCTCCCCGCGCGCTACTGCGAGGAGCTCTCCAAGCTGCTCGATCGCCTGCCGCCCGTCCCCTTCGAGACGGTCGTGCAGGTGATCGAGGACGACCTCCAGGTGCCGATCGAGGACTGCTTCGGCGAGCTCGAGCCCGAGGCGCTCGCGGCGGCGTCGATAGCGCAGGTCCACGCGGCGCGCCTGCACAACGGCCAGTCGGTCGTGGTCAAGGTCATCCGCCCCGGCACGCCGCAGCGATTCCGCGTGGACTTCGTGTACATGCGGCTCGGCGCGCGGCTGCTCGGCGGGCTCGGCGCGTTCGGCGAGCTCGACCTGAGGCGGCTCGTGCGCGAGCTGATCCGCCTCACGCGCGAGGAGCTCGACTTCCGCCGCGAGGCCCGCAACGTGTGGGAGATGCACGAGGCGATGCTCGCCGACGGCGTGGACCACTACAGCCCCGCGCTCGTGCCCGAGCTGTGCGGCCGGCGCGTGCTCACGATGGAGCGGCTCGAGGGGGTGTCGGTCGCCGCGCTAATCGCCGCGCTCGAGACCGGCGACCGGGACGCGCTGGCCCGCTTCGCCGAGATGGGGATCTCCCCCGAGCGCACGGCCGAGCTGGTGATGCGCTCGATCCTCGAGCAGAGCATGCGCCACCGGATCTTCCACGCCGACCCCCACGCGGCCAACCTGATCGTGATGCCCGGCGGCACGCTCGGGTGGATCGACTTCGGCATGCTCGGCTGGCTCGACGAGCGGCTCTGGCGGGCGCAGTTCGGGATGCGCCACGCGGTCGCCGAGGGGAACGTCTACGAGGCCTACCAGCACCTGCTGGACACGCTCGAGCCGCTCCCCCCGATCGACCTCTCGACCTTCGAGGCCGAGATCATCGAGCTGTTCCGCGACTGGACCTCGTCGTCCCAGGCGCCGACCGCGAGCCTGCTCGAGAAGAGCAGCGGCCTCGTCTTCCTGCGCATCTTCGACGCCGTCCGGCGCGCGGGGCTGAGGCTCCCCACCGGGCTGGTCCGCCTCTACCGCTCGATCTTCGTGGCCGACATCGTGATGCTCAAGCTCCACCCGGGCATCGACTGGGTCCCGATCGTGCGGCGCTTCGTGGCCGACGAGCTGTGGCGCCAGAGCGGCGAGCGCCTCGGGCGCATCACCTCGCCGGCGACGATCAACGCCGCCGTGCGCGCGACCGTCGACGCCCCGCGCACGCTCGCCGCGCTGAGCGACTGGGTCGAGTCCGGTCTCCCTGGCGTCGGCCGCGAGTACCGCCAGCAGCGCGACCGCGCCGAGCGCATCGGCGGGCTCCTGTTCTCGTACGCGCGCGCGGCGGTCGCCCTCGCCACGCTCGCGCTGATCGGCAGCGTGACGGTCGCTCCGCTCCTGTTCGAGGGCGGCGGCTGGGACCGGCTCGAGGAGGGTCTCGGCCCACCGCTTTGGCTGGTGGTAGCGTTCGGCACGTTTGCAACTCTGCTCCTCGGGAGGCTCGCTCGCGAGTTCCGGAGGGGCGCACGATGAGTGACCGGAGAGGGTGGAGATGACTTCGATAGGAGACCCGCCCCCGGACCGGCCCGCCGCCATAGGCGACGAGCCCGGGACGGCGCGCGAGGGCACCGATCCAGCCGAGAAGAGCGCCGCCTACGAGCGGCGGGCGGCAGCGCGGCGGGCGTCGTTCGCCGACCGTGAGGCCCGCAGGCGCAGCTCGTTCGAGAGCCGTGAGCGCCGCCGGCGCGCGGGCTACGACTCGTGCGAGGCGACCCGCCAGACGCTCGTCGCGACCGGCGAGTTCTACCGCAGCCTCGGGGCCGCGGTGGCCGACTCGTTCGAGCGCTTCAACGCCGAGCTCGAGCCCGAGGCGGTGGACGCCCAGGGCCTGGGGCGCAGCACGTTCGAGGCGTTCGCGGAGGGCAACGCGGAGTTCTACGAGAGCCTCGCGGACTCGTCGCGGCGCGTCTTCGACGAGCTGCGGCCCGATCCCGACCGGCCCGTGTACGGGGGCCGCTACGAGCCGATCGACTACGAGCTGCTGGCGCGGCTCGTGGCGGACGAGCTGCGGAGGTCCGGAACAACCACGTAGAGGGTCGAGCGCCCCGGTCGCGTCGAGCGGCTGGGGCGGTCTACCGTGCGTCCACTCGCGCAAGATTCGGTGAAGCCCGCGTACGTCGAGCACGCGGCTCCCTGGGGCGCGCTCCGGCGTGAGGCGCTCGACGCGGGCGTGGCGGTGTCCGCCGCCGGCGCCACCGTTCGCACGTCCGACGGCCGTGAGCTCGTGGACCTCTCCTCCGGCGGGTTCGGCTACGGCGACCGGCGCGTGCTCGAGTGCGTCGAGGCGCAGATGCGCGAGATGCCGCTGTCGAGCCGGCACTTCCTGAGCCGCCCGCTCGCCACCCTCGTCGAGCGCATGGCCCGGGTCGCGCCCGGCACGCTCTCGGTCACCTATCCGTGCAACTCCGGCAGCGAGGCGGTCGAGGGGGCGCTCAAGCTCGCCCGCGGCTACCGCCCGGGGCGCACCCGCGTGGTCGCCATGTCGGGCGCCTACCACGGCTCGACCCTCGGAGCGCGCGCGGTGAGCGACGCGGCCACGGTCTGCGCCACGATCGCGGACGCGCCCGTCCAGGTCGCGCGCGTGCCGTACGACGACCTCGACGCCGCCGCGCACGCGATCGACCGGCGCACGGCGGCGGTGATCGTCGAGCCCGTGGCCACGGGTGCCGGCGTGCGCGTGCCGCGGCACGGCTACCTCACGGGGCTGCGGAGCATGGCGACCCGCGCGGGCGCGCTGCTGATCGTGGACGAGGTGACCACCGGCCTCGGCCGCACGGGCTGCCGCTTCGCGGTCGAGCGCGAGGGGGTGGCCCCGGACGTGCTGGTGGTCGGCGGCGCGCTCGGCGGCGGCGCGCTGCCGGTCGCGGCCTACCTCACCACGCGGCACGTCAACCAGCGGGTCTACGGGCGGCGCGACCCGGTGCTGCACGCCTCGACCACGGGCGGCAGCCCGGTGGCGTGCGCCGCGGCGCTGGCGGTGCTCGACGCGGTCGAGGAGGAGCAGCTCGAGCGGGCCTGCGCCGGCCACGGGGCCCGGCTGATGGAACAACTCGAGCGCTGGCGCGACGAGCGGCCGCAGCTCGTGCTCGACCCCGACGGCTGCGGGCTGCTCGCGGGCTTTCGCGTGCGCGACCCGGACCTCGCGTACGAGCTCCAGCACGCGGCGGCCGCGGCCGGCGCGCTCGTGGGCGCGGGGGCCACCGGCACGGGCGCCGGATGGATCGCGCTGCGCCCGCCGCTCGCGATCGGGGCGGAGGAGCTCGAGCGCGGGCTCGCCGCACTCGAGCGAGCGCTGCGGTCGGTCGAGGATGCGGATGCGGGCGCGGCGGAGACCGCGGCGGTGCGGGCCTGATGCGCGACCGGCTGCTCGGCGCCTACCGCAGCCACTACAACCCGAGCCTCGCGCGGATGTTCGACGCCTACGGGGCGCCGGTCGAGCTGGCGGGGTCGGGCGCGGTCCTCCAGGACGAGGAGGGCTGCGAGTACCTCGACTTCTCCGGCGGCCACGGCGTCTTCGGGGTCGGCCACGGCAACGGCGCCGTGCGCGCCGCCGTGCTCGACCAGCTCCACACGCTCGCCAGCGCGCCGCCGCTGCTCCGCACCGCGCCGGCCGCCACGCTGATCGGCAGGCTCGCCGAGCTCCTGCCCGGCGACCTCGACCGGATCGCGCTGGCCGGAAGCGGCTCCGAGGCGATGGAGATCGCACTGCGTACCGCGCGCCTGGCGCGGCCGGACCGCAGGCGGCTCGTCGCCGCGTCCGACAGCTACCACGGCAAGACGCTCGGAGCGCTCGCGGTGATGGGCCAGGAGCACCTGCGCGTTCCCTTCGGCCGGTCGTGGCCGAGCACGTCGTTCGTCCCGCACGGCGACGCGGCGGCGGCCGCCGAGGCGATCGGCGACGGCGTGCTCGCCATGGTGGTCGAGCCGATCCTTGGCGGAGGCACGCTCTCGGTGCCGCCCGACGGCTACCTCGCCGCGCTGCGCGAGCACTGCGACGCGACCGGCACTCTGCTCGTGGTGGACGAGGTGCAGACCGGCTTCGGCCGCACCGGCACGATGTTCGCCGTCGAGCGCGACGGGATCGTGCCCGACATGATCGTCCTGTCGAAGGCGATCACCGGGGGCCACACACCGATCGCCGTCACGGCCGTCCGCGAGGGCCTGCTCGCGGGCAGCGACGCGCTCGCCGCCGCCGCCGCCGAGCGCCCGTCCGAGTCGGCGGGCTCGCCGCTTGTGTGCGCGGCCGCCAACGCCGCCCTCGACTTCATCGTCGAGCACGACCTCCCCGGGCGCGCCGCGACGCTGGGGCCGGTGGTGCTGGACGGGCTCGAGCGGATCGCGCGGTCCCACCCGGAGCTCGTGCACGACGCGCGCGGCCGCGGACTGATGGTCGGGCTGCGGCTGCGCAACCGCGTGGTCGAGAACGCGCTCTGGCTACAGCTCCTCAAGCGTGGAGTTCTGGGGGCGCTGTCGCTGTCGGTCGCGCGCACCCCGGTGCTGCGCCTCTACCCGCCGCTCACGGTCGAGCGCGACGAGATCGAGCGGGTGCTCGACGTGCTCGACGAGTCGCTCGGGGAGCTGCGGCGGAGGCTGCGTCCGGCCGTGTACGACCTCGGCGACCAGTCGCTGCGCTTCCAGCACCGGCTGCCGCCGTCACTCCTGCGCCGCGGCGCCCGCCTGATCGGCTAGCTCGCCGGCCGCCGCGCCCGCCGGCGCCGCGAGGCGGTCCGCGTAGCGCTCGCGCAGCTCGCGCTTCAGCACCTTGCCGGTGAGCCCGCGCGGCATCTCCTCCGGCGTGACGACCACCACCTCCGCGAGCGGCGCCGCGAGCGTCAGCTGCGTGCGCGCCCAGCGCAGGCACTCGCCGGCGTCGAGCGTCGCCCCCGGCCGCGCGTGCGCCACGGCCACCGGCAGCTCACCGCCGTCCGGATGCGGCAGCCCGATCACGGCCACCTCGCCCACGGCCGGATGCTCGAGCAGCACCTCCTCCACCGGGAGCGTGTAGACCGGTCCCGCGCGGGTGTCGACCACGTCCGCCGCGCGGTCGAGGTGGTGGAAGACGCCGAGCCGGTCGCGGTAGCCGACGTCGCCGGTCCAGGCCCAGGCGCGCTCGCGCGGCGCCGGTCGCATCGCCGCCTCGTCCCAGTAGCCGGCGAAGACGGCGGGGCCGCGCACCTCCACGCGCGCGACCGCGCCCGGCCGCCACACGGTGCGCCCGTCCTCGCGCGCGATCCTCACGCGCGGGCCGCCCGGGGTCCGCCGCCCGATCGGGCGGTCGGAGCGCGGCCGTGCGAACGGGAGCCGGATCCGCCGCAGCGCCGCGGACCCGACCTCGGTGCTCCCCAGCACCTCGATGAACGCCGAGCGCATAAGCGGCACGCCGAGCACGCGCAGGTACGCGCCCGTGCGGCAGAACGCGCGCATGTGCACGTCGTGCGAGGCGTCGGCGGTCGTCACCCAGAGCCGCATCGAGCGCAGGTCGTGGCCCGCCAGTCCCTCGTGGTACATGCGCAGGTACACGTCGGGGAACGCGAAGAAGAAGTTCAGCCGCTCGCGCTCGATCGCCCGCAGCGCCCCGGCCGCGTCGTCCGGGCTCAGAGTCCACACGGGCATGCTGCTGAGCAGGGTCGCGAACAGGCCGCTCTGGTAGACGAGGTGGTTGAAGTGCCCCGCGATCCCGGTGCGGTTGCCGGTGGCGACCGGCTCGTCCACGTAGTGGCCCTTGATCCCGGCCGCCAGCGTTCCGGACGTGCTAACCACGCCCTTCGGGAATCCGGTCGTGCCGGAGGTGTGGGCGATCACCACCGGGTCGACGCGGCGCAGCGGCGCGGGCGGCGCCGGCGCGCCCGCGGCCGGCAGCTCGGAGTCGATCGAGACGTGCGAGGCCCCGAACCCCGCCGGCGCCGCCGGGAAGCCCCACCGCTCGACCGACGGCATGCGCTCGGGGTCGCCCACGCAGCTCGCGAACGTCGGCGCGTCGGTGAGGACGATCCGCGCGCCGGTATGGCGGAGGTAGCGCTCCAGCCGCTCGCCGCGGATGCCCGGGTTGATCGGCACCGCGACCCCGCCGGCCCGGACGATCGCCAGCACGAGGAAGAAGTAGTCCACGTGGTTGGTCTTGATCACCGCGACGCGATCGCCCGCGCGCATGCCCATGCCGTCGCGCAGCAGCTCACCGAGCCCGCCGGCGAAGACGAGCAGCTGCCGCGGGGTGATCGCCCGCCCGCGCAGCGCCGCGAAGCCGGAGTCCGCGTCGGGGTGGAAGATCGCGCGGTCCGGATGCGCGTCGCAGGCCTTGTCCAGCGCGTTCGCCGGCGTGAGCGCAGGGTCCAACACGAGGCGCAGGCGGTTGAGCGGCCGGGTCCTGGGCGTCCGCGGGGCGACGCTCATGTGCGCGCGGAGGATACGGAACGCGCCATCTTCGGCACGGCTCCCCGCCCCGCCCCGCGATGTGATCGAATCCCGCGCCGCCATGCTCACGGCCGCTTCCGCACGACGTCTCGCCCGAGCGGCGGGCAACGAGGTCAGGTCCTTCGTGGTCCTCGCGCGCGCGGGGATGCTGCCGCTCGCGCGCCCGGACCACCTCCTCCAGATGCTCCGGGCGATGCGCGCGTTCGGGCAGATCGGCGCGATCTCCCGGATCGGCGCCCTGCGCCACGGCAGCGCGATCGCCCTCGACGACGAGCTTGGCCAGCTCGACTACGCGGCCCTCCACACGCGGTCGAACTCGCTCGCTCGCGCGCTCGGGGGGCTCGGCGTGAGGCAGGATGACGGCGTCGCCATCCTCTGCCGCAACCACCGCTTCATCCTCGACGCCGCGTTCGCGTCGGCGAAGCACGGCGCCCGCGCGATCTTCCTCAACACCGACTCGGCCGGCCCGCAGCTCGCCGAGATCCTCGAGCGCGAGGGTGCGACGACGCTCGTCTACGACGACGAGTTCGCCGAGCGCACGGCGGACGCCCGCCGCGGCCGCCAGGGAGTGCGGGCGTGGACCGAGCTGCCCGAGGGCCCTCCCGGCGAGCCCACGATCGAGGAGCTGATCGCGTCGGCCGACGGGTCGGAGCTCCCGGCGCCGAAGCGGCCGGGCCGCGTCGTGATCCTCACGAGCGGCACGAGCGGTACGCCGAAGGGCGCGAACCGCGGGCAGCCGAAGACTCTGACCGTGCCCGCGGCGCTCCTGTCGCGGATCCCGCTGCGCGCCGGCGGGGTCACCTACGTCGCGCCCCCGCTGTTCCACTCGTGGGGCCTCCTGACCGCGTCGCTCACGCTCGGCCTCGGCACACGGCTGGTACTCCGGCGGCGCTTCGACGCGGCGGCCGTGCTCGACACGCTCGAGCGCACGCGCTGCACCACCCTCGTCGTGGTGCCCGTGATGCTGCGGCGGCTGCTGGCCCTCGGCGAGGAGGAGGTGCGCGGGCGCGACCTGGCGGCGCTGCGGGTCGTGGCGGTCGGCGGCTCGCCGCTGTCGGCCGAGCTGTGCGCCGAGGCGAGCGGCGTGCTCGGCGACGTGCTCTACAACGTCTACGGGTCCACCGAGGTCGCGCAGGCCACGATCGCGGACCCCGATGACCTGCGCGCGGCACCCGGCTGCGTCGGGCGCCCGCCGCTCGGCACGTCGGTGAAGGTGCTCGACGACGCCGGGCGCGAGGCCCCCGCCGGGACCACCGGGCGGATCTTCGTCTCCAACGCCGTCCAGTTCGAGGGCTACACGGGCGGCGGCGGCAAGGAGGTGATCGACGGGATGATGGCGACCGGCGACCTCGGCCACATCGACGCCGGCGGGCGCCTGCTGATCGACGGCCGCGACGACGAGATGGTCATCTCGGGCGCCGAGAAGGTCTTCCCCGCGGAGGTCGAGGAGGTGCTCGCACGCCACCCCTCCGTCGAGGAGGCGGCGGTCACGGGCGTGCCCGACGAGGAGTTCGGCCAGCGCCTGCGAGCGTTCGTGGTCGCGCGTCCCGGCGCCGGCCTGACCGAGGATCACGTGCGCGACCACGTGCGCGAGAACCTCGCGCGCTACAAGGTGCCGCGCGACGTCGTCTTCATGGAGCGCCTCCCACGGAACGCGACGGGCAAGGTCCTGAAGCGCGAGCTGACGGGGGACCGTGCCGCTGACTGAACGGCTGCTCGCGTACAAGGACCTCGCGAAGCTCACCGAATGGGGAGCGTTCCTGTCCGTCCCGCTCGTCTGGTCCGCGCTCGAGCCGGACCACCGGACGTCCGGGTACGCGCTCGGCCTGCTCGCCCTGAGCCTCGTGACCCAGGTCGGCTTCCGGACCGTGGAGTCGGCCCTCGACGACGTGGCCGGCGTGCGCGACGGCATCGACGTCGTGAACTACGCCGCGCCGAGCGAGCACCGCGTGCGCGCGCGCAAGCCGCTGCTCGACGGCAGGCTCACCGAGCAGCAGGCCAAGGGCTACGCGTACTTCGCAGCGACGGTGGCCACGATCGCGTTCGTCGCCGGCCTCGCGATCGCCGACTTCGAGCCGCTCTGGGTGCCGTTCGCCGCGGCGGGGGCGGCGTTCCTCGTGGTGACCTACTCGGCGGGGCCGAAGCTGAGCTACCGCGGCGGGCAGGAGATCGTGGTGATCTCGGGGCTAGCGGTGGCGATCTACGGGACCTACGCCGTGATCGAGGGGAGCCTCAGCGGCGCGGTCGCCACCGAGGGCCTGCTGCTCGGGATATGGCTCATGCAGCCGGTGACGTTCGCCAACCTCCACGACCTGGAGGGCGACCGCCAGGCAGGGCGCGCGACGATGGCCGTCCGGCTCTCGGCCGAGGGCAACCGCCGCTACATCCTCGGCCTGTTCGCGCTCGGCTGGACGGTCCTCCTCACCGGCATCGTCCTCGGTGCCCTGGACTGGTGGGTCGTCCTGTTCCTGGTCCCCTGCTTCGCGATTCAGCACCGCGCGCTGCGCGACGGTCTCTGGCGCGGCGAGCCCCTGCTGGCCCGGCGGCTCTGCCACCTCGCCTACCGCGTCGGCTGGCTCGGGCTCTTCTGCGCCAACCTCGTCGCGCTCGGGTGAAGTGAGTAGCTTGTGCGCCCTCATCTGGGGCGACGGGGGGAGAGCATGTCAGCGGGCCTGAGCGTCTGTGTAACGGGGGCTGCCGGGTTCGTCGGCGCCCACGTGGTGCGCCTCATGGTCGAGCGTGGTCACGAGGTGCGCGGCACGTACCGCGGCGGCGGTGAGGACCGGCTGCGCGAGCTCGGTGCCGAGCCGGTCAGGGCCGACGTGCTCGATCGCGACGCGATCGACGCGGCCGTGCGCGGCACCGGCCTGATCGTGCACTGCGCCGGGGCCGTCGGCTCGCCGCCGTCGGGCAGCGCGTGGGAGGCCAACACGGCCGGGCCCGCGCGGGTGGTGGAGGCGGCCGCGAGAGCCGGCATCGAGCGAGTGGTCGTGACCTCGTCGGTGCTCGCGCTCGGGTTCGCTCCGCCGGGCCGCACGGGCGACGAGGAGGACCGCGTCGAGTCGCGCGTGCCGCTCGTCTACCCCGAGTCGAAGCGCGAGGGCGACCGGGGAGCGCTCGAGGCCGGTCGCAGGCTGGGCGTCGAGGTCGTGGTGGTCCACCCGGGCTACGTGCTGGGCCCGCCGGTCCGGCCCGAGGACTCGGGCGGATCGAGCCGCGTGGTCTGCCAGTACCTGCGCGGGCGGCTGCCCGCCGTGGTGGGCGGCGACACCAACCTCGTGGACGTCCGCGACGTGGCCGAGGGCCACGTGCTCGCGGCGGAGCGGGGGCGGCCGGGCGAGCGTTACGTGCTCGGCGGCCACGACATCGCGTGGGCGGACCTGATCGAGCGGCTCGCGGAGCGCTCCGGCGTGCGGCACCCGGTCTTCGTGCTGCCGCCCGCGTTCGCGACGGCGGCGCGCGCGGGTGAGCGAGCGCGCCTGCCGATGCCGATGCCGGCCGAGACGCTCACGCTGATGGGCGGCAACACGCGCTTCAGCTCGCGCAAGGCCGAGCGCGACCTCGGCTACCGCGCCCGCCCGCTCGACGAGACCCTCGGCGACACGGTGGACTGGTGCACGGAGCGGATCCGGGCGGGGATGGACGCGAGCGAGAGCTCCGCGCTCTCGCGCATGTCGGCGATGATCCAGCGCGCGGGCGCCGCGGGCGCGCTCGGCCCGGTGCACGCGGCCGAGCGCAGGTTCGGGCGGCGCCTGATCGCCGGCTCGGACGGGGCGAGCCGGACGCGGCCGCGCCGGCGCCGTCGCCGAGCGGGTGCGGCACGCTGATGCTCGGACGCACGCGCGATGCCCGGATGGCCCGGTTGGGCACGCTCCTCGAGGACGCCGCCGAGCGGGTCGGCGATCAGCAGGTGATCGACACGCGCGCGTCCGACGTGGATCCGGCGCGGCCGCTGGAGGGCACGTACGCGAGCTGGGCGGAGTTCGTGCGCGACCTCGCCGGCCGCCTGCACGAGGCGGGCGTCCGCCCGTGGGACAGGGTCGCGATCTTCAAGGGCAACAACTCGGACGTCGTGGCGCTCGCCTGCGCGGCCGCCCGCCTCGGCGCGATCCCGGCACCGCTGGCGTGGACGCACCCGCCCGACGTGCTGGCCACCATGCTCTCGCGGCTCGACCGCCCTGTGCTGATCGCCGATCGCGAGCGGCTGCGCGCGGGGGAGCTCGACGCCGAGCGGCTGCGCGCGCTGACCTCCAGGACGCTCCTTGTCGAGGACGAGGTGGACGACCTCGGCGACGACGTGATCGCGCTGCCCTCGCTGAAGGGCGCGAGCGCGCCCCCCGTCCAGGTCCGCGCCGACGACGACCCGATGGTGATCATGCACACCTCGGGCACGACCGGGGTGCCGAAGCTCGTCGTGCACTCGGCGCGCACGGTCGCCACCGCCGCGCGCTACGAGACGCGCCGCGTCCCGGTGCTCGGGCTGCGACGCGAGGACACCGTCGCGTTCGCCGACCCGTTCTTCCACGGCCGCCTGACGACCGGGCTGGTCGGCGCGGCGCGCTCGGGACCGAAGCTCGTGCTCGTCGCCGACCCGGACCCGACCGCGGTACGCGACGTGCTGGTCAAGCACGCGCCCACCATCGTCGAGAGCGCGCCGAACGCGTTCCTGAGCTGGGAGCCGCTGGCCGCGGACCCGGCCGGACCGTTCCGCAACGTCCGCCTGTACTTCAACACGTTCGACCCGATCCACACCCGCACCGTGCGCGTCCTGCTGAATGCGTCGGGGCGCCGCTTCCCCGTGTGGGTGCAGGCGCTCGGGCAGAGCGAGTCCGGGCCCGTGTCCATGGGCCTGTTCACGCGCCGCTCCGTCCGGCCCGGCCGCGGCCGCCGGGTGGCGGAGGCGCGCGGCATCCCCGTCTCCCCCCTAACCCGCGTGAGGGCGGTCGACCCGGACACCGGCAGGCCCGTCGGCCGCGGCAACGTCGGGCTGCTCGAGGTGCGCCGCGACCCGTGCCTCGACTACGTCGGCGAGCACGAGCGCTACCTGGCCAAGCGCAGGGACGGCTGGTGGAACCTCGGCGACCTCGGGATCGTCAACCGCTCGGGCACGATCCGGCTGATCGACCGCGAGGTGGACCGGATCGCCGACGCGAGCTGCATCCAGGTCGAGAGCACCCTGCTCGAGCGGCTCGAGAGGGCCACCGAGGTGATCGTGCTCGCGGTGCGCGACGGCAGGCCCGTCCCGGTTGTCAGCACCGCGGACGACGAGCCGATCGACGACGCCGCCTGGAGCGCCGCGACCGCCGGCATGCCGCCGCTGGCCGATCCCGTCTTCATCCGCTGGGACGAGTTCCCGCGCACCGCCACCTGGAAGGTCAGGCGGCACGTCCTGCGCGAGCACCTGCTGCCGGGGACCGCCACGGCGGGCGCCGGACGCTGGACCTGAGCCGGCTACTCCAGCGGCCTGCGGCCCGACGCCGAGATCATCGTCTGCGACAGCCAGACGGCGTCCGGATCGTCGAAGCGCGCGTTCGCCAGCTCGAACTCGGCGTCCGTGATGTGCCCCGCGGCGACCATCTGCTCGCGCAGCCGGCCCGACCAGTGGTGGTACCAGGTGACGCCCGGGGAGCCGGCGCGCATGACCGAGGCCTCCGCCTCCCCGCGCACGTCCTCGAAGTCGGCGCCGCGCAACCGGTGGAAGTTGCCCATGCCGCAGGTGTTGTCGAACCCGCCCTCGGCCATCGCGGCCTCGAGCCCCGCGCGCAGGAGCTCGAACTCCCGCATCGGCGGGTGAGCCACCAGGAAGGTGGCCCAGTCGGTGTCCTCGAGCATGAGCCAGCCGCCGGGCGCGACGGCGGAGGCCAGCCGCGCGAACGCCTCCTCGCGCTCGGGGAGGTGCGGCAGCAGGCAGCGCGCGTGCACCAGGTCGAAGGGGCCGCCGGGCGGGTCGTCGCCGACCACGTCGTGCTGGACCGCCTCTACGTTGGCCAGGCCGGCGGTGTCGAGCAGGGTCGTGTCGATGTCGCTCACCACGACGTGTCCGGACTCGCCGACCACCCGTGCCATCGCCCGCCCGGTCGAGCCCTCGCCCGCCCCGACCTCCCAGCAGCGCCAGCCCTCGGTCATGCCGAGGTCGCACATGCGCCGGAGCGTTCCCTGGTCCCAGACCGAGGCGGCCGAGAGGAGCATGCGCGCCTGGTCGACCTCCTCCACCTCGGTGAGCAGAGCGTACGCGCCCTGGTCGGGAGTCTCCTCGGGTGTGGCCATCCGCTCAGGTGCTACTTGGACGGCTTGCGGCCGCAGGCCGCGACCAGCGTCTGGGAGAGCCAGGCGGCGCTGGGGTCGTCGAGCACCGCGTCGGCGCGCTCGAACTCGTCGTCGGTGAGGTAACCCGCCGCGACCATCGAGTCGCGCAGGGAGGCGGCCCACTGGTGGTACCAGGTCACGCCGGTCGAGCGCCCGCGCATGACGAGTACATGGCCCTGCCCGCGCACGTCTTCGAAGCCGGAGTCATTCAGGCGCGTGACGTTACCGAAGCCGCAGGTGCTGTCGAAGCCCGCGTCGGCCATGGCGGCGTCGAGCGCGCTCGCGAGCACGCGCAGCTCGGGAATCGCCGGACGCGCGACGAGGAAGGTGATCCAGTCGGAGTCCTCGAGCGCGAGCCAGCCGCCGGGCGCGACGGACTCGGCCATCCGGCGGAACGCCTCCTCGCGGTCGGGCAGGTGCTGGAGCAGCATCCGCGCGTGCACGAGGTCGAACCCCTCGCCGGGCGGATCCTCGGTCACCACGTCGTGCTCGATGACCGTGAGGTTCTGGGCCGCCGAGCTCACGAGGAAGTGGGGGTCGTAGTCGGTGGCGACCACGTGGCCGGTCGGGCCGACGACCTGCGCCATCGCGCGCGCCACCGAGCCCTCGCCCGCACCGACCTCCCAGCAGCGCCAGCCCGTGGCGAGCCCCAGGCCCATCAGGAAGCGGAGCGTTCCCTCGTCCCAGACGGCGGACGAGGACTTCAGCCGGCGCAGCTGCTCGTCGCCGACGTTCCCGAACAGCGCGTACGACCCCTGCCCCTCTGTACCGACGGCCAACTTCAGGACCCCTTGGACACTCCCGATTCCGGTACCACCTCGGGCAGGACACGCGGCATGCGGTGGAGCCAGGTCGGAAGCCACCAGTTCCAGCGACCGAGGAGGCCCATCGTCGCCGGCACGAGCACGAGCCGGACGAGCGTCGCGTCGAGCGCGACCGCCACCCCGAGCGCGGTCCCGATCTGCCGGATCGACGGGATCCTGACGGCGGCGAAGGCGAAGAAGACCGACACCATGATCAGCGCGGCGCTGGTGATCGTGCTCGCGCTCGAGCGCAGGCCGTTCGCGACGGCCTCGCGGTTGTCGCCGCTGCGCATGAACGCCTCGCGAATGCGGGTGAGCATGAACACCTCGTAGTCCATGGACAGCCCGAAGACGACGGCCATCATCAGCGGGATCACCTCGGCGGCGATGTAGCCCGGTTCCTCGTAGCCGGTCCAGCTGAGCCAGCCCCACTGGAAGATCCCCACGATGATGCCGGTGGTCGCGGCCACCGTGAGGATGTTCATCACGACCGCCTTGACCGGCAGCAGCATCGAGCGCAGCAGGATCATCATGATCACGAACGTCACGCAGACGAGGATCAGGAACGCGCGGAAGACGCCGTCGGCGACGTTGTCAGCGAAGTCGTGCACCATCGCCACGTCGCCGCCGAAGCTGACCGAGCCGACGGGGGCCAGCGCCCTGCCGCCGCGGTCGGCTCGCAGGCGGCCGAGCAGCGCCTGCGCGTCGGGGTGCTCGCCGAAGTGACGTGGCACGATCGTCAGCGCCGCCTGGCGACCGTCCTCGGACGGCCGCGGCGGTGTGACGTACGCGACCTCGCGGTCGCTCTCGACGGCGGACGAGTAGGCCGACAGGGCCTGCTGGTTGGCGGGCGTCTTGGCGGTGCCCGAGTTGAACCGGACCACCGCGACGAACGGCCCGAGCGCGCCCGGCCCGATCAGCGGCGCGGCCTGGTTCAGCCCCTGGATGGCGTCGTGGCCGGCCGGCAGCTGCGAGCGCGACTCCTCGCGGATCTCGACGTCTAGGGCGGGTATCGCCAGCGCGAGCAGGGCGAGCGCGGCCAGGATCGCGGTCACCATCGGCCGGGCCATCACGCGCCGCGTCCAGGTCCCCCAGAAGTCGCCGCCCTCGCGGCGGAAGCGCCCGACGATGCGGTCGCGCCAGACGGCGGTCCGGCCCGGCTCGTACACGCGCGGGCCGAGGATGGTCATGACGGCCGGCATCAGCGTGACCGCGGCGAGCATCGCCATCGACACGACGATGATCGCGCCGAGCGCCATCGAGCGCAGCGCGACGGTGGGGAAGGCGAGGAGCGCGCAGAGCGACACGATCACCGTGAGCCCGGAGAACACGACCGCGATCCCGGAGGTCCTCAGCGCCTCGCGGCGGGCGTCGTCCTCGGTCCTTCCGGACGCGATCTCCTGTCTGTAGCGCGCGAGCACGAACAGCGAGTAGTCGATCGCGACTCCGATGCCGATCATCGATGCCGAGCTCGTCACGTAGACCGACATCGGGAGCGCCTGCGCGACGAGGAAGATGAGCGCGCCGGTGATGACCACGCTCGCGATGCCGAGCAGCAGCGGCAGCGCCGCGGCGGCCAGGGTGCCGAAGGTCGCGAGCAGGATCAGCGCCGTGATCGGGACGCCGACGCGCTCGGCCTTCTGGACGTCGGTCTTCTGAAGCTCGTGTAGCGCCGCCCAGAACGCCATCGCGCCGATCATGTACGGCCTCACCCCGTCGCGGGCGCCCTCCTTGACCTTCAGGTCGTCGCGGAGCTTGACTGCGGCGTCGGCGCTCTCGTCCTGGTTGCCGATCACCGTGAGCGCGAACAGCACCTTGTCGCTGGTGAGCGCGCGCGTGCGCGCGGACTCGACCGCCGCGGGCGGGACCTCGATGTTGTCCACGCCGGCGGCGATCTTCGCGTACTCGTCCACGGACTTCGAGAACTCCTGCGGGCTCGCCCCCTCGCGCACCAGCACCACGCCGAGCGCGTTCGGCTGGCGCTCGCCGAAGTCGTCCTGCAGCGCCTGGTTGGCGGTGTGGGAGTCGCTCCCCTCGACCTGGAAGCCGCCCTCCGTCAGCGCGGTGCTCTGGATCGCAGAGAGCGGCGCCGCGACCACCAGCGCGGCGACCCACAACCCGATCACCAGCTTGCGACGGCGAGTGAGCCACCCGTCGAGCTTGAGCAGCAGATCGCCCACGGAGCTCCTCTAGGCCACCAGGTTCGCGACGAACAGGGCGACCCAGCCGGCGCGCAGGACCGTGAGGCTCAGCGCGCGGGCGCGCAGCCCGTCGCCGCGCATGACCCCCGCGTTGAACGCGATCCACTGGATGACGAGGGCGGGGATGGCCAGCGGCGCCAGCTCCCACGGGAGCTCCTCGGTCACGAGCCCGATCGCGAGCGTCACGAGGCTGAGCACGTAGAGGGTCGTGAGGTAGCGGTTGTACGTGGACGGGTCGAGCCTCACGGCCATGGTCACGCGGTTCGCGCGCTTGTCGCCCTCGCGGTCGTGCTGGTTCGCGAAGGCGGTGAGCTGCATCAGCCAGATCCCGAGCAGCAGGCCCTCGAGCACGACCGTCCAGGTCATCCCGCCGGTGAGCAGGGCGTAGGTGCCGGCCAGCGTGAACGTCACGCCCAGGACCACGACGAACTCCTGGCCGCCGATGTAGCTCAGCTTCGGCCCCCACGAGTAGAAGAGGACGCAGGTGACGATCGCGACCACCATGAGCGGCGCCCAGCGCGGCTCGAAGTCGGCGACGGCGTAGGCCGCCGCCACGCACGCGACGCCGACACCCGCCGCGATGTACGCGTAGCGGATCGCCTGAGCCTCGGTCAGCCTGTTGTTTACCAGTGGCTTTCGCTTGAGCGGACGCAGGTTGCTGTCCTGCCCGTAGGTGTAGGTGTCGATGCCGTCGCGTATGCCGGCCACGTCGTCTAGCGCGCACGCCGCGGTGACGACGCCGATCTGCGTGAACAGCATCAGCACGAGGATCGCGATGCTCTCGGCGGTCCCGAACTGGTCGGCGGTGAGCAGCGACGCGGCGAGCGGGACGGTCAGGTAGACGTCGAAGATCTCGAGCTTCGCGAGGTCCTTGTACGCGATGAGGCGCTCTTTGAAGCCGTGCGTGGTCGGGCCCGCGCTGGGGCCGTCCCGCCCCACGTCGAGCACGTCCGCGCCGCGCGCTGCCTCTCCGACCTCAGCCAAAGTCCCCCGTCCCCTCCGCGCCCGCCGGGCGTTCGGTCGGCATAATAACCAGACTGCCTTGCAATCGGAGCTGAGAGGGGCTGCATGCGACGTCTGGCGGGGGCTGGGGCACGAGCGAAGGGCCCGTTCTCGCGCGGGATCGCGACAGCGTGGGAGTACGCGGCCGAGCGTTACCCGGACCAGAGGACGGCCGGCGACCGCCCGCCGGACATCGATCCGGACCGCGACATCGCGACCTTCTCGGACCAGGCGCAGTTCGTCAGGGAGGTGGCGAGCTGGCTGCGCGAGGGCGGCGTCGAGTCCGGCGATCGCGTAGCGATCATCAAGGCCAACCACTCCGACATCGTCGCGCTGTCCTGCGCGGCGGCGCGCATCGGAGCGGTGCCGGCGCAGATCGCGTGCACCCACTCGCCGGAGGTGGCGCGCGAGCTGCTGGCGCGCCTCGACCGGCCGGTGCTGGTGACCGACCGGGCGCGGATGGAGTCGTGCGGGCTCGGCTCGGACGAGGTCGCGAAGCTCGTGAAGCGGATCATCGTGGTGGACGCCGAGCCGGGGTCCAACGGGTCAACGACGGCGCTCGCGGACCTGCGCGGCGGGTCGATCCCGCCCCTCACCCCGCGACCCGACGACGAGGCGATGGTCATCACCCACACGTCGGGTACCACCGGGACGCCGAAGCTCGTCGCCCACTCGGCGGCCACGCTGCGCGCGCTGTCGGCCGTCGAGTCGAAGCGCTGGCCGGTCCTCGGGCTCAAGGGCGGCGACTCCGTGCTCTTCTGCGACCCGTTCGTGCACGGTCGCGTGTTCACGGGCCTCGCGGCCGTGACCAAGAACGGCCCGCGCCTGACGATGCTGTCCGACCCCGTCGCGCCGAACGTGCGCGACCTCCTGGTCGAGCACCGGCCGACCGTGATCGAGACCGTGCCGAACGCGTTCCTGCTGTGGGAGGCGATGGCCGACGATCCCGGCGAGCCGTTCCGCGACGTGCGCCTGTTCATCAACACCTTCGACGCGGTCAACGTCCGCAGCGTGCGCACGCTCCTCAACGCGTCGAAGCGGCGCTTCCCGCTGTGGGTCCAGGGCTGGGGCCAGACCGAGGCCGGTCCGGTCACGCTCGGCATCTACACGCGCCGGTCTGTGCGCGATCGCGGCGGGCGCATGCCGGCCACGCGCAAGGTCGGCCGCCCGGTCCCGTTCATCACCAAGGTCCGGGCGGTGGACCCCGACACCGGCCGGCCGCTCGGCCGCGGGCGCGCCGGGCTGATCGAGGTCCACAAGCGCGGCTGCGCGCTCGGCTACGTCGGCGAGGACGATCGCTTCCAGAGCAAGCGCAACGACGGCTGGTGGAACATGGGCGATCTCGGCGTCGTCTCGCGCACCAACGAGGTGCAGCTCCTCGACCGCGAGGTCGACCGCATCGACGAGGGGAGCTGCCTGGAGCTCGAGGACGTGCTGCTCGACCGGATGCCGTCGCTGGTCGAGGCGGTCATGCTGGCCGTCAACGGCGGGCCGCCGCTCCCCGTGCTGAACATGGCGGACGGGCAGCCGCTCGATCCCGACGCGTGGAAGCGTGCCGTGGCCGACCTGCCCGAGCTGGCCGACCCGGTCGTGCTGCCGTGGTCGGACGTGCCGCGCACGGCCACGTGGAAGGTGCAGCGCCAGAAGCTGCGCGAGCAGGTGGCGCCGGGCACCGAGCCGGTCGGCTCGGGTCGCTGGACCTGAGCGAGTCGCGCGCCGGAGGCGGAGCTGGCCAGCCGCGCGTCGGAGGCGGACCGCGCGCTGGAGCGCAGCCGCGCGTCGGAGGCGGAACCGCGCGCTCGAGCGCGGCCGCGCGTTCGAGGCGGAGCCGCAGCCGCCCGTCAGAGGCGGAGCGGCATCCGCATCAGCGGGTCGCGCACCGCCACCGGCAGCCGCGCGAGCACCCGCATCGCGAGCCGCGCCTCCGGCGTGAGCACGTAGACGCTGCGCGGGTGGCGCGCCTCGAGCGCCTCCTGGACCTTCGCGGCCACGGCCTCCGGCGGGATGCCCTTCTCGCTCGTGTCCGAGATCATCTTCTCGAGCTTCTCGAGCGACTCCCGGTGCGGCGATCCCTCGTCGGGCATCCGCTCGGCGAGCGTGTCGAGGGCGACCTGGTCGAACTCCGTGCGGACGGTCCCGGGGATCACCATGACCACCCGCACGCCGAAGCGGCGGGCCTCCAGCCGCAGCGCGTCGTTGAGCGACTCGAGCGCGGCCTTGCTGCTCGAGTAGGCGCCGAGCAGGGGGAACGAGACGCGCCCCATCACGGTCCCCAGGTGCACGATCCGGCCGCTCCCCTGCGCGCGCATCGCGGGCAGCACGAGCTGGCTCATCCGCAGCGGCCCGAACACGTTGGTCTGGAACTGCCTGCGCACGTCCTCGAGCTCGAACAGCTCGAGCGCCCCCGACGCGCTGTAGCCGGCGTTGCTCACGAGGGCGTCGACGCGGCCCGCGTCGGTGAGCACCGTGTTGACGCAATCCTGGATCGAGTCGTCGTCGTTGAGGTCGAGGCGCAGCGGGGTCACCCGCTCCGACGCCATGCCCTCCAGCGACGCCGTGTCGCGCGCGGTGGCGAACACGTGCCAGCCGGCGGCGGCCAGCCGCCAGGCGGTGGCCTCGCCGATCCCGCGCGATGCTCCGGTGACGATCGCTACGCGCCGGTCGCTCATTCGCCGCCGAACCTCCGTGCGAGCCGGGCGGTCACCGAAGGGGAGATCGAGAACAGGCCGAGCATCGCGACCGAGCCGGCGTAGGGCAGCGTGCCCTTGCGCTGGAAGCGGGCCACGCGGTTCGCGCGCTCGAGCGACTCCCAGCTCGGCATCCGGCGCCGGGCCGCGTACTCCCACAGCGCGGCGGTGAGCGAGCGACCGTCGCCGTTGCCGTTGCCGTTCAGCAGCGCTGGAGCGACGACCTGCCCGAGCGCGGCGGCGTCATAGACCGCGAGCGTCATTCCCTGACCTCCGTTCGGGTGTGTCACGTGGGCGGCGTCTCCGACCAGGGCGAGCCCGGGCGCGACGTAGCGCTGCGCGTGCTGCCAGCCGAGGCGGTACACGTGCGAGCCGGTGTAGCGCTGCACGTCGAGCTCGCCGAGGCGCGAGTCACGCGCTCCCAGCAGCTCGCGCAGCTCGGTGGGGTCCGCCGAGCGCCAGCGCGGCAGGTCCTCGTCGTCCACCTGCGCCACGACGCGGCAGAGCCCGCGCGGGGTGGTGGGGAGGATCAGCACGCCGCCGTCGGGGTGGATCGTCGCGAAGCCGCACTCGTCGTCGAGCCAGTCCGGCAGCGGGGCGTGCAGCACCACGGTGCTCTGCCCGAACTGGTGGGACTCGACCGGGATGCTGGCGGCCTCGCGCACCAGCGAGCGCGCGCCGTCGGCGCCGACGAGCAGGCGCACGCGCAGCTCCTCCCCGGTCTTCGTCACGACGCGCCAGCCGTCGCCGTCGCGGTGCGCCTCCTTCACGGCCTGGTCGCGCACCTCGGCGCCGTACTGCTCGGCGGTCTCGGCCAGCCCCAGCTCGATGTCGGCGTGCGCGAGCATGAGCAGCGCGCCGCCGTTCAGCGGCATCTCGAGGCGCGGCGCGCCGCGCGGCGTGGTGAAGACCGAGCGCCTCACCCAGAAGGCCCCGCGGTTCTCGAGCGCGGGCAGCGCGTCCCACGACTCGACGCGCGCCACCGCGTCGGCGTGCAGGGCGTCGCCCCGGTTGGCGTCGCGATCGAGGTGGCGGCGCTCGTAGACCACCGTGCGCAGTCCCGCGCGCGCGAGCGCGCACGCGGCCGCCGCACCGGCCACACCGGCGCCTACGACCGCGACGTCAGCTTGCTCAGTGCTCAGCTCGACACCCCCGCGCCGGGACTCTAGAGCGCAAGCGGCCTTCGCGCTACATCACGGCTGAGCGTGCACGGATACTCTCACGGGCCCCATGGCGGTCGCGCATTCCACGGTGGCCGACCTGTGCCTCGCGGCCAGGGAGGCCTCGCACTCCGTCGTCGCAGTCTCGGCGCACGCGCGCACGCGCGCGATCCTCGCGATGGCCGAGCGGCTCGAGGCCCCCGGCGCCGCCGACGCGCTGGTGGCGGCGAGCGAGGCCGACGCCGAGGACCAGCGCCAGGCGGGCGCGAGCGCGTTCCGCGAGCCCCAGCTCGACGCGCGCCGCGTGCGCGCGCTGGCGGATTACTGCCGCGAGGCGGCGGAGCTGCCCGACCCTGTGGCCGACCCGATCGAGGTGCGGGAGCTGGCGAACGGGCTGCGCGTGGAGGAGCGGCGGATGCCGCTCGGCGTGGTGGCCTGGGCCTTCCACGGACGCCCGCACACGGCGATCGAGGCGGCCGCGATCGCGCTGCGCGCGGGTAACGCGACCGTCCTGAAGGGAACAGCCCCCACGCGCCGCGCGAACGCGCAGCTGGCCGAGCTCGCCTCCGCCGCGGTCGAGTCGGCCGGCCTCCCCGCGGCCACCGTGACCTTCGTCCCGGCGACCGACGACGACTCCCTGCGCGAGCTGGCCACCCAGCACGCGACCGTGGCGCTGCTCAAGCAGCGCGGCGGCCATCCGCTCCACCGCCTGCTGCGCGGCGTCGCCTCGGTGCCGGTCGTGTACGCGATCGAGGGCTGCTGCCACCTCTACGTGCACGCGGACGCCGACCCCGAGCTGGCGACCGCCGTCGCCGTCGACTCGAAGGCGAGCAGGCCGGGACGCTGCGAGTCGATCGAGACGATGCTCGTGCACGAGGGCGCGCTGGAGGGCTTCCTGCCGCGCGCGCTGAGCGAGCTGCACGGGCGCGGCGTCGAGCTGCGCTGCGACACACGGGCCATCGACGCCGCGCGCGCCGCCGGCGTGCCCGCGGACGCCGCGACCGACGACGACTGGGCGGCCGAGTACCAGTCGCCGATCCTCGCGGTGGGGGTGGTCGACTCGCTCGACGAGGCGGTCGAGCACGTGACGAGGTACGGCTCGGGTCACGCCGAGGCGATCGCGACCGGGTCCGGCGAGACGGCCCGCGCGTTCACGCAGCGGGTGGACGCCGCGTACGTCTACGTGAACGCCTCGACGCGCTTCTCGGACGGTCGCGGCCTCGGGTTCGGGCCGGACTTCGGCAACTCGGTCCAGAAGCTGCCGGTGCGCGGCCCGATCCGCGTGCGCGACCTGACCACGCGCCAGTTCGTGGTCGAGGGCGACGGGCAGGTGCGCGGCTAGCTGACCTGCCCAGACAGGTCAGCTAGCGCGACGCGGCGGGGTCCTCGTCCGGCGTGGGCGGGGCCACCTCGCGCCGAAGGAGCTTGCCCGTGATCCCGCGCGGGAGCGAGGGCACCGCCCAGATCCGCCGCGGGTACTTCCACTTGGCCACGCGCTCGCGCATGAACTCGCGCAGCTCTTCGGTGTCGAGCTCGTGCCCCTCCGCCACCACCACGGCCGCGCCGATCTCGCTGCCGAGCCGCTCGTCCGGCAGCGCGATCACGGCCGCCTCGGCCACGGCCGGGTGCTCGGCCAGCAGCCGCTCGACCTCGACCGGGTGCACCTTGTAGCCACCGCGCGAGATCAGGTCGTCCACGCGCCCGATCACCCAGAGGAAGCCGTCCTCGTCCTCGTACGAGAGGTCGCGCGTGTACAGCCACCCGTCGCGCAGCACCTCGGCGGTCGCCTCCGGCTGACCCCAGTAGCCGCGCATCACGTTCGGGCCGCGGATCACGAGCTCGCCGGCCCCGTCCACCACGTCGTCGCCGGCGCTGTCCACGAAGCGGTGCTCGACCCCCTCGAGCAGCACCCCGATCGAGCCCGCGCGGCGCCGGCCCGGGCGGTTCATGGACACCCGCAGCGCCTCGGTCACGCCGTAGCCCTCGAGCACCTCGCAGTCGAACTCGTGCTCGAAGCGCTTCAGCAGGTCGAGCGGCGTCGCCGCCCCACCCGTCATGCACAGTTGCAGTGCGCTCCTGTCGCGCTCGTGCACGTCGGGGAGCTCGAGCAGGTCGTGGCACATCGCGGGGACGGCCTGGAGCAGGGGCACGCGCTCGTGCTCGAGCGTGTCGAGCGCCGCGGCGGCGTTCCAGCGCTCCTGCGTGTGGATGGTCGCGCCCGCGCGCAGCATCCCGTTCATGCCGCAGCCCTGGCCGAAGCCCTGGAAGAACGGGGCGACGCAGAGCGCGGCCGAAGGGGCCCCGACGGCGGCGACCATCGCGTCGCTGCTCCACACGAGGTTGTGGTGGGTCATCTCGGCGGCCTTGGGCCCGGACGTGGTGCCCGACGAGTACAGGAGCAGGGCGGTGTCGTCGTCCGCTCGCGGCACGGGCTCCTTGAGCGGCTCGGCGGCGGCCGCGTCGGCCGGGTCGATCCGGGTGACCCCCGGCGCGGGCGGCCGCTCGGGGTCGCCGCCGATCAGCGTGCGCGCGCCGGCGTTCTCCAGGAGCCGGTCCACCTCGCCCGGGGTCAGCAGCGGGTTGACGGCGGTCACCACGCTGCCCGCCAGCAGCACGCCGAAGTACGCCGCCACGAACTCCGGCCCGTTCTGGAGCATCACGGCCACGACGCTGCCGGCCTCGTGGCCGCGCTCGCGTAGGGCGGACGCGATCCGCAGCGCGCGGTCGTACAGCTCCGCGTACGTGACGCGCTCCGGCCCGAGGCAGACCGCGGGTCGGTCCGGGTGCGCCGCGGCGGACGCTGTGAGTATCTCGGCGAAGTTCATCGGGGGCCGGGTACGATCCGTTCGATCGTGTCGGGCGGAGCGAATATACGGGTGGTCGGCGGGGGTCTCGCCGGGCTCGTGGCCTCGATCGCGAGCGCCGAGAAGGGCTGCACGGTCGAGCTTTTCGAGGCGGGGCCTGCTCTCGGAGGCCGGGCGCGCACCCGCGACGGGGACTTCCGCGCCAACCTGGGCGCGCACGTGCTCTACGCGGACGGCCGCTCCTGGCCGTGGCTCGAGGAGCGCGACCTGCTGCCGCCGTACAGCCGCTCGCCCAAGCGCGGGCTCCGGTTCGTGCACAAGGGCAGCCTCAAGCGCGTCCCGCCGAGCGAGTTCCTCCAGGGACTGCGCCTGCGGGAGAAGCGCGCCCCGAGCGACCTCAGCTTCGCCGAGTGGGCCGCGCGCGAGGTCGGCGAGGACGCGGTGAGCGTGCTCGCGAACTCCGCGAGCGTGTTCACGTTCGACCACGACCCGGGGCGGCTCGCGGCGGAGTTCATCCGCCAGCGCTGCGCGCGCGTGCTCTGGTCGGTGCCGCAGAACCGCTACCTGACCGGCGGCTGGCAGGCGCTCGTGGACTCGCTCGAGCGGCGCGCTCGCGAGCTGGGGGTCGCGATCCACACGGACGAGCAGGTCGAGGAGCTGCCCGAGCCGCCGGTGATCGTGGCCACCGAGGTCCGCCGTGCGCGCAAGCTCCTCGGCGAGGAGCTGCCCGTGGACACCACGCGCTGCGTGCTGCTCGACCTCGGCCTGCGCGAGCAGAAGGGCGACCCGTTCATCGTGTTCGACCTCGACGGCGGCGGCTGGCTCGAGCGCTACACCGCGGCCGACGAGACGCTGGCCCCCGAGGGCCACGACCTGGTCCAGGGCCACCTCGGCATCAGGCCGGGCGAGTCGCCCGACGCGACGACCGAGCGGCTCGAGGCGCTCGCCGACATCGGCTTCGAGGGCTGGCGCGAGCGGACGGTTTGGCGCCGGCGCCTGGTCGTGGATGGGATGACCGGCGCGCTCGACCTGCCGGGGCGCACCTGGCGCGACCGCCCGAGCATCGACCGCGGCGGCGGGGTCTTCCTGGCCGGTGACTACACGGCCGCGCGCGGGCTGCTCTCGGAGGTCGCGTTCGCCAGCGCGATCGAGGCCGCCGAGGGTGCGGTGGCCGTCGCGAGCGGCGCCGGCGCGACGGCTGCGGCCGGATCGGCCTCAGCCGCGGCCCGCGCGCGCGGCTAGCTCTAGAACCTGAGGACGTTGTTCATCCGGGCCCCCTTGGAGGCTGGGAGGTGTCGAAGCCACCAGTCCCAAGGAGGACACCGGATGAAACTCCACGGTAACGCCGAGCTCAGCCTGAACAAGCGCCGGCGCCTGGTTCGCCGCGTCGAGGACGGTTGGACGCTGACGAAGGCGGCCGAGGCCGCCGAGGTCAGCGTCCGCACGGCGCGCAAGTGGGCCCGCCGCCACCGGGCCGAGGGCGAGCCCGGTCTGCTCGACCGCTCGAGCCGCCCGCACAGCTCGCCAACCGCCACGCCCGAGCAGCGCGTCCAGCTGATCGCCCTGCTGCGGCGCTCGACCAGGATGACCGGCGCCGAGATCGCCGAGGTCCTGGCGATGCCGGTGACGACCGTCCAGGGGATCCTCACCCGGATCGGGCTCGGCAAGCGCTACCGGCTCGACTCCGAGCAGGTCATCCGCTACGAGCGCTCGCGCCCGGCGAGCTCGTCCACATCGACATCAAGAAGCTCGGCCGGATCGAGCGCGGCGCCGGCAAGCGCATCACGGGCGGTCACTCGCACTACACGGGCTCCTTCACCGACGCCGCCGGGCGGCGGCGGCGCAAGGCCGGCTGGGAGTTCTGCCACGTCGCGATCGACGACTTCAGCCGGCTCGCCTACGTCGAGGTGCTCGAGAACGAGCGCGCCGGCACCGCGATCGGGTTCCTCGGGCGTGCGCTCTCCTTCTTTGCCGCTCACGGCGTCCAGGTCGAGCGCGTGATGACCGACAACGGCTCGGCCTACGTCTCGACCGCCCACGCCATCGCCTGTCGCGCGCTCGGGGTCCGGCACCTGCGCACCCGCCCGCGGCGGCCGCAGACGAACGGCAAGGCGGAGCGCTTCATCCGCACGATGCTCGACGGCTGGGCCTACGGCAGGATCTACGGCTCGAGCCGTGAGCGCCGGGCCGCACTCGAGGGCTGGCTCGACTTTTACAATCTCCGACGACCACACGGCGCACTCGGCCGCCAACCGCCCGTCACCCGCTTAGGTGAGAACAACCTCCTCGGGTCTTACAGCTAGCTGGACCCGCGCGCCAAGTCCCGCCGACGGCGCTGGGCGGGCTGGACCGCTGTGAGACGTTGCATCGGTCAATGGTGTATCACCTAGCCCAATCCGCCCGGTCGGGTGGGTTCGTGCCTGGGATCAGGGGAACGGGGGAGAGAATCATCGGGGCAAATACGAGCTTGCGGCGTCCAGCGGACCCCGAACGGGCGACATGAGTCGCCTGCTTGGTTGGCTCGAATCGCCCGAGACGGCGTTCGGGATGCACTTCGCGACCGACGACGGCGGCTGGGAGTACTACGACTGGGGCGAGATGGCCGCGCGGGTCCACGACGCCGCGGCGAAGATCGCCGCGGACCGCCGCGAGCGCGACGCGCCTATCGCGATCATCCTGCCGAACGGGCCCGACTTCGAGGCGTGCTTCTTCGGGGCGCTCGCGACCGGCAACTTCGCCTGCCCGCTCGCGCCGCCGAACCTCCTCCAGGACCCCGATGGCTACGCCAACCACATCGCCGCGCTCGTCAAGGCGGCGGACCCGGCGCTGATCGTCACCGCACCGCGCTACCTCGAGCTGATCGAGCGCGCGGTGCAGATCGCCGACCGGGTCGATCGATGCCCGGTACGCGCGTTCGACCTCGAGCCCACGAGCTCGGAGTTCGCCGTCGAGAAGCCCGCCGAGCTCGCGCTCCTTCAGTTCACCTCCGGCTCCTCCGGGCGCCCGCGCGGCACGCGCATCTCGTGGTCCAACCTCGAGGCGAACATCGGGATCATGGAGGAGTGGCTGGGTGGCGATCGCTACTCCGACCAGATCGCCACATGGCTGCCGCACTACCACGACATGGGCTTGATCGGCGCCATGCTCACGCCGGCGGTCTACCAGGGCCACGTCTGGGTGATGCGGCCCGAGCAGTTCGTCCGCCGCCCGATCCGCTGGCTCGAGTGCTTCGGCAAGCGCGGCGCGACGATGGGTGCCTCCCCGACCTTCGGCTACGCGCACATCCTGCGCCGCGTGAAGCCGCACCAGCTCGACGGGATGAACTTCTCCGGCTGGCGCGCGGCCGTGTCGGGTGCCGAGCGTGTCGACGCCGCGGTGTTCAGCCAGTTCGGCGAGCTGCTCGAGCCGTTCGGCTTTCGCGCCTCGAGCCTGATCGCCGGCTACGGCCTGGCCGAGGCGACGCTCCTCGTGTGCGGGCGCTCGCACCAGAAGACGGGCACCGCCGTGAAGCTCGACTGGTCGCAGCTCGAGCTGGGCAAGCCGGTGGTGGTGACCGACCGGGCCATGCTCGGCGACTCCGCGAGCGTGGGTGACGGGTCGGGCTGGCTCGTGGGCTGCGGCTCGACCCACCGTGGGGTGTCGCTCACCGTGCTCGACGAGGACGGCACGGACCTGCCCCCGGGGCACCTTGGGGAGCTGTTCGTGACCGGACGCTGCGTGGCCGGCGGCTACGAGGGCGGTGACGAGGTCAACACCGCGAAGTTCGTGAACGGCGGGGTGCGCACCGGCGACGCGGGCTTCGTCTACGACGGCGAGCTGTACGTGGTGGGCCGCATCGGCGACAGCATCAAGATCCGCGGCCGCGCGCTCTACGCCGAGGACCTCGAGGCGCGGCTCGCGCTCGTCGAGGGGATCGGCATCGGCCGCTGCGCGGTGTTCACCGGCAGCGGCCACCACGGCGACACCGTGGTGGCCGTGGTCGAGGGGCCGACCGCCGAGTGGGCGGACACGGCGCTTCAGATCCTCGCCGACGAGACGGGCGGAGCCGTGCGCGTCGAGTTGCTGCGCGGCAGGGCGGGCACGATCGCGCGCACCTCGAGCGGCAAGGTGAGGCGCCGGGTCATGTGGCGCATATACGCGGAGGAGGGGATCGACGCGGAGGTGGTGGGCTCGATCACGCCGGAGGGGGCGCCGGCGGCCAGGCCGAGCGAGGTCGGCGCGTGAGCGCGACCGCCACCGAGCGGCCGCTGCTGCTGAGCGGCGGCATCGACAGCGAGGAGGTTCGCGCGTACCGCGAGCTGGTGGCCGAACGCGTGCGCTCGGTCGCGCCGCTCGTGCCCGACGCGGAGGAGAGCGGGCGCTTCCCGCGCGCGGCGATCGAGGCCATCGGCGGCGAGGGTCTCGCGCGCGAGCGATGGACGGGCGGCCCGCACGGCGACGCCGGCAAGGGGGTCGTGATCTCCGAGGAACTGGGCCGCGCGGGGCTCGGCGGGGTGGGCGTCGGCGTGAGCGTGCACCTCGACGTGGTCCTGGCCGCGCTCACCCGCTTCGGCAAGAGCGACCTGCTGCGCCAGCGCACCGAGGCGGCGCTCGACTGCACCGAGATCGGCTGCTTCGCGGCAACCGAGGACGGTGAGGGCTCCGACCTGCTGGGCATGCGGACCACCGCGACGCGCACCGACGCCGGCTGGCACGTGAAGGGGACCAAGGCGTTCGCCTCGCTCGGCGCCGTGGCCGACTTCGCGCTCGTCCTCTGCCGCAGCGGCGACGGCTCGGCGGCGGCCGAGCGCAGCGCGGGCTCGGCGATCGGGCCGCCGCTCAGCGTGGTCTGCGTCCCGAGCGACGGCTTCCGCGTGGTGCGCCGGCTCAAGCCGCTCGGGATGCGCGGGCTCGAGACGGTTCGCATCGAGATCGACGCCGAGGTGCCCGACGAGGCCGTGCTCGGCCGCGAGGGGCGCGGGTTCCTGATCACGACGTGGGCGCTCACCCACGAGCGGCTCGCCTCGGTCGCGCAGCTCATCGGCGGCGCCGACCTCGGCCTCTCGCTCGCCACCACGCGGCTGCACAGGCGCCGCCAGTTCGGGACGCCGCTGATCGAGCACCAGACGCTGCGGCTGCGGCTCGCCGAGATCGCGGCGCAGGCCACCACCGGGCGCCTCGCCCTGTATGCGCTGGCGGCGTCGCTCGACCGGCTGCGGCCCGAGTGGGCGCGCGAGGTCGCCGCCCTCAAGGTCACGCTCGCGCGCATCGCCGAGCGCGCCTCGAGCGAGTGCCTGAACATGTTCGGCGGGCTCGGCTACCTCGAGGACGCCACGCCGCTCGCGCGCTTCTTCCGCGACGGCCGCTTCGCGCGGCTCGGCGGCGGGACCGACGAGATCATGCTCGAGCTGGTCGCGGCGGGGCTGCCGGTGAACGACGAGCTGTACGACGCCCACGTCCAGGAGATGGCGTGAGGATCCTCGTGGCGGGGATCACCGGGCAGCTCGGTCACGGGCTGGTCGAGGTGGCCGCCGACCACGACGTCGAGCTGGTGCCGCTCACGCGCCGCGTCGGCCGCCGGGACGCGAAGGCGCGGCTCGGCCGCATGTTCCGGGATGCGCCGGAGCTCGCCGAGGGCGCGATCGAGGGCGACGTGACCGCGCCGTACTGGGGCCTCTCCGCCCCGCGCGTGCGGCGGCTGGCGGGCACGGTCGACGCGGTGCTCGACATCGCGGGCGAGACGAACTGGGCGGCACCCACGCGGCGCCTGCACGCGGTGAACGTGCTCGGCGCACTCAACGGCCAGCAGCTCGCCGGGGCCATCGGCGAGCACGGCGACGCCCCGCTGTTCTGCTACGCCAGCTCGATCCACGCCGCCGGCGCCGTGCGCGGCCAGGTGGCCGAGCTGCCGTTCCCCGCGAGTGGCGAGCGCACCGCGTACGAGCAGTCCAAGTGGCTGGCCGAGCGGCGCCTGATCGACGCGGGCCGGAGCGTGCCGACGGCGATCGCGCGGATCGGCGGGCTGGTCGGCAACTCGGTCACCGGCGCGACCGCCAAGCGCAACTCGCTCTACATGCTCGCCGACCGCTGGGAGTCGATGCCCGGCGGCCTCATGCCCTACGTCCGCAAGGGCCGGGTGGACATGCTGCCGCGCGACGACGCCGCCCGGCTGCTGCTCGGGATGATCGGGCGCTTGCGCGGGCAGCCGCCGGGCGAATCGGCGATCGCCCACGTCTGCGCGGGCGAGGCGGCGCCCACCACCGACGCCCTGCTGGCCGCGATCGACTACGTGGCCGAGGGCCGCGTGCCGTCGCGGCGGCGCGTTCCCGTGCCCGCCCGCGCGCTCGTGTGGAGCTCGAACAACCTCGACCGGCTGCGCTCGTTCCCCGCCGCGGAGCAGAACCTGCTGGTCGGGCTGCGCTATCTCGCGCTCGACCGGGTGTTCGAGCGCGCGCGCATGGCGTCGCTGGTGGACTGGCCGCTTCCCAAGCCGTCGGCCGAGCAGCTCGCACGGTTGGCGTTCGAGTCCGAGGCGGCCGAGCCGCCGCCGCTCCAGGGCGACCTGGCGCTCGCGAGGTTCGCGGGATGAGGGTCCTCGTGGTCGGTGGCACCGGCTTCGTCGGCGCCGAGGTGGTGGCGCGGCTCGCCGCGGTCGGCGTCGACGTCGTCTCGCTCTCGCGCTCCGGCACCGCCGTGGCCGGCGAGGGCGTGTCCGGTGACGCCCGCGCGCCCGACATGGGGCTGCGCGGCGACGCCCTGCGCGACCTTCTCGAGAGCGTGACCCACGTGGTCTCGTCGTTCGGCACGGTGGACTGGGACTCGGGCCCCCGGATCGTCGAGCTGCACGAGGCGGGCACGCGCAACGTGCTCGACCTCGCCGCCCGGATGCCGAACCTCGAGCGCCTCGTGCACGTCTCGTCCGTGCTCGCGCTCGGCCGCGCCGAGGGCGTCGTGGGCAACGCCGACCTGGACGTCGGCCAGACGTTCCGGAGCTGGTACGACTACGCGAAGTTCACCGCCGAGCGCAGGGTCAGGCTCGAGGAGTCGCTGCCGTGGCGGGTGCTGCGGCTCGGCCCCGTGCTGGGCGTGGGCGCGGCGGGCGCGCCGTCGGCACACGCCGGGATCCTCGCCGCGCTGCCGCCGCTGGTGCGCGGCTACCCGGTCCACCTCACCGACCGCGGCGCGTTCCCGTGCTACCCGACCGACGCCGCGGCGGCCGCCGAGGTCACACGCCGGGCTCTCTTCGAGCCCGGGGACCACGACGCGTGGACCTGGTTCGACCCGGACTCGCCCACGCTGGGTCAGGTGTTCGTCGGCCTATGCGCGGCCTGGAACGTGCTGCCGCGGATCGTGGAGGCGCGCGCCTGGGGCGGCGCCAGCCAGCTGCTCGCGCGGCGCTTCGGCGCACCCGACGTGCTGCTCTCGTACTCGGAGCCGTGGGTCGACCTGGCGCCCGACGTGCTCGAGGCGATCCCGGGCGAGCTGCCGCGTTGCGAGCCCGGCTACCTGGAGGCGACGAGCGCGGCGCTCCACGCCCGCCAGAGCGAGCTGGTGCCGGCATGACCGAGGGGCGCCTGTCGATCGACACCGAGGTGCACCCGCGCTTCCCCGTCTACTCGGCCGGGAACTTCGGCGAGGTCGCCCCCGAGCGCCTCTCGATCGCCGCGTGGTCGCTGATCGGCGACCCGGTGGAGCGCGGCTGCCGCGCGCTCGCGCAGATGCTCTGGCCGCGGGCGACCTGGTACACGGGCTCGCTGTACGTCTTCGTCGGCTACTTCCGCTGCCGCCCGTACCACAACCTCTCCGCGTTCTGCCACATGGGCTGCGAGGTGCCCGGCACGAGCGTCGAGGACGTGATCGGCAGCTACTTCGAGGACGCCCCGGAGCCGGAGCGCCCCAAGGGCGTGGGCGCCGGGACGCTCGGCCGGGCAGGCGGCGTCTGGCGGATCGCCCGCGAGGGCGTCTCGCTGCGCGGTGCGCTCACCGAGTCGGATGGCCGGGTCCACCTGCTCGAGGAGGAGGCGCGCCGGGCGGTCGACTCCGGCAGCGAGTTCGCGCTCGGCGCCTGCTGGGAGCGCGCCACCGCGCTGCTGCCCGAGATCTGGAAGATCCACTACACGACCACGCTCGGGCTGGTCCCGCTGCGCGCGGCGCAGCGCGGCATCGGCCGGCGCGCGCTCGGCTACTGGCCCGAGCTCGAGCCGTGGCTCAACCGCCCGCAGGAGCTGGTCTGGTCGATGCTCCACGACGCGTCGCAGGACCCGACGCCGCTCGCCGCCGGCGAGTTCCTCGACAGCGCGTTCTACGAGGTGGCCGACCACCACGAGCCGTGGGCCACGTACGCGACCCGTCACGGCGGCGGCCAGCTCGCCGAGCCGCCCGCCGAGCGCGACGACCTGCGCGAGGTGGCGTGGGGGATCCTGCCGCGCTCGCGCCGCGCGCTCCTGCCGCAGCTCGACCGCCTGGTGAGCGACACGATGAGCTCGCGCGAGAACAGCAAGTCGCAGGCCATGCGCTGCATGCACGTGTTCCGCCGGCTGCTGCCGCTGGCCGCCGAGAGCGCGGGCGTGGCCCACGAGGACTGGCCGTACCTGACGGTCGGGGAGCTCGACGGCTCGCTGTCGGTGGCGGAGGCGAGCGAGCGGGCGGCCCGCCGGCGCGCCGAGTGCGAGCGCGGGCTCGCCCAGGAGGCGCCCGAGCTGGTGGCTCCGGGGCGCCGGGGCGGCGCGCCGATCGAGGCGCCCGGGCGCGAGAAGCGCTTCGGCAAGGGCCGCGGCGTCTCGCCCGGGCTGGCAACCGGCCTGGTCGTCTCGCCGTCCAACCCGCAGCTCGACGGCGAGCTCAACGGCGCGCGCCGGATCCTGGTGTGCGACTCGGCGGACGCGGACATCCAGCCGCTCCTGCCGCAGATGTCGGGCGTGATCACCGCGCGCGGCAGCGCGCTCTCGCACGTCTCGATCCTTGCCCGCGAGTACGGGGTGCCCGCGGTGGTCGGCCACGCGCTGGCGCGCGAGCTTCAACCCGGGCAGGAGGTAAGCCTTGACGGGACTACGGGGGAGGTGACGGTCATTGGAGACTGATCGCGAACGCGTTCGCGTGGAGTTCGAGCGCTACTACCAGGAGCTCAAGGGGACGTCGCGGGCCGTGCGGCCCGAGGATCGGCTCGACCTGCTGGGGATCGACTCGCTGCTGGCGCAGGAGCTGCTGGCGTCGCTGGAGGACACCTACGGGATCGACCTGATGCAGGACGAGCGGCTGATGAAGGTGCGCACGGTCGACGACCTGCTGGACGTGCTCGAGGAGCACATGCAGAAGGCCACGGAGTCAGCGTGACGGTGGCGTCGTGCTGAGCACGCTGATCCTCGGCTTCGGGAACTCGGGGCGGGCACTGCACCTGCGCAGCCTCCTGCACGCGCACAGGCTGTGCAAGGGCGAGCCCGTGTTCGCCACCTCGCCCGTCGTCGCGGTGGACCCGGCGATGTACGCGAAGGCCCGCGCGCGCGGCGACGGGAGCGTGGTGCTCGTCCGCTCGCTCGACCAGGTCGAGGGGATCGAACCGGCCGACACCGTCGCGCACGTGTGCACGCCGCCGGCCACGCGCGTGGCCGTGCTGCGCCAGCTCAGCGCCCGCGGCTACCGCCGGATCGTGTGCGAGAAGCCGGTCGCGGGGTCGGTCGAGGACCTCCACGAGATCCTCGAGATCGTCGAGCAGGAGGAGCTCGACGTGGCGGTGGTGAGCCCGTGGCTGTCGAGCACGCTCACCCTCTCGCTTCGCGAGGCGGTCGACCTGGCCACCTTCGGCAGGCTGAAGACGATCAAGATCGAGCAGCTCAAGCCGCGCTTCACGCGCACGCGCGACAAGGTCGACCATCCGACGGCGTTCGAGATCGAGGTCCCGCACTCGATGGGCGTCGCGCTTCATCTCGGCGGCACGCAGGCCGAGGTCGTCAGCGCCGGGTCGAGCGACATGGTCCTCGACGGCGTGGCCTATCCGCACCTCGGCCGCGCCAGCGTCGAGCTGAGCCACCGCGGGGGCGTGAGCACTGTTATCGACTGCGACCTGACGGCGCCGGTCCGCGCGCGGTCGATCGAGCTCGGCTTCGAGCTCGGCACCGTGCTCGGCCACTACCCGGTCGGCGACGACACCTACGCCCAGCTCCAGGTGATGCCCGACGGCGGACCGCCGCGCGAGCGCGAGCTGCTCCTGGACGACCAGCTCGCGAAGATGATGGTCGACTGGTACACGCACTACGCGGACCTCGGCCCGCGTCCGGTCAGCGACCTGCGCTTCAACGTGCTCGTGACCGACACGATCGCGGCGGCGAAGCGCGCGGCCGGGATCGAGGAGCCCGGCCGGATCGTCGACGAGCCGCTGGCCGAGGTCCCGGGCTGATGGCGGTCCCGTTCTTCAGCGGGGGCCGCTCGCTCGAGCGCCGCTGGTCGCGCGTGCGCGAGCTGCTGGACGAGGCGTTCGACTCCGGGACGTTCGTCAACGGCCCGGTGGTGGGCCGGTTCGAGCGCGCGATGGAGGAGTACACCGGCGCGCGCCACGCGATCGGCGTGGCCAGCGGCACCGACGCCCTGATCGTGGCGCTCGAGGCCTGCGGCATCGGGCCGGGGGACGAGGTCGCGGTGCCCGTCTACACGTTCTTCGCCTCGGCCTCGAGCGTGGTGCACGTGGGCGCCAGGCCGGTGTTCGTCGACGTGAAGCCGCAGAGCTACGCGATCGACCCCGCCGACCTCGAGAAGCGCCTCACGCCGAACACGAAGGCCGTCATGCCGGTGCACCTGTTCACGCAGATGGCCGACATGCGCGCGATCTCCGACGTCGCGGACCGTCACGGGCTCACCGTGGTCGAGGACAGCGCCGAGGCGATCGGGATGGACTTCGACGGCACGCCGGGCGGGCGCTTCGGGCGCGCGGGCGTCCTGTCGTTCTTCCCGACCAAGACGCTGGGCGCGCTGGGCGACGCCGGGATGGTCCTCACCGACGACGACGACGTGGCCGAGCTCGCCCGCCGGCTGCGCAACCACGGCCAGGTGCCCGGCGAGCGCCCGTACGTCTGGGACGTGATGGGCATGAACAGCCGCATGGACGACGTGCAGGCCGCGGTGCTGCTCACCAGGCTCGAGACGCTCGACGCGGACATCGCGCGCCGCGCCGAGATCGCGGCCCGCTACGACGAGCGGCTGAGCGGCGTGGTGCAGACGCCGGCGATCGTGGACGAGCGGGCCACGGCGGTCTACTACGTCTACCTGATCGAGGCCGACGACCGCGACGCCCTGGTCGAGCACCTGACGGCGGCGGGCATCGAGACCGAGGTCTACTACCCGCGCCCCCTCCACCTCCAGCCCTGCTTCGCGGACATGGGCCACGGCCCCGGCGACTTCCCCGTGGCCGAGAAGGCGGCGGGCCGGGCCGTGGGGCTCCCGCTCTACCCGGACATGGACGACGCGCAGGTCGACGAGGTGTGCGCCGCGATCGCCGGCTTTTACGAGTCCGGCGGCGGGCCGGGCCGCGCCGTCGAGCACGCGGAGGGCGTCCGATGATCCTCGACTCGCCGAGCGTGCCCTACTACGGGATGGACCGGCGCACGCACCCGGACCGGGCCTTCATCGAGGAGGCGCTGCTCGACGTCGCGCGCTCCGACGAGTTCATCCTCAAGCGCCGGGTCGCGGCCTTCGAGGAGGAGCTGTGCCGCTACAGCGGCGCCGGCGGGGCGGTCGCGGTCGCCAGCGGCACTCACGCGCTCGAGGTGGCGCTGACGGCGCTCGGGGTCGGCCCCGGGGTGGAGGTGATCGTGCCGGCCTTCGGCTTCCACTCGTCGGCAAGCGCGGTGGCGCGCCGCGGCGGCAAGCCGGTGCTCGTGGACGTGGACCCCGAGACCTGGCACCTCGATCCGGACCGGCTCGCGGACGCGATCGGAGAGAGCACGGCCGGGGTGGTGCCCGTGCACCTGTTCACGCAGATGGCGGACATGCCGGCGATCGTGGCCCTGGCGCGCGAGCACGACGCTTGGGTGCTCGAGAACAGCGCGGTGGCGATCGGCATGCGCCGCGACGGGCGGATGGCCGGCCTCTTCGGCGACATCGGGCTCTACTCGTTCCAGCCGGTCAAGCCGATCGGAGGCGCGAGCGACGGCGCCGCGATCGTCGGCGACGACGAGGAGCTGATCCGCCGCTGCCGGATGCTGCGCAATCACGGGCAGGACGGCATCACCCGCTTCCTCCACCACATCGTGGGCTTCAACGCGCGGATGGACGAGGTGACCGGAGCCCTCCTGTCGCGGCGGCTGGCCCGCTACGACGAGTCGATCGCGCGCCGCGCGGAGATCGCGGCCCGCTACGACGAGGCCCTCGCCGACCTCGCCCCGGACCTCCGCGTGCCGCCGCCGGCCGACCACGAGCAGGTCTTCTACACCTACACCGTCGCCTGCCGGGATCGCGACGGGCTCGAGCGTCACCTGGCCGAGCGCGGCATCGAGACCAAGGTCTACTACCCGCTGCCGCTGCACCTCCAGCCCGCGTTCGCGTGGCTCGGGCACGGCGAGGGGGACTTCCCGAACGCCGAGCGCGCGTGCCGCGAGTCGCTCGCGCTCCCGCTCTACCCCGACATGCCCGACGCCGACGTGGAGGCCACGATCGCCGCCGTGCTGGAGCACCATGGCCGCTGAGCCGTCCGCCGTCGCGCTCGCCGGCATCGGCGACGAGGCCGCGCCCGACCTCGCGGGCCAGATCGCCGCGCACCGCCGGCTCGGCTGGTCGCACATCGAGCTGCGGACGATCGACGGCGCGCAGATCGCCGACATGCCGCTCGACGCGGTGTCCGCCGTGGCGGAGGAGCTGCGCTCCGAGGGCCTCGAGGTCGTCGGCGTCTCGTCGGGCATCGGCGCCTGGGGGCGGACCACGGGCACGCCGCTCGAGGTCGACGAGCGCGAGCTCGAGGCGCTCGCGCCGCGGGCCGCCGCCCTCGGCTGCACGCGCCTGCGCGTGATGTCGTTCCTCCAGGAGGACGTGGACGACGCCGGCTGGCGCGCCGAGTCCCGCCGCCGCCTCGGCGAGCTGGCGCGCCGCGCCGAGCAGCTCGGCCTGACGCTGCTCCACGAGAACTGCGCGGGCTACGGCGGCCGCGGCCCGGAGGAGAGCCTCGAGCTGATGGCCGGCGTCGACAGCCCCGCGCTGCGGCTGCTGTTCGACACCGGCAACGGGCTGAGCTACGGCTACGACTCGCTCGACTTCCTGCGGCCCACGCTCGACTGGACCGAGCACGTGCACGTGAAGGACGCGGTTCGCCGCGGGGACGACGTCGAGTACGTCCCGCCCGGCGAGGGCGACGGGCAGGTGGAGGAGTGCCTTGCCCTGCTCCTGTCGTCCGGCTACCGCGGTGGGTTCACCATCGAGCCGCACATGCACGTCGCGCCGCACCGCGGCGAGCGGCTCGCGGGCGACGGCGCCACCGCGTCGTTCGTGGAGTGCGGCCGCGCGCTCGAGCGGCTGATGGAGCGAGTGGCCGAGCCCGCGCGCGGCGGGGCGGCGGCGGGATGAGCACGCGCGTCGCCGCGGTCGACGTGGGCAGCGACTCGACCCGTCTGCTGATCGCCGACGTCGACGGGCCCAACGCGATCAAGCCGGTCGTCCGCACGTCGATCCCGACGCAGCTCAGTGCCGGGCTCTACGAATGCGGGCAGCTCACCGTCGCTGCGCAGGCGCGCGCTCTCAAGGCGCTGGCGCAGCACGCCGCGGAGATCGAGCAGCACTCGTGCGTCACGAGCGGCGCCGTGCTCACCAGCGCGGTCCGGGAGGCCCAGAACGGGGCCGAGTTCACGGCCGAGGTGCGGCGGCGCTTCCGCATCAACGCGCGCGTGATCGACGGGCACACCGAGGCGGAGCTGACCTACCACGGCGCCACGCTCGGGCGGGACTTCGACGGCCGCGTGCTCGTGGTGGACGTGGGCGGAGGCTCGACCGACCTGATGATCGGCGAGCGCGGGACGCCGCTCTTCAAGGCGTCGACCCAGGCGGGCGCGGTGCGCAAGGCCGCCCGCTTCCTGCACGGCGACCCGCCCCGCTACGAGGAGGTCGCGTCGCTGCGCGCGAACATCCAGCGCGTGCTCGAGGACGCCGTGCCCGCCGAGATGCGCACCGGCCTCGCGCACGGTCTGATGTCGGCCGAGGGCTGGACCTGGCGGCCGGCGCTGACGGCGCTCGGCGACGAGGGGGCCGAGGCGGCGGAGTCCGGGATTCTCAGCCGGACGCTGATCGAGCAGGCGCTCGATCGCCTGATCGGCGCCCGGATGGCCGAGCTGCGCGAGGCCCCCGGCATCCACGAGGCGCGCGCGCCGACGCTCGTCGCGGGCACGGCGATCGTGATGGAGACGATGGACGCCTTCGGCCTCGACCGGCTCCAGCTCGCGGAGGGCGACCTGCTCGAGGGCCTGGCCATGAGCCTCGCGTCCCAGGGAGTGGCCGTCGGATGACCGGCACCACCGGGGAACGCACCTCCGCGACGGGCGCCGCCCTGGTGCACGGGCTCGGGGAGGGCGAGCCGCCCGCCGTCACGCTGGTGGGCGGCAAGGCCGCGAGCGTGGACCGGCTGGCGCGGCTCGGGTTCGCCACGCCGCCCGGCTTCTGCCTGACGGCGGCGGCGCACCGCGCCTACCGCGACGGCGCCGGCCTGACCGAGCGCTACGACGGGCTCCGCGCGCGGCTGCCCGACGAGGAGGCGCGCGCCGAGCTGCAGGAGCTGGCTCGCGCCTCAGCACTGCCCGCTCCCCTGCGCACCGCGCTCGACGAGCGCGTCGCCGCACTGCGCTCCGCGCTGCCGGACGGCGCGCGCCTGGCCGTGCGCTCGTCCGCGACCGACGAGGACGGCGTGAGCGCCTCGTTCGCGGGCGCCCACGAGAGCGTGCTCGGCGTGGAGTGCACGGCCGAGGCGGTCGAGGAGGCCGTGCGCACCTGCTGGGCGTCGCTCTGGTCGGCGGGTGCGATGGCGTACCGCGAGCGCCGCTCGCTCGGGGTCGAGACCGAGATGGCGGTGGTCGTGCAGGCCCTCGTGGAGGCGGAGGGCTCGGCGGTCGCGTTCACCAAGGACCCGGTCACGGGCTCCACCCGCGAGCTGCTGGTCGCCACGTGCGAGTCCTTCGGGGAGGGGATCATGGCCGGCGGCGAGGATGCGGTCACGTTCCGGGTCGACCGTGGCACGCGCGCACTGCTCGAGGTGGAGGGGGCCAGCGGGCCCTGGCCGATCTCGCTGGCCGACCTCAACGACCTCGTCGAGATCGTGTTAGCGGTCGAGCGTTCCTACGAATGCCCGGTGGACGTGGAGGCGGCCTTCGACGGCGAGCAGTGGACCCTGGTGCAGGCGCGTCCGGTAACGACGTGAAGGCGCCGCCCGACGTTTATCATCGCTCGTTCTTTAGCGACAGGACCTGGGGAGGGTGGATGGCGAGTCTGCGCACGACGAGCGTGATCCTGGCGGCTGCGGGGGTAATGGCCCTGGCCGGCTGTGGAGGGGACGACAAGAAGGACGAAGGCGACGAGCTCGGCGGCGGCTCGGCGAGCCTGCAGCCCCCCGAGACGCCGAAGCCCGAGGACTGCGCCGGGGATGCGCTGAAGACGGGCGAACGGGCCGACAACCTCGCGCCGAAGCCCGGCACCTACACCTACGACCAGAAGGGCACCCGCAGCGAGTCCGGCTCGGGCTCCGGCACCGCGCTGCCGAAGACCGCGGAGCTCCGGGTCACGCCGACCATCAAGGTGGGCAACCTCGTCTGCTTCCGTTCGCAGACCGCCTACTCGCCGAAGGAGGCCGACACCACCACGTTCGTGATCCGCGGCGGCGACGTCTACGTCACGAGCCTCGACTCCTTCGTCGCCGGGCAGACGGCTCAGTTCCGGCCGAACCCGCCGATCAGGGGGGTCGACGGCAGTGGCGCGGAGCAGTGGACCGGGAGCTTCGGCGGCCCGACGCAGGGCACCTACGAGGGCACCCTGCTCCCGCGGCAGTCGTTCAGCTTCGAGGGCAAGAGCACCAAGTCCCCGGGCGTGAAGCTGCACTTCGCTTTCAAGGGCGAGCTGAGCGGAGAGAGCACGCAGGAGACGTACGTCTCGCTCGACGACGGCACGCTCTTCCGGCAGAAGGTCGACCAGACCCGCAACCTGGGCGCGTCGTCCGTGAAGCTGAAGTACGACTGGAAGCTCAAGTCGTTCAGCGGCGACTGAGGCAAGGCGGGCGATGCCGGACACTGACGACTTCGGGGTCGATCCGCCTCCGCGCCGGCCGCTGCCGCGGCCGGCGCCGTCCGGCGGGGGCGGGGAGCAGCCCTCCGCGCTCCTGCGGGCGATGTTCGCCCTGACGCTGTTCGCGCTCCTGCTCCTCACGGTCTCGACGTTCCTGCTCTGGCAGGTGGCCGACCACACGAAGGACGGCGGTGGGGACAATGCCCCCACGACCCAGGCCCCGCCGGCGCTCCCTCCGGCCTCCGCGCCCGGCGGGGGCAAGGCCCTCCTGAAGGAGCTCGACCAGACGACGGCGACGACCAAGGCGCTGCTCGAGGAGTTCAGGGCCGCGAACCTCGGTGCCCTCACGCCGTTCATCGCCCAGCTCGTCCAGAACACCGGCGGGCTCCAGAACACCAACGTGCTGCTGCTGCGGCTGCTGGAGCAGACGAGCGGGCTGAACTCGCTCGCGCGCGACATCGGGCAGCTCCAGGTCACGCTCACGAGCCTCACGCGCCAGGTGCCGACGCTCGGGGCCCGGATCGGAGCCACCAACCGCTCGCTCGGCGCCACCACCCGCATCCTCGGGGCCACCAACAACACGCTCCTCGGGACCAGCGACCAGCTCGGCGCCGTGTCGAACACGCTGCGCACGACCAACGGCTCCGTCAGCTCCCTGGGCCAGAACATCGTCGGGATCACCTCGACGCTTCAGCAGCTCAAGCAGTCGCTCGACGCCGCCAAGCAGTCGATCGACCACACCAACGAGTGCCTCGAGAGCCCGGTCGTGTGCCAGGCGGAGGACTCCCAGCCGTAGCCACGTCGGGTGGCGCCGATGTCGTGAGCGAGTCGCGCACCGCGCCGGCGTTCGACGACGCGCACGCGGGGCTCCTGCTGGAGCTGCTGCGCACTCCGACTGTCACGCCGATGGAGACCCGCATGCCGTCGGCTATCGGCGACGCGCAGTTGCTGATCGCGGAGAGCGCCGCCGAGCTCGGGTTCGAGGTGGAGCTGCACGAGCCGCCGCCCGCCGCCGCGCTCGACGCGCCCGGCGTGCCCACGCCGGTGCGCGAGGTCGCGGACGCGATGGGCCGCGACGAGTTCCTCGCGTGCCAGCCGAACATGGTGCTGCGGCTCGGTCCGGAGACGGACCACGAGCGGACGCTGATGCTGAACGCGCACCTCGACACGGTTGGCGGCGACGTGCCGGTCGGCGAGCGCGACGGCGTGATCAGCGGGCGCGGCGCGGTGGACATGAAGGGCCCGGCGGTGGCGCTGCTGGCGGCCGTGCGCGACGCGCTGCGCGAGCGCCCGGACCTGACCGAGCGCATCGCGGTGCGGCTCCAGCTCGTATCCGGGGAGGAGTCCGGCGCGATGGGCAGCTACGGCACGCGGGTGCTCGTCGAGCGCGGCCTGACCGGGCGGCTCAACGTGTTCGCCGAGCCCACCGGCGGGGTCTACTTCGACTCCTGCACCGCGTCGATGACCGCGCGCGTGACCGTCCGCGGCAGCGGGTCCACCGACGACGAGCCCGACGCGGGCGAGAACGCCACGCTCCTGCTCGGGCACGTGGCGGTCGAGCTGGCGGCGCGCCTCGACGGCCCCGCCACCCGTGCGGGCTGCAAGCTCTGCGTCGGCGGGCTCACCACCGGCACGATGCACGACCGCGTGTACGGGGAGGGGACGCTGATGGTGAACATCCCCTACCCCTCGGCGGAGGCCGCGGAGACCATGGAGCGCGAGCTCGAGGAGGCGGTGCGCGGTGCGTGCGCCTCCTTCGCCGAGCGCTTCGCCGGGGCCGGGGTGGCGGCTCGCACAGCGCAGGCGGCCGAGCGCATCTGTCACGTCGAGTGGGTCAAGCGCGGGCTGCCGACGCTGGAGGGGCGCGACGCCGAGTTCGAGGGCCGGCTCGCCGCGGTCGGCATCGAGCGCCTGCCCGAGTCGCGCTCGCACGAGCGCTTCACCTGCGACGCGATCTGGGGCTCGCTGGCGGACGGCTACTCGATCGTCTTCGGACCCGGCACCCTGCGCAAGAACCGGGCCCACGCGGCCGGTGAGTTCGTGCGCCGCGAGGACCTCGAGAGCTACACCCGCGCGGCGGCGCGGCTCGTGCTCGACTTCGACGACCGCGCCGCGGGGCTGGCTTCGTGAGCGACCGGCCGCGCATCGAGCCCGATGCCCTGCGGGCGTTCACCGCGGCGGTCTTCGGCATCTGCGGGATGGAGCCCGGCCCCGCCGCCGAGGCGGCGCGCTCGCTGTGTTACGCGGACGCGGTCGGGATGGACACCCACGGCGTGGCCAACCTCGCGGGCCTGTACGTGCCGCGGCTGCGCGACGGCCGCGTCGACCCGCGCGCGCGTCCCGAGGTGGTTTCCGAGCGCGGCGGCGCCGCCCTGCTCGACGGGCACGACGGGCTCGGCCTGTACGTGGGCGTGGTCGCGCTCGACGAGGCCATGACGCGGGCCCGCGAGCACGGGGTGGGCGCGGTGGCCGTGCGCCGCAGCAGCCACCTCGGCCCCGCCGGCTACTACAGCGCGCGCGCCGCCGAGGAGGGCATGGTCGCGATGGCCATGTCGAACTGCGGCACGCAGCGCATCGCGCGCCCGCCGGGCGGCGGCGAGGCGATGCTCGGCACGAACCCGCTGAGCGCCGGCGCCCCGGCCGGCGACCTGCCCTCCTACGTGCTCGACATGAGCACCACCGTCGTGCCCACGGGCCGCGTGCGCACCGCGCACGCGAGCGGCGAGACCATCCCGGAGGGCTGGCTGGTCGACGACGACGGCCGCCCGGTCACCGACCCGGCCGCCCTCGACGAGGGGCGCGGCCACATCCAGTGGCTCGGCGGCCGGCCCGAGACCGGCGCCTACAAGGGCTTCGGCCTCGGCCTGCTGGTCGACATCCTCTGCGGCGCGCTGCCCGGCGCGGGCGTCGGGCCCCTGGGCGAGCCGGGAGCCGACGACAGAGACGTGGGCCACTTCATCCTCGCGCTCGACGTCTCCGCCTTCCGGCCCGTGGCCGACTTCGAGGCGACGATGGACGCCATGCTCGGCGCCCTGCTCGGCTCCCCGCCCGCTCGCGAGGGCGGGCGCGTGCTCTATCCGGGCCACGTGGAGAGCGACAGCGCCGCCGAGCGCGCCGCCAACGGGATCCCGGTGGCGCCGCACGTGGTGAGCAAGCTCGACCAGCTCGCCACCGAGCTCGGCATCGACCCGCCCGCGTGGCTGCCCCAGGGCGCCGGGACGAGCGCGTAGATGGCGCTGCGCGTCGCGATGCTCGGGCTTGGCGTGATCTCGCGCTACTACGCGCTGGCGATCGAGGAGCTGTCCGAGGTGGAGCTGGTCGCCGTGTGCGACCGCAACGACGAGCGCCTCGAGCCCTACCGCCGCCAGGGTGTCGCGTGCGATCGTGACTGGCGCACGACGCTCGAGCGCGAGGAGGTCGAGGCGGTGCTCGTGAACCTCCCGAACGACCTCCACGCCGAGGTCTGCGGCGCGGCGCTGCGCGCCGGGCGCCACGTGTGCTGCGAGAAGCCGCTGGCACTGACCGAGGCCGACGCGGACGCGCTCGACGCGGCCTCCCGCGAGCACGGCGCCGCCCTCTTCACCGCCTTCCACCGCCGCTACAACGCCAACCTGGCCGACCTGGTCGAGCGGCTCGGCGACCGCACCGTGGCGAGCGCCCGGGCGCGCTACCACGAGAAGATCGAGGAGCACGCCGGCTCCGACACCTGGTACCTCGACCCGGTGCGCTGCGGCGGCGGCTGCCTGGCCGACAACGGGCCGAACGCGATCGACACGCTCCAGCACGTGCTCGGGCCGCTCGAGCCGGTGTCCGCGGAGATCGTGCGCGACGAGCGCGGCGTGGACCTGCAGGCGTGGGTCGAGCTGCGCACGGCCGGCGGCGTGCCCGCGACCGTGGAGCTCGACTGGGCCTACGAGCACGGCGAGCTGAAGGACGTGACGATCGAGACCGCTGACGGCGAGACGCTCGAGGCCGACATGCTCGCGGGCTACGAGGCGTTCAAGTCGTCGCTCGAGCACGAGTACGTCGGCGTCCTGCGCGACTTCGCCGGGCGCGTCGAGCGCGGCGAGCGCGGCGACGAGCCGGGCGTGTCGGTCGTGCGCCTGGTGCAGCGCTCCTACGCGCTGGCGGAGCCCGCGGCGGCGGCGGTCGAGGGGGAGGCGTGAAGGAGTGGAAGTCCCCGGTGAGCGGCCAGCTCGTGAAGCTCCTCCAGCACACCCGCACCGAGCGCGGCATGACGCTTGCGGACTACCAGACCCGCTGCGTGCTGCGCGGCGAGATCCACGAGATCGTGACAACCGACCAGCGCGACGCGGATGCGGGTGAGCGGATCGACCGCGTCGGCTTCGTCGGCTTCGCCGAGCTCGACCGCGGCGGAGTGGTCGAGCGCGGTGACGTGGCGCTGGCGGGGGGAGTCGAGTTCGGCCGCGTCCTCGGCTTCGACGACTGTCACTTCCCGAACCACCTGAACGTCCTCGTCGCGGCAAACCGCCTGCTGACGGCGCACGACCTGGGGGCCGAGGTCGGCTCGGAGATCCGCTTCGAACCCGCGCCGGAGGGACCGTCTCCGGAGTAGCCGGAATGGCCCCGTTTGCCCCGCACTCGTGAAACGATCCCACATCGATGTGGCGCAGTGGATCGGTTAACTACTGGTAACGTTCCCGCCCGCCGGATCGCTCAGGCGCTCGGGGGAACGAGGAGGGGTATTTAACGGTGGTAGCTGAGCCCGCGCGGGGGCGCTGGTGACGGATCCAACCTTGATCGAGCTGCTCCGGCAGCGCGCTGCGGACGAGCCCGACCGGCGTCTGTTCACGTTCCTGCGCGACGGAGAGCTGGACGAGGAACACGTCACCTACGGCGAGCTCGACGAGGCCGCGCGCATGCTCGCCGTCGGGCTGGCCGAGCGCACGCAGCCCGGCGATCGCGCGCTGCTCGTGTACGCGCCCGGGCTCGACTACATCCGCGCGTTCTTCGGCTGCCTGTACGCCGGCGTGTGCGCCGTGCCGCTCTACCCGCCCGGCCTCAACCGACTCGCGCCCCCTCTCGCCCGCTTCGCCGACGACTGCGACGCGGCTGTGATCCTCACCGTGCGCGACTTCGAGGAGATGGTGCGCGCGCAGCCGGGCGTCGAGTCGCGGCCGACGTTCGTCACCGACGACGTCAGCCCCGACGCGGCCGACAGCTGGCAGCGGCCCGACGTCGACGACTCTGCCCTCGCCTTCCTCCAGTACACGTCCGGCTCGACGTCGTTCCCGAAGGGCGTGATGCTGAGCCACCGCAACCTCGTCAAGAACATCGGGATGATCCACGACGGGACCTTCCAGGGCGAGGTGAGCCGCAGCCAGGGCGTCTCGTGGCTTCCGCCGTACCACGACATGGGCCTGATCGGCGGGGTGCTCTGGCCGATCGGCATCGGCTTCCACGCCGTCCACCTCTCGCCGCTGCACTTCCTCGAGCGGCCGATGCGCTGGCTCGAGGCGCTGTCGCGCTTCAAGGCCACGGTCACGGGTGCCCCGAACTTCGCCTACGAGCTGGCCACGCGGCGGGCGCGCGACGAGGACGTCGCGGGGCTCGACCTCAGCTCGATGCACATCTTCATGAACGCCGCCGAGACCGTGCGGCCCGACACGATCGACGCGTTCTGCGAGCGGTTCGGTCCCTGCGGAGCCCGGCGCGAGCAGTTCCTGCCCGCCTACGGCCTGGCGGAGGCCACGCTGATGGTGTCGTCCGGGCGGCCGCGGCCGATCCACGCGGACTCGCGCGCCCTCGAGCGCGGCGAGGTCGTGATCCACGACGGTCCCGGCAGCGGCGTCCGGAGCCTCGAGTCGCTGGGCACGCCGTGGTGCGGGACGCGGATCGAGGTGGTCGATCCCGAGACCTGCGAGCGGGTTCCCGAGGGGCGCGTGGGCGAGCTGTGGGTCTCCGGGCCCTCGGTGGCCCGCGGGTACTGGGGCAAGCCGGAGGAGACCGAGCGCACGTTCCAGGCACGGATCGCGGGCGAGGAGGGCGATACGCGCTGGCTGCGCACCGGCGACCGCGGCTTCTTCGAGAGCGGCGAGTTCGTCTGGACCGGCCGGCTGAAGGACCTCATGGTCGTGCGCGGGCGCAACGTGCACCCGGAGGACGTCGAGCTGACGGTGGAGGCGAGCCACAGCGCGCTGCGCCCGGGCTGCGGCGTCGTCTTCGCGATCGACGGCGACGACGAGCAGGCGCTGACGATCGTGCAGGAGCTGCGCGGCGGCGCCGACGAGCAGGCCGCCGAGGCTGCGGAGGCGATTCGCCGCGCGGTGTCCCGCGAGCACCAGGTAGAGGTGGACCGGGTGGTGCTGATCGAGGCCGGGAGCGGGCCGAAGACATCGAGCGGCAAGAAGCAGCGGCGCGCCACGTGTGAGCTGCTCCAGGCCGGCGAGCTGCCGATCATCCACGACGCGGAGGCCAAGCTGGCCGCGGCGGCGAGCGTCGAGATCGGCGACAGCGGCGCGGACCCGGCGCCCGCCGCCGCCGAGCAGCGCGCCCCCCGCAGCTCGGCCGAGATCGCGCACTGGCTGACCGACCACCTCGCGGGCGCGCTGGGCGTGGACGCGAGCGCCGTCGACACGCGCATGCCGCTGATCGACGTCGGGCTGAGCTCGGTCCAGGCGGCCGAGCTGGCCGAGGAGCTAGGCCGCTGGCTCGGGCGCGACCTCTCGATGACGCTGATCTTCGATCACCCGACGATCGACCGGCTGGCGGAGCACCTGGGCGAGGACGCGGCGGCACCCGCCGATCCACCCGCCACGGGCCGGCGCGTGAGTGAGCGCGCGCGGTCGAACGGCGACGGGACGCAGGAGCCGGTCGCGATCGTCGGCATGGGCTGCCGCTTCCCCGGCGCACCCGACCCGGACGCGCTGCTCGAGATGCTGCGCACCGGCGGCGACGGCATCTCCGAGGTCCCGCTCGACCGCTGGGACGCGGACGCGCTGTTCGACCCCGAGCTGAAGAGCCCCGGCAAGGTGCGCACGCGCTGGGGCGGCTTCCTCGACGGGATCGACCAGTTCGACCCGCAGTTCTTCGGGATCACGCCGCGCGAGGCGCGCTCGATCGACCCGCATCAGCGGCTGCTGCTCGAGGTCGCGTGGGAGGCGCTCGAGGACGGCGCGCTCGATCCCCACCGCCTGCGCGGCAAGGACGCGGGCGTGTTCGTGGGCATCGGCGGCATCGACTACCAGGCGCGGCTCGCGCGCCGGCTGAAGATGATCGACCCGCACTCCGGGGTGGGCAACTCGCACAGCATCGCCGCCAACCGGCTGTCGTTCCTGCTCGACTTCCACGGGCCGAGCGTCGCCGTCGACACCGCCTGCTCGTCGGCGTCGGTCGCGATCCACCTCGCCTGCCAGGCGCTCGAGAACGACGAGTGCGAGCTGGCCCTCGCCGCTGGCGCGAACGTCATCCTCACCCCCGAGACCACGATCGCGTTCTCGGCCGCGCGGATGCTCTCGCCCGACGGCCGCTGCCGGACCTTCGACGAGGCCGCCAACGGCTACGTGCGCAGCGAGGGCTGCGGCGTGATCGTGCTCAAGCGCCTCTCCGACGCGATCCGCGACGGCGACCGCATCCGCGGCGTGATCCGCGGGACCGCCGTGAACCAGGACGGCCAGACCAACGGCCTGACGGCGCCGAGCGCCAAGGCGCAGCAGCGCGTGATCCGCTCGGCCCTCGCGCGCGCGGGTATAGAAGCGCACGACCTCGGCTACGTGGAGGCGCACGGCACCGGCACTCCACTCGGCGATCCGATCGAGGTCGAGGGCATCGCCGGCGCGATCGGGCCGCGGCGCGACGCGTCCCACCGTCTGCCGATGGGCTCGGTGAAGGGCAACATCGGCCACACCGAGACGGTCGCGGGCGTGGCGGGCGTGATCAAGACGGTGCTCGCCCTGGAGAACCGCGAGATCTACCCGCAGCCGCACTTCGAGCAGCTCAACAGCCGCATCAAGCTCGACGACACTCCGCTCGAGGTCGCGCGCGAGCTCCAGGAGTGGGAGGCGAACGGCGGACCGCGGCTGGCGGGCGTCAACAGCTTCGGGTTCGGCGGCACGAACGCGCACGTGGTGGTCGAGGAGGCCCCGGCGCCGCTGCCGGCGCGCAACCGCGGGGAGCGCCCGCGCCAGGTGCTCACGCTCTCGGCGCGCAGCAGCGACGCCCTGGGGGAGCTGGCCGGTCGCTACTCGCGCGCCTGCTCCGAGATGCCCGAGGAGTCGTTCCTCGACGCCTGCTACACGGCGCAGCTCGGCCGCGCGCACTTCGAGCACCGCGCCGCGATCGTCGCGGCCAACGGCGCCGAGGCGTGCAAGCGGCTCGACGCGCTCGCCAGCGGGGAGGCCGGCGCCACGGCCGCCGGCCACGTGCACAACGGCGTGCGGCCGATGGTCGGCTTCCTGTTCACCGGCCAGGGCGCTCAGTACCTCGAGATGGGCCGCGCGCTGCGCGAGTCCGAGCCGACCTTCCGCCGCGCCCTCACCGACTGCGCGGAGATGATGGACGCGTACCTCGACCACGACGTGCTCGACGTGATCGACGGCAAGGCACCCGACTGTCTGCTCGACGACACGCGCTACACGCAGCCCGCCCTGTTCGTGGTGGAGTGGGCGCTGGCCGAGCTCTGGCGCTCGTGGGGGATCCAGCCGGACGCGGTCCTCGGGCACAGCGTCGGCGAGTACGTGGCGGCGTGCGTCAGCGGCGCGATGGATCTCGAGGACGGCGTGATGCTGATCGCCGAGCGCGCGCGGCTGATGTCCGACCTGCCGGCGGGCGGCGGGATGGCGTCGGTGCTCGCCTCCGAGGAGCAGGCCGAGAAGACGATCGAGGAGGTCGGCGCGCGGCTCACGCTCGCCGCCGTCAACGGCCCGACGAACGTGACGATCGCGGGCGCGGCGGCGGAGCTCGACAAGGTCACCGAGCGCTTCGAGGCGGAGGGCGTGTCCACGCGCCGGCTCGCGGTCTCGCACGCGTTCCACTCCGAGCTGGTGGAGCCGATAATCGACGACCTCGAGCGCATGGCGGGCCGGTTCGACTACCGCGAGCCGCGGATCCCGCTGATCTCCAACGTGACCGGCCGCCCGCTCGACCGGGCGCCCGACGCGCGCTACTGGCGCGACCACACGCGCTCACCGGTGCGCTTCGCCGACAGCGTGCGGGCGATGCTCGGGCTCGGCGTGGAGGTGTTCGTCGAGGTCGGCCCGCACCCGTCGCTGATCTCGCTCGGCAAGCACTGCGTCGGCGGAGCGGGCCGCGCCTGGGTGCCGTCGCTGCGGCGCAACCAGGACGACCTCTCGACCGCGCTCGGCAGCCTGGCGACCCTGTACGTCAACGGCGTCGAGCCCGACTGGAAGGCATTCCACAAGCGCTGGCACCGGCGGCCCGTGCAGCTCCCGACCTACGCCTTCCAGCGCACGCGCCACTGGATCGACATCGACCCGGAGGGCGAGGGCGCGGAGGACGCCGGCGCCGGCGCGTCCGCCTCCTCGGTCGCCGACCACCCGCTGCTCGGCCGCCGCCTCGCCACGGGGAACGTCGTGCTCGAGGGGCGGATCGGACCCGAGCGGCATCCGTACCTCGACGACCACAGGGTCCAGGGTCGCGCGATGCTTCCGGCCACGGCGTACCTCGAGATGGCGCTGGCGGCCGCCGGCCACGGGTCGAGCGAGGCGCCGAAGGTGCTGCGCGACGTCGTGCTGCGCCAGCCGCTCATCTTCGGCCAGGACGCGGCGCGGGTCCAGGTGAGCGTCGTGCCGCTGGAGGGCGGCGAGAGCGAGGTCACCGTGCAGAGCGCTCGCGGCGACGGCTCGTCGAACGGATCGACGTCGTGGACCCTCCACGCCCGCGCGACCGCCGGCGGCGCGGGCGCCGAGGCCGGCAGCGCGGACATCGACGAGCTGCGTGAGCGCTGCGGCGAGGAGATCCCCGCCGAGCGGATCTACGACGGCCTCCGGGCGCGCGGGCTCGAGTACGGGCCGGCGTTCCGCGGCCTGCGGCGCGCCTGGCGCGGCGAGCGCGACGTGATCGGCGAGGTCGAGCTGCCCGAGGAGGCGACCGGCGACGGCTACCGCGCGCACCCCGCTCTGCTCGACGCCTGCCTGCACGCGATCGCGGCCGGCCAGCCCGAGCCGCTGGCGGGCGAGGGCCCGATGATCCCGATCGCGATCGACTCGGTCACCTTCCACGCGCCGCTTCCCAGCAGCGTCGTCGTCCACGCGCACATGGCGGGCGCGCCCGACCCCGGCGAGGTGATCACCGATGTGGCCGTGCTCGATGCCGGCGGCGCGACCGTCGCCGAGCTGCGCGGCCTGCACCTGCTCGCCATCGACGATCGCGGAGCCGCGGGCGGCAGCGACGACCCGGCGCGCTGGCTCCACGAGCTCGCCTTCGAGGCGAGCGACGCGTCGTCCTCGGCGGTCCCCGCGGACGGCGGCTGGCTCGTGCTGGCCGACCGCGGCGGGATCGGCCAGGCACTCGCGGAGCGGATCCGCCCGTCGGGCGGTCGCTGCGTGCTCGCCTTCCGCGGCGAGGCGCTCGAGCGCCTCGAAAGCGACGACTTCGTGGTCGCGCCCGACGGCGTGACCACCGTGATCGACCAGGCGTTCGGCGAGGGCGAGTCGCCCAGCGGCGTGATCCACCTGTGGGGCCTCGACGCGCCCGAGCCAGGCGAGGACGACTGGCTCGAGGGCTCGCTCGGCGCCGGCTGCGACTCGCTCATGAACGTCGTCCAGGCGCTCGTCGCGGGCAAGCGCAGGACGCGGCTCGAGGTCGTAACGCGCGGCGCCCATGTCGTCGGCTCGGGCGACGCACCCTCGCCGACGCAGGCGATGCTCTTCGGCTTCACGCGGTCGCTGGCGCTGGAGCACCCCGAGCTGAAGGTCGCGGCGGTGGACATCGACCCGGCGGCCGACCAGAGAGGCGCGGCGCGCTCCCTGGCGGCCGAGCTGGCGTCGGATCCAGAGCCGGTGGTGGCGCTGCGCGGCGGCAAGCGGCACGTGGGCCGGCTCGTTCGCCGCGACGCGAGCCACGACTCCACCGACGCGGCGAGCTCCAACGGCGGACCGCCGGCGCTGGCCGCTCCGCGCGGGGCCTTCAAGCTGCGCACCAGGACCGCGGGCGTGCTGGACGCGCTGGAGCTGGCGCCCGCCGAGCGGCACCCGCCCGGCCCGGGGCTGGTGGAGCTGGAGGTGCGGGCGACCGGCCTCAACTTCCGCGACGTGATGAAGGTCATGGGCGTCTACCCGGGCACGGCCGCGGACCGGCGCAGCCTCGGCGACGAGTGCTCGGGCGTGGTCGTGGCCGTCGGCGACGGCGTCGAGCACGTTGCCGTGGGCGACGACGTGGTGGCGGTGGCGCCCACTGCGTTCGCCTCGCACGTCACGACGCTGGCGGGCCTCGTGGTGCCGAAGCCGGAGCAGCTCTCCTACGCGCAGGCGGCCGCGCTGCCGATCGCGTTCATGACCGCGGTGCACGGCCTGCGCCACGTCGCGCGGCTGCGCGAGGGCGAGCGCTGCCTGATCCACGCGGCGGCGGGCGGCGTAGGGATGGCGGCCGTCCAGGTCGCGCAGGCCGCCGGCGCCGAGGTGTTCGCGACCGCCGGCAGCGACGAGAAGCGCGACCTGCTGCGCTCGATGGGTGTCGAGCACGTGATGGACTCGCGCTCGCTCGCGTTCGCGGACGAGGTGCGCGAGCTGACCGACGGCGAGGGCGTCGACGTCGTGCTCAACTCGCTCGGCGGCGAGGCGATCCCGCGGAGCCTCGCGCTGATACGGCCGTTCGGCCACTTCGTCGAGATCGGCAAGCGGGACATCTTCCAGAACTCGCGCGTGGGGCTGCGGCCGTTCAGCAAGGCGATCTCGTTCCACTCCGTGGACCTCGACCGGCTGATCCGCGAGCGCCACTCGTATGGCGGCGAGCTGCTGCACGAGGTGATGGAGGGCTTCGCCGACGGCACGTTCAAGCCGCCGCCCGTCCACGTCGAGCGCGTCGACCAGATCGGCCGCGCGTTCCGGATGATGGCCCAGGCGCGGCACGTCGGGAAGCTGTCGATCTCCTTCGAGGGCGTGGCGAGCGACGGGGAGGCCTCGCAGCCGAAGGTCCGCGAGGACGGGACCTACCTGGTGACCGGCGGGCACGGTGCGCTCGGGCTCGCCGTCGCGCGCCGGCTGGCCGAGCGCGGCGCGGGGGCGGTGGCGCTCGTCGGGCGCCGCGCGGCCCCGAAGGAGGTCGAGGAGGCGGCGGCCGAGATCGAGGCGGGCGGCACGCGCGTGATCCTGGAGGTGGCCGATGCGACGAGCGAGGAGGATCTCGCGCAGGTCCTCGCGCGCCTGCGCTCCGAAGCGCCCGAGGTGCGCGGCATCGTGCACGCGGCGGGCCGCCTCGAGGACGCGTTCGTGGTCAACCTCACCGCCGAGCAGACCCGCGCGGTCGTGGCGCCGAAGGCGATCGGCGCCTGGGCGCTGCACCGCGCGACCGCGGACCTCCCGCTCGACTTCTTCGTGCTGTTCTCGTCGGCCACCGCCGTGCTCGGCTCGCCCGGCCAGGCTCACTACGCGGCCGGCAACGCCTTCATGAACGCCCTCGCCGACCGGCGCAGGCAGGACTCCCAGACCGCGCTGTCGATCGGCTGGGGGCCGTGGGCCGAGATCGGCATGGCCGCGCGCGCGAACGAGGACTCGCGCTCGGTCGTGGACCAGGCCGGCTCGATCCCTCCGGACCGCGGCCTCGACGTGCTGGAGCAGCTCATCGCGGAGGACGCGACGCGCTCCGAGGTGCTGCCCTTCGACTGGGAGGCGTTCGGCTCGCTGTTCCCCGCGATGGCGCGCTCGCCGCTCATCGCCGACCTGGTGGGGTCGAAGTCCGACGGCCGCGAGGCCGATCCAGCCGTGGCGGAGATCCTGGCGGCGGCCTCCGACGAGCTCGACGGCGCGCTCGAGCGGTTCGTCCAGCTGGAGCTCAGCCGTGTCGTGGAGATGGACCCGGACGAGCTCGACCCCGCGATCCGCGTGAACGACATCGGGCTCGACTCGATGATGGCGCTGGAGCTGAAGAACCGGGTCGAGGGAGCGCTCGAGATCGAGCTCCCTATCGTCGAGCTGATCGAGGGCCCGTCGATCACGCAGCTCGCCGTCCGGCTCGCGGAGCTGATTCGCGAGGAGCGGGGCGAGAACGGCGCCCCGGTCCCCGAGGCCGACCCAGCCGCCGCCGCCGTAGTCGGCGGGTAGTTGAGCCCCCGCCCGGAGGACGCCTGGCTCCACCGGCCGGAGCCGCAGCCCGACCCGCCGATGCGCCTCATCTGCCTCCCGTTCGCCGGGGGGATGGCCCAGTCGTTCCACCCGTGGGCGGGGCCGCTGTCGACGGTCGCCGAGCTGTGCGCGGTGGCGCTGCCCGGCCGCGGCACGCGGGTCCAGGAGCCGTCGATCGACCGCATCGACAGGCTGACGACGTTCGTGAGCGCCGCCGTGCGCGGCCTGCTCGACCGGCCCTACGCGCTGTTCGGCCACAGCATGGGCGCGCTGCTCGCCTACGAGCTCGCGCGTGAGCTCGACCGCGCCGGGGCTCCCGCCCCGCTGCGGCTGTTCGTCTCCGGCTTCCGCGCGCCGCACCTGCCCGCGCGCGGCGATCCACTGCACGTCCTGCCCGACGACGAGCTGACGGCGCGTCTCGACGAGTTCGGCGGGACCCCGCCCAAGGTGATGGAGTCGAACGCGTTCATGGGGCTGTTCCTGCCGCCGACGCGGGCGGACCTGGCGGCGTGCGAGACCTACGAGCACGTGCCCGGCCCCGCGCTCGCCACCCCGATCACGGCGTTCGGAGGGCGCGCGGACCGGCTGGTGTCAGAGGACGAGCTGCGCGCGTGGGAGCAGCACACGAGCGGGGCGTTCATGCTCCGGCTGTTCGAGGGCGGGCACTTCTACCTGCGCGACCGCGAGGCCGAGTTCGTGGAGGTGCTGGGCTGCTCCCTGGAGGACGAGCTCGTGCGCTGACGGGCGCTCGGCTTCAGACCGACGCCGAGGCCAGGCTCGGCACCTTCTCCACCGCGAACGACCTGCGCAGGTAGAAGAACCAGGTCATCCCGGCGAAGAGGACGTAGGCGCCGAGGAACGCCCCCAGCGCCGGGACCGACCACTCGGCGTGCGCCTGCGCGACGGCGGCCTTGGCGGCCACACCGTCGGCGGACTTGACCAGCGCCGAGACCTCGAGGCTCGCCTGGCGGAACACCATCTGGATCATGAAGCCGCCAAACGCGCCGATCGCCCCCGCGATGCCGATGGCCGCGGCGGCCTGGCGCTTGTACCTCAGGAGCATCTCGCGCAGCCGCTCGCCGCTGTAGCCGTTCTCCTCGGCCTCGCGGCGGCCGAGCGCGTCGAAGATCGCGGGGATCATCCGGTAGGTCGACCCGTTGCCCATCCCCGCCAGCAGGAAGATCACCATGTACGACGAGAAGAACAGCGGGAAGCTGTGCTCGCGCACGCCGACGATCGCGAGCATGGTGAGCACGCTCATCCCGAGGAAGACCCCGAGCGTGACACGCGCCCCGCCCACGCGGTCCGACAGCCAGCCGCCGACCGGCCGCGCGACCGACCCGACCAGCGCCCCGAGGAACGCGAAGCCGGCGAGGTAGGTGGCGATGAACGGGTGGTCGGCGAGGAACTCCGGGAAGGTGTTCTTGATCACCAGCGGCAGCGCGAACGAGTAGCCGATGAACGATCCGAACGTGCCGATGTAGAGGAGCGACATGATCCACGTCTGCCCCTGGCGGAAGGCCAGCAGGTAGGAGCGCTGGTCCGAGCGCGCCTGGCTCAGGCTGTCCATGTAGAGCCACGCCCCGAGCGCCGCGATCACGATCAGCGGGAGCCACACCAGGCCCGCGTACGCGAGGTGCACGTCGTGGGCGGGCAGCTTCACGGCCGCGGCGGGCACTCCCACGATGATCGCCAGCGGCACCAGGAGCTGCGTGAGCGCCACGCCGAGGTTGCCGCCGGCCGCGTTCAGGCCGAGCGCGAAGCCCTTCCTGCCCTCGGGATAGAAGAACGAGATGTTGGCCATCGAGGAGGAGAAGTTGCCGCCGCCGACTCCGGCCGTGGCGGCGCAGGCGACGAGCACCCAGAACTGCGTGCTGTGCGACTGGTCGGCCAGCCATCCGCTCGGCACGACGATCGCCACGAGCAGGGCGGGGATGAGCAGCAGCCCGGCGCTGAAGGTGGTCCACGCCCGCCCGCCGAACCGCGGCACCGCGAAGGTGTACGGGAGCCGCAGCGTCGAGCCGATCAGGTTCGGCACCGCCGTCAGCCAGAACTGCTCAGCCAGCGAGAGGGTGATCCCCGCGTTGCCGAGGTTGATGACGATGATCGTCCACAGCACCCAGATGCTGAAGCCGAGGTGCTCGGCGAAGATCGACAGCGCCAGGTTCTTCCGGGCGATGCGCCTGCCGGTGCTCTCCCAGAACCGCTCGTCCTCCGGGTCCCAGTGGTCGATCCAGCGCCCGCGACGTCTGTACTCGGTCACCGCCACCCCCGGGTTGCGCAGCCTGCCCAGCGCGCGATTCTACGCTGAAGCCGATGCGCGAAGCCACGAGCCGCGCCGAGACGCTGCGCCGCCTCGACTCCCTCCTCGGCGACATGCCCTACACGCATACGCCGGCCTGCCACCTGCTGTTCGACCTCGCGTCCGCCCGCGACGCGCCGCAGCTCGTCGAGATCGCGTGCGGCTACGGCAAGGCGACGGCCTACCTCGGCGCCGCGGCACGCCGCCGCGGCGGCTCCGTG
>DASVPL010000137.1:0-2668 GCA_036382905.1 Thermoleophilaceae bacterium | reverse complement strand
CGGTCAAGCCGAGCGACGAGCATCGGCGCCTGCGCGTCCTGCTGGTCGACGACGAGGACGTCGTCCACTGGGGATTCAGGATGCTCCTGTCCACCGAGACGTGGGTGGAGCGCTTCGACGCGGCCCACAACTCGGAGGCGGCGCTGAACCTGGCCGCCCGCTACGAGCACCACGTCGCGCTGATCGACCTCATGCTCGGTGGCGAGTCGGGCGCGGACGTCTGCGAGGCGCTACGCGAGACCTCGCCTACCACGCGCGTCCTGCTGATGTCGGGCGTGGAGCGGATCTCGGCGCAGTCGGCGCGGGCCGTCGGTGCCTCCGGGTTCGTCCCGAAGGGCTGGGGCGCGCCGGACATCGCCGGAGCCGCGCGGATGGTGGGACTCGGGATGACCGTGTTCACCTCGGAGGGGCACCACCCGCCGAACCTGCTCACCGAGCGGGAGCGCGAGGTGCTGGCGATGATCGCCGGCGGCGCGACCAACCGCGAGATCGCGGAGCGGCTGTTCCTCTCGCCGCACACGGTCAAGGACCACACGAGCACGCTCTACAAGAAGATGAACGCCCGGAACCGGGCCGAGGCGATCGTCCGGGCCCAGCGCATGGGCCTGCTCGCCTAGCTCTGGCGCGCAGCGCTCGGGTCGCGACCCAACCGGCGGCGCTCCAGCGCCCACCAGAGCTCCAGCACGTGCTGGGTGTTGCGCAGGTCCGCGCCGGTGAGCTGCTGGAAGCGGTCGAGCCGGTGGCGCAGGGTGTTCGCGTGGACGAACAGCGCCTTGGCGCTCTCGTCGATGCGCATGCCGTGCGCGAGGTACTCGCGGACCGTGGCCTCCAGGGTGACGCCGAACTCGCCTAGCTCCTGGAGCGGCTCGAGGTAGCGCTGCACGAGCCGCTCGCCCAGGTGCGACTCGGCGAGGATCGCCGGGCGCAGCGACAGGTCGTCCATGGTCACGACGCCGTCGGTGCCGAACGCGAGGGCGGTGTCGAGCGCGCGGTTGGCGAGCTGGAACGAGTCGGTGAGGCGGGTGAGCTCGGCGGGCGGACCGAGGCCCACGATGCCGAGGCCGTTGATCCGCGGGGCGCGAGTGAGAGCGCCGCAGAGGTCGCCGTCCACGCTGGCGACCACGACGCCGAAGCCGTCGTTGCCGCCGGTGGTCTCGATCGAGCGCGCGAGCGTCTGCTGGTCGACCCCCGGGGCGGGCCGCGCGCGGAAGGCGAGGTAGAGCCCGCTCGGGAGCAGGCCGTAGGCCGTGGCGCGGGCGGCGGCCTCGGTGGGCGCGAGCGTGCCGTGGAGGAGAGCGCGCACGAAGCGGGTGCGCTCCGGCTCGCCGCCGCCCTGAAGCTCGCGCTCGCGGGCGCGGTAGACCTCCGCGTCGCTCACCTGGGTCGCGTCGGCCCACTCCCACACCCGGTAGATGCACTCGACCTGCGTGTCGGAGTCGAGCCCGCATTCGTCGCCGATCTCGCGCATCAGCTCGCAGGTGCGGCGGGTGGCCACGCGGCGGCCCTCGTGCAGCGCCTCGATTGTGACGCCCGCCCGGGCGAAGTTGGCGGCCATCGCCGCCGTGTCCGCGACCTCGGTGGGGTTCGGCAGCCTGCGCTCGACCATCGCGATGAGCGCATAGCGCAGCTCGATGCGGATGCACTCCTCGAGTGAATCCTCCGGCACCTTGGCGGCCTCGGCGACCTCGCTCCGGATAGCCGAGGACATCTCCTCTACGAAGCGCTCCTCGTTCCGGGCCAGCGCCTCGACGAAGGCCGCCATGGTGCCGTCGGCTTCCGTCTCAGCGACGAACCTACGCGTTGTCATCCTGCCTCAAGTCTAAACGGCGCCAGCGCGGCCACGGGCCGCCCGGAGGCCGCCGAGGCGTACCTTTGCGCCATGTACCGCGGGCTTGCATGCGTGCTTCTGCTCCTGATGCTCCCCGCCACCCCCGCCGTCGCGGCGTTCCCGGAGGGGCCGCCGAACGACCCGCTCTACGACGCCAGCCCGCTTCCGAACGCCACGGCGGAGCAGTGGGACCTCTCCAGTCCGGCGCTCGGGTTCGACCGCGGCATCTCCGTCGACCGCGCCTGGCCGCTGACCCTTGGCGAGGGGGTGACGATCGCGGAGATCGACGCGGGGGTCGACTACGGGCATCCCGACCTCGCCGGGCGCTGGGCGCCGGGCGGCTACGACTTCTACGCGCGCGACCCGGACCCGACCTCCGACACGCAGGTCAGCCACGGGACGAACGTGGCCGGCGTGCTGGGCGCGACGGCCGACAACGGGCTCGGGATCGCCGGGATAGCGCCGCGCTCGCCGATCCTCCCGATCCGGACGTCCGACAACATCATCCACCAGGGCGCCCGGATCGCCGAGGCGATCGTGTACGCGACCGACCGGGGCGCGCGAGCGATCAGCATGAGCCTGGGCGCCGACTCGTTCCCGGGATCGCTGCGACGGGCCGTGAGCTACGCCCACCGGCACGGGGTGGTGATGGCTGTGGCGTCCGGCAACGAGTTCCACTTCCACCACCACCAGCCGCAGGTCCTCGACGGCGTGCTCGCGGTCGGCGGGGTGAACCCCGACAGCGCGAACCTGTCGGCGCGCGATCAGACCCTCGCGCAGGCGGCGAGCGACTTCACGACCAGGGCCTCGTACTCGAACTACGGCGCCCACCTCGACGTG
>DASVPL010000136.1:0-2069 GCA_036382905.1 Thermoleophilaceae bacterium | reverse complement strand
GGCGCAGCCGGTCGGCGACGTGCCGGTCAACAGCCCCGGCACCGTCGGGAAGATCGCCGATCCGAACACCGGCATCGCGTCCACGGCGGTCACCGCCACCCGCAAGGCGATCTACGACGCGCTCCTCGGCGTCAACTACGTGCCGGCGGGCTACGACGACTCGCTCGGCGACTTCAGCACCACGATCGACTGCGCCCTGGCGGCCGACCCGCTGCTCGTGTCATGACGCCGGCGCCCGGGACACCCGACCTCCCCGCGCTCGCGTTCGCGCGCGCGCCGTCTGTCCCCCCGCCCGGCAGCATCCAGTTCTACGACGGCTACTTCCCGGCGCTCGACGCGGGCACGTACACCATCGGGATCGACCAGACCGTGGCCGCGCCGAGCGGCACGAAGCCACAGTACGGGGCGACTCAGGTCTTCGAGGTGGTCGCGCCCGAGTTCGCGATCGACCCCGGCGTGGTCCACACGGCCTACCCGCCCGAGGGCGCGACCGGCGTGTACGACCAGCAGCTCCCGTTCGTGGTGCTCGGCGACCCGTCGCTGCCGTGGGAGCGGTCGATCGTCCCGGGCGGCGGCGCGCCGGACTCGAGCGACCCGACCCCGTGGCTCGCGCTGGTGGTCTTCGCGGAGGGCGAGGTCGCGCTCCAGCCGGGGTCGAGCAGCCCGGTGGCGACCACGACCGTGTCCGACCTGCTGGCCACCGACTCGAACGTGCTGAAGCCGCAGATCCCGACGGCGGACGTGTCGGCAGCGGTGCTCGCGTCGCAATGCCAGACGATCACGATCCCGGGCGCCGTCTTCAACGCGGTCATGCCGGGCAAGGACGACCTGCGCTACCTCGCCCACACGCGAGCCGTGAGCCACCCCGACGAGGGCGACGTGCTGCTCTCGGTCGCGCTGTCGAACCGGCTGCCGGTCGCAACGACGGCGCCGCTGCGCTTCTACGCGCAGCTCGTCTCGGTCGAGGGCTTCCAGGACTACCTCGGCCCGAACGCCAAGCCGATCCCGCCGAAGGCGTCGGGCGGCGGCCTCATGGACGTCCAGCTGGTGTCGCTCTACAGCTGGTCGTTCACCTCGCAGCCGGCGGCCGGACTGAGCTTCAAGGACCTCGTGACCGGGCTCATCGCGAGCGAGCAGGTCACGCCCGCGCTGCGGCTGCCGGCGCCGCCCAGCGTGCAGCTCCCGCCCGCGGCCGCCGGGCGCCTCCGGGACGGCTACGCCCCGCTGCCGTTCGTGACCGGCGCCGGCGAGCAGAGCATCGCCTGGTACCGCGGGCCGTTCACGCCGGTGGTGCCCCAGCCGCTGCCGCAGGTCGGCGACCCGCCGGTCGACGTGGGCGAGGCGGCGAGCGCCGACGCGCTGATGATCTACCTCGCCGAGCAGGGCCTGTTCGACCTCAGCTACGCCGCGGCGTGGAACATCGGCAGGCAGCTCGCGCTCGCGGACGCCCAGTTCGCGCAGGCGATGAGCCAGTACCGGCGCGAGGCGCGCGGCGCGCTCGGCCGGCTCTCGCAGCGCATGGCCGCGCCGCACCTCGCGGACGCCGAGGAGCCGGCCGACCTGCTCGCGCCGAACGCGTCGCGGCAGCGCTTCGCCGCGCGCGTCGGCGACGGGCTCGCGGCGCGCTGGACCGAGGCCATGGGCGCCGCCCGCTCCGGCGAGCGGCCGCCGGCGGACGTGGCCCACCGCGTCCGCCCCGCCCCGCGCCGCGCCGCGGTGCACCCCGCCACCGTGCTCGCGCAGCCGTGGGCCGGCGAGGTGCTCGGCGACCAGGTGGCCGAGTCCGCCGACCAGGTGAGCGCCTGGCTCGCGAAGCTGACGCTGCTCGGGTCGGTGCCGTTCTCGTACCTGGTGCCGGACGCGCGGATGCTGCCGGCGGAGTCGGTCCGGTTCTTCTACGTGGACCAGGGCTGGATCGACGCGCTCGTGGCCGGCGCGACGAGCATCGCCGTGCACTCGACCGCGGACGTCGCGCTGCTCGGCGCGCTGCGGCCGCGGCTCCAGCAGGCGGTGGCGGTGCAGCGCGTCGGCCTGGGCGCACCCGCGGGCGGCCCCGGCATGACCGGGAT
>DASVPL010000135.1:0-3173 GCA_036382905.1 Thermoleophilaceae bacterium | reverse complement strand
CGTCCCGCCGTCGCCCGAGACCTCCAGCCGGAACGAGTCCCCGTAGCCCGCCACCACCTGCGAGGTCTCGAACGTGGCCGTCACCCCGTCGCCGAGCGCGGCGAGGAAGGAAGCGGTCGTGTCGCTCGTGACCCGCCGCGCCGTGCCGGCGCCGTCGCGCTTCTCCGCGATCAGCGTCTGCTTCACGCCGATCACGCGCTCGAACTCGAGGCCGGTCACGAAGCGGGCGGCGTCGATCAGGTGCACCCCGAGGTCGCCGAGCGCGCCGTAGCCCGCCAGCTCCACGTCGCTGCGCCACGTCCAGCCGCTGTCCGGGGCGGCGAGGAAGCTCTGGAGGTAGGCGCCGCGCACGCGCGTCACCCGGCCGATCTCGCCGCCGGCGACTAGCGCGCGCGCGTAGCGCAGCGCCGGGGCGTTGCGGTAGGAGAAGTTGACGGCGCCGAGCCTGCGGGTGGCGGCCCGCGCGCGCTCCATCTCCTCCGCCTCGGCCACGGTCATCGCCATCGGCTTCTCGCAGATCACGTGCGCGCGTGCGCGCAGCGCGAGCAGGGTGAGCTCGTGGTGGAACTTCGTGGGCGTGCAGATCGAGACCAGGTGCGGGCGCGTCTCGGCGAGCATCCGCGCCGGGTCGCCGAACCGCGGGGCGCCGTCGTGCTGCGCGCGCCAGCGCCTCGGGTCGGCCGGGTCGGCCATGCCGACCACCGCGACGCCCGCCCTGCCGGCGACCTCCCTCAGGTGCGTGCGCGCGACGCTGCCCGCGCCGATGACGGCGTAGCGCAGCCGCCCGGCGCCGGGCGGCGGCGCCGGCTCGCGGAGCACCCGCGCGGCGAGCCTACGGGTACGCGTACCGCCTGTCATCGGGCGTCCTCCCCTCGGCGAACTCGCGCAGCGTCGCGACGGCCTCGCGCCCGCAGCGGCGGAACATGGGCGCGTTGTTGCCCGCGACGTGCGGGGTGAGGACCACGTTGTCCATCGAGCGAAACGGATGATCGCGCGGCAGCGGCTCGTCCGCAAAGACGTCGATGTACGCGCTGAAGCGACCGGTGCGCAGCTCCCTGACGAGCGCCGCCTCGTCGTAGAGCTCCGCGCGCGCGGAGTTGACGAAGACGCAGCCGTCCCTCAGCAGCCCGAACTCGCGCGCGCCGAGCGCTCCCCGGGTGCCGCCGGCCACGCGGTGGTGCAGCGAGACGACGTCCGCGCTTGCGAGGAGCTCGTCGAGCGGCACGAGCGCGATGCCCTCGGCCTCGGCCTGCTCCGCGGGCACGCTGGCGCTGTGCGCGATCACGCGCGCGCCCAGGGCGCGGAAGCAGCGCGCGGTGTAGCGGCCGGTACGGCCGAGGCCGACGACCCCCACCGTGCTCTCCGCCAGCAGCCCCGCGCTGCGCCGCGGCTCGCCCCACGGCGAGCCGGCCTTGAGGGCGCGGTCGAACAGATGCATGCGGCGGACCCCCATCAGGGCGGCGGCGACGTTCCATTCGGCCACCGCGAGCGTGCCAGCGTTCGAGCCCTCCACGACCGGGATGCCCGTCTCGTCCTCGATCGCGTCGAAGTGCCCGCCCCAGTAGTGCGCGACGCAGATCATGCGGACGCTGCCCGCGGCGCGCAGCACGTCGGGCGTCAGGTCGCTCGCGCCGTATCCGTTCAGCGACAGCACCGCGTCGCAGCCGCGCAGCCGCGCGACCATCGCGTCGGGCCCCGGCGGGGAGTCCTCGCGCTCCACCACGACGTCCGCGAAGGAGGCCAGCTCGGCTTCCGTCATGCTGTCCATGAACAGCGAGTACCAGTGACCTGAGCGATGGACGTAGACGCGCGGCCGAGCCATTCCGATGGGCCAGCTTCTCACGGATTCACCCTCGTCACGGTCGCGCACGGCGAGGACACCGCGTTCATGCTGCGCCAGGCGCGCTCATTGCGCCTCTACCTCGACCGCTCCCTGGCCTCGGAGGTGGTCGTGGTCGAGAACCCGGACCCGGGCAGCCCCGTGGACTGGCGCGACCCGCTGCGGCGCGAGTACGGCGACCTGGCCGGGCGGGTGCGGTTCCTCGACGCGGGCGAGCTGGGCGGGATTCCGCGCCACGTGAGCGGGTGGGTCGCGCAGCAGATCCTGAAGCTGATGGCCGCGCGCGTGGTGGCGACCGACCGCTACGTCGTGCTCGACGCCAAGAACCACCTCCTCCACCCCCTCGCCCGCGACTACTTCGAGGCGGCCGACGGCAGGCTGCGCTCGCGGCTCGTCGACTACGCGGACCACCCGCTGCGGCCGCGGCTCCAGGACACGCTCGCGTACTTCGGCCTGGCGGCCGAGCGCCACGTAGGGTCGTTCCTGCCGACCACGACCCCGTTCGCCTTCTCGACCGCCGTGGTGCGCGACGCGATCGCCCACCTGGAGGCTCAGGAGGGAGCGCCGTTCCCGCTCGCCTTCGTGCACTCCGGGCGCAGCTTCACCGAGTTCTTCCTGGTCGGCGCGTACGTGCTGGCTACGGGTGCGGCGCTCGAGGACCTGTACGAGCCGAGTGGGACGCGCTGCGAGACGGTCTGGCCCGAGAGCTCCGAGAGCGACGTGCTCGCGGCCGTCGCCCGCTGCGAGTCGGAGGCCCGCCCGTTCTTCGCGGTGCACCGGCGCGCGCTGCCCCAGCTGAGCGCGGAGGCGCGGCTGGCGATCGACTCGCTCTGGCGCCGGCGCGGGCTCGCCTAGCGCAGGAGGGACGCCAGGTCGGCCGGTCCGGAGCCGGACGCCTTGAGCAGCAGGGCCCAGGTCCAGCCGACCTCCTCGCGGCCCCACTCGGTCGCGTCCGCGACGTCGGGCAGCGCGCGCAGGTAGTCGTAGAGCGCGCGCACGTGGCTGCGGTCGGGGCGGCTGAAGACGGCCCCCGGCCGCGCGTGGAGGGACGCGGTCCAGTCGAGGTCGTCGAGCACGAGCACGCCCCCCGGCCTGATGTGCCGCCAGAGGGCCGAGACCAGGAACGAGTCGACCTCGACCGTGTGCGCCGCATCCACGTAGGCCAGGTCGATCCACTGGTCCGGCCGCTCCGTGAGCAGATCGAGCAGCCACCAGCGGGCATCGACCTCGAGGTCGATGCGGCAGTGGTCCGCGGCACCCGCCGCGGCAACCACGTCGTGCGGGGTCCGCTCCTCCCAGACGGGCCGCTGACCGTCGCACGCCAGCACGGAGC
>DASVPL010000134.1:0-9566 GCA_036382905.1 Thermoleophilaceae bacterium | reverse complement strand
GCCGCGCGCGGTCGAGCTCGGCCCCGTAGAGCCCGCTGCCCGCGAACCCCTCGTCCTCGGCGAGCACGGCGATCTCGGCAGGCTTTCCGAGGATCCGCACCGCCTGGCGCAGCACCGGCGGGGATCCGAGCGCGCGCGCCGCGCCGTCCACGATCTCCCCCGGAGCCACGATCGCGGCCCGGCCGCCGTCGCGCAGCACCCGCCGGGCCTCGCGCCAGGCCGATGCGAGCGAGCCGACCGGTTCGACCGCGTCCCCCCACGGGGGGTTGGTCGCGAGCCGGTCGACCGAGCCGTCGGGTCGGTCGAGCGCCGCCGCGTCTGCCACGTCGAAGGCGGCCTGCACGCCGGCCGCCGCCACGTTCGCCCGCGCCAGCTCCACGACCTCCGGCTCGGCGTCCGAGCCGGAGGCGACCACTCCGGGCTCGGCCAGCGCGGCCTCGATCGGGATGGTGCCCGCGCCGCAGAACGGGTCGAGCAGCGCCACGCCGTTACCGAGGCCCGCGAGCAGCCCCAGGCAGCGCGCCACCGGAGGCCGCAGCGAGGCGCTGCGCGAGGACTCGCGGTACGGGCGCCGGTGCAGTGGCGCAGCGCCGACCCGCAGCGCGAGCACGGTGCGCTCGGCGTCGAGGTGCACGCGCACGGTCACCGCGGTCGGCGCCGGCTTGCCGGCGGTCCGGCTCCTGTAGAGCCAGCCCGAGCACCGCGCGATCGCGGCGCCCGCGGCGTCCTCGACCTCGAAGCGGTTGAAGTTGCGCTTTCCGAGGAAGGTGGCCGTAACGTCGAAGCTCGGCACGCCGAGGATCGCGCGCAGCGGCCTCAGCAGCGCAAGCCCCGGCTCGACGGCGCAGCCGGCGGCGGCGTCGGCGATGCGCGCGAGCTGATCGCGCGTGTGCCCGACCGCCGGCGCTTCGCCGACGACGAGGAAGACGTCGTCCACGGTCCCCAGCTCGAGCGTGGCGGGGTCGAGGCGGTCCAGCCGGAAGCGGACCTCGCGGTGGGCCACCGCGGTGGCCTCGGTCCCGAGCCGCCCGTGGATCTCGGCGGCCGCGATCCACTCGACTCCGCGGACCGTCCTGGCGAGGAGGTCGACCGCGCCGTCAGCGGGCACGCGCGATCCCGCGATGCGCGCCGGCGTCGCCCACGTCAGGGGGACGACGCCCGCTGGCGGCGGACCTCGTTGAGGACCGCGGTCGCCGCGGCCGCCACGTTGAGCGAGGTCGCGACCCCGGCGGTCGGGATCGTGACCATGCCGTCGGCAGCCTCGGTCCACCAGCGGCTCAGGCCGGTCGCCTCGCTGCCCAGGAGGAGCGCCACCGGGGCGCGGAAGTCGTAGTCCTCGAGCGGCGTCACGGCGTGCGCGCTCGTCCCGACCAGGCGGATCGGCGGGCACCGCTCGCGCAACCACTCGACGGCCGTGCTCGGCGACTGCACGTGCGCGACCGGCAGCGCGAAGAGCGCGCCGAGGCTCGCGCGGACGGTCTGCGGGTCATAGATGTCGGCGGCGTGCCCGGTGACGATCAGTGCGCTCGCGCCGAACGCGTCCGCCGAGCGGACGATCGACCCGAGGTTGCCCGGGCTGCTCGGCCGGTCGCACACCACCACGAGCGCCGGGTCGCGCAGGGTCGCGTCCGCGAGCCGGTCCGCCGGCAGGTCGAGGACGGCCACGAGCTCCCCGGGATCCTCCTTGCCGTGCAGCGCCGCGAACAGTTCGACGCGCGCGGAGATCGTGCGGCGCGCGCCGGCGCGATCGATCACGTCCTGCGCCCACGAGGACAGCCGCGCGCCCTCCCTGATCCAGAGCGACTCGAAGCTCCAGCCGCGTTCGAGCGCATCGCCGATCGCCTTCACGCTCTGGACCACGAAGCGCTTCTGGCGCTGACGCTGCTTGCGGTTGTCCACCAGCGCGAGCGTGAGCTGGTAGTAGTCGTTCGCGGCGGTCAGCCGCTCGAGGGCCACGCCCTACACCGATACGGCGGAGCGGGCGTGGGTCATCTCGCCACTATATGCCGCAGAACGTGACGCGAACCTCCCGCGCGCGACTCGCTCGCACGCGGATCTCCAGGCGGTGCAGGTGGGCGTCGCGCGCCGAGGCCAGCGTCCGCCGGGCGACACTCATCGACGACGGCGCCGGAGTCACGGTCACCCGCTGCTGTCCGTCGCTCGCCGACTTCGCGGACAGCTCCGGCCGGCCGGCGCGGAAGAACGCGGTGAGCGCGAGGCGCTCGCCCGCGCGCGCCCCGAACGAGAGCCGCACGCCGCAGTCCACGGTGGAGAAGCGCCACGCCGTCCGCCGCACCACGCGGCCGCCGCGCGTGCGGTAGGCGCCGCGCACCTCCACGACGCCGCGGCGCCCGATGCTCAGCCGCTCGCCGTCCGGGAAGCCGGCGGCGCGGCCCCCGCGGCCGAGCAGGACCGGCCCGACCGTGACGGGCGGCCGGCCGCCTAGCGGCGGGCGCTGCGGCACGAGGTCGAACCATCCGCCGGGTCCGCGGAGCTTCGCGCTCACGAGCCCGAACGCGTAGCGCAGGTCGTCGCGCGCGTACGGTCGCTCGGCGTGCGCCGCCTTGACGGCGAACCACACGCGTCCGCGGCGCACCACGGCGAACCGCGCGCGCCCGTGCGAGAAGCCGCGGGCCAGGCTCCGGTCCGCCGGCAGTCGTGAGCCGCTTCGCCCCGAGCGCGTGCCGTCGAGGGTCCAGTTCAGCATCGTCAACGCCAGCCCACTCATCGCCGGCGCGCCCGCGTAGCCCTCGAGGCTCGGCCGCGCGGCGGCGAAGTCCTGCGCCAGCGACGGGACGATCCACTGCCCGCGCGCGCCGATCGGGTACTCGCGGGCCACGCGCGCCAGCGTGCGCTCCGCCAGCGCGCGGTCCGCGGCCCGCTCGGCACGCGACGTGCCGGGCAGCAGCGCCGCGGCCTCGGCCGCGTACGCCGTCGCGGCGGGCGACCAGACGTGCTGGAGCGACCGGCCCCAGTACGCGGTGTCGCCGTCGGGCGCGGTGAGCTGCGCCGCCGTGGCGACCATGCGCCTCAGCGTGGTGCGCGACCTGTCGCTCGCGGACCGGCCGAGGAGCTGGAGCGCGCGGGCGTAGAAGCCGATCGAGAGGCCGTGGTAGGCCATGGGCTCGTCGGGCGGGTCGGAGAGCAGCGCGCCGCCGCGGCTCACGCGGCTCGGCACGCGCACGTCGATGAGCCGCCGCGCGAGGCGCAGGGAGGCCGCGGAGCCGGCCCCCGAGCGCACGCCGGCGCGGCGCAGCTCGAGCACCGCGAGCGCGTCGATCAGCCAGTGGTTGCCGAACGGGATCGGCAGGTGCAGCCGCGTCGTGCGCGAGCGGCGCATCCAGCTCTCCCACGCGGCCCGAACACGCCGGAAGTCCGCGTAGTCAGCGGCGTGCGCACGCGCGAGGTTGTAGGTCGCGGCGACCGCGAAGTTCTCGAACGAGCTCTGCACGCGCGGCCGGCGCGTGGCGAACGTGACGGCCCGCAGGCCCGTCCGGACCATGGCGCGGTTGCCCTCGCGCAGGCCGGTCCGCACGAGGCCGTAGCCCATCATCGCGTCGCCGTAGCGCGACCCGTAGCGCTCGTCCATGTAGTCCGGCAGCATCCCGCTGCGCCTCTGGATCGCGGGCCACGGCGCGGCGATGTCGCGCGCGAGCGAGCGCCAGCGCTCCAGCGTGGGGGGTGGCTTGGCGATCGGGTCCTCGTACTGCGCGTGCGCCGGCGGCGCGCCGGCTGCCGCCGCGACGATCACGGCGGCCATTACCGCTGCTCGGCGCCTCACTCGGGCGCAGCCTAGAGGCGTGCCGGCCGGCGCCGCTCCGGTCGGCACGGCCGCGCTGGCGCCGCCCCGGGACACCGGGTTATCGTGGCGCGATGAAGCTCCTGACACCGGCCGGGCTCGCCGCGCTGGTCGCGGCGCTGCTCCTGGCCGCGCCGGCCACGGCGGCGTGGACCGACATGGTCCGGCTCACCGAGTCGCGCGGCGTGGACCCGCGGCTCGCCGTGGGGGCCGGCGGCGAGGCCTTCGTCGTGTGGGGGCATCGCGGACCCGCGCTCGGCAAGGGCGGCGAGCCGGTCGCGTACTCGACGCGCGCGGCCGGCGCCGCCTTCAGCGAGCCGCGGCCACTGGCCGGGAACGCGGGCGTGATCGGCCCGTTCGCCTCGAACACGCGCGGCGACGTGTCCGTGAGCTGGTTCGCCGACTCGGCCGAGCCCGGCGGCTCTCCGTTCCACACGCTCCTGCGTCCCGCCGGCGCCGACCTCGGGCCGGTGGCCACCCCGCCGCTGCGCCCCCTCTACTCCGCGGTCGACGGTGCGGGGAACACGACCTTCGCCTGGGTCGAGGCCGATACCCGCCCGGAGTCCGAGCGCGGCGACGACCGGGTGGTGGCCGCCACGCGGTTCGCCGACGGGTCGGTGGGCCCCGTGCGCGAGGTCGCCCGCCAGGACCACGCCATCGGGACGAGCGTGGGCGCCGACGCCTCCGGGCGCGTCGTGATCGCCTGGCTCGGCCGGCTCGAGGGCGAGCCGCGCAGCGCCTGGCGCGCGTACGTGGCCGAGGCGGCGCTCGGAGGAGTTCTCGGCGCCGCGCGCGCTGTCGGGGCCGTTCCAGGACACGATCGGCTACCCGACGCGCGTCGTCGCGAACGACCGCGGCGACACGGCGGTGATGTGGCCGGCGAGCGAGCCGCTCCCGGACGGCTCGACCAACTTCGCGTCGCTGCCCGAGCTCTCGTACCGCCCCGCCGGCGGCGACTTCGGGCCGGTCGAGCGGATCCCGGTGGAGCTGCCGAAGCAGTACCTCACGCTCGGCGACGACATCGCGATTGGGCCACAGGGCGACGTGCTGGTCGCGTGGAGCGGGACCACCGGCGCGACGTTCGCCCTGCGCCCGGCGGGCGGCACGTTCGAGCACGCGCTCTCGATCGAGCGGCCAGGTCCGTACCTCCTGAACTACGAGCCGCGCGTGGCGTTCGACGGCTCCGGCACCGCGGTGGCGTCGTGGGTGCGGCAGATGGGCACCCACGACCACAGGCTCGTCGCGATGATGCGCCCGCGCGGGGCGGCCGCCTGGGGGCCCGTGCGCGAGATCGCCGCCGCGCGGCACATCTTCACGCCCCGGATCGCGTTCGACGCACGCGGCGCTGGCGTGGCGGTGTGGAGCCACGAGCAGCTCTACTCGAGCGGCAGCGGTCGCACCGAGCACGGCATCGACGCCGCCGCCTTCGACCCGGCGCTGCCCGACATCGACGCGGTGAAGGTCTCGAGCAGGGGTGGAGCGCCCGCGCTGGTGGTCGATGTGACGAGGGCCACGCGGGTGACGATCGCGATCCAGCGGCTCGCGGGCAAGCGGGTCGCGCGAGTGGGGCGGATGAGGGCGAAGGCGCGTCGCGGGCGCACGCGCATCCGCCTAACACGCGTGCTCGCCGAGCGCCTCGCACGGCCCGGCGACTACCGCTTCGCGGTGGCCGTGCGCGGCCGCGACGGGACCCTGGGAGCGCCCGTGCGCGCGGCGTTCCGCGTCAAGCGCTGACGGGGGTCAGGCCGCGCGCCAGTTCTGTTTCGGCGCCACAACGCCGCGGGTAGCCCATCCGGGTACCCACCCCTACCGATGGAGGTATCGCCATGGCGCGAACCGTCGCACGCGCACAGGGCGCGACCAATCATTCAGACGTCGATCACGACAAGCGGACGCCGGCGCAGTGGTACTGCCTGGTGTTCGGCGGCACGCTGCTGCTCGTCGGGCTGATCGGCTTCCTCGCCAACGCCAGCTTCGTCACCGGCAAGAAGCTCGAGGACGATCCGCTGCTCGGTCTCTTCGACGTGAACGGCTGGCACAACGTCGTGCACATCGTCTCCGGCATCGTGCTCCTCGCGTTCGCCAAGAAGCGGGCGACCGCCAAGACCGCCGCGCTCGCGTTCGGCATCGTCTACGGCCTCGTCACGATCCTCGGCTTCATCGACGGAAGCGACGTTCTGGCGATCATCCCGACCAACGGCGCCGACAACGTGCTGCACCTCGCGATCAGCGCGCTCGCGATCGTGTCCGCGCTCGTCTCGTCGGGTGACGACAGGGCGATCGACCGCCACGCCGGCGCCGATCGCGACAAGGGCCGTGGCGCGGAGCGCACCGCCACGACCGGCCACGTGACCCGCACGCCCGCCCGTCAGGGCACCGGCGCAGGCGCGCAGGGCACGGTCCCGCCGACCCGCACCTGAGCAGCGCCGTCCCGCGGCCCCGCCGGGCATCGACCCGGCGGGCCGCGGCCGGCGACTGGCATAGTGGGCCGTCGTGACGCCCGAGCACGTCAACGTCCTGGTCGTCGGAGCGGGCATCTCCGGGATCTGCGCGGGTTACCACCTGCAGGACAAGTGCCCGGACAAGAGCTACGCGATCCTCGAGTCGCGCGGCGCGAGCGGTGGGACCTGGGACCTGTTCCGCTATCCCGGCATCCGCTCGGACTCGGACATGTACACCCTCGGGTTCCGGTTCCGCCCGTGGCCGGACGCGAAGTCGATCGCCGACGGACCGTCGATCCTGAGCTACCTCCGCGAGACCGCCGCGATGTACGGGATCGACAGGCGGATCCGCTACCACCACAGGGTCGTGCGCGCGGAGTGGTCGTCCGACGAAGCGCGCTGGACGGTGGAGGCCGAGCGCACGGACACGGGGGAGACAGTCGTCCTCACCTGCGACTTCGTGTTCGTCGCGAGCGGCTACTACCGCTACGACGAGCCCTACACGCCGACCTTCGCGGGAGCCGAGCACTTCGGCGGCGACATCGTGCACCCCCAGCGCTGGACCGACGACATCGACTACACGGGCAAGCGCGTGGTCGTGATCGGCAGCGGTGCCACTGCCGTCACGCTCGTGCCGGCCATGGCGGAGCGCGCCGCGCACGTGACGATGCTCCAGCGCTCGCCGAGCTACGTGGTCGCGCGCCCCGGCGCCGATCCGATCGCGCGCCGGCTGCGGCGGTACCTGCCGGCGCGGGTTGTCTACCCGCTTGTCCGCTGGAAGAACGTGATGCTGACGATGGCGAGCTTCCAGCTCAGCCGCCGCCGCCCGGAGGTCGCGAAGCAGCTGCTCCGCAAGGGAGTGGAGCGCGAGCTGCCGCCCGGGTACGCGATCGACCCGCACTTCCGGCCGCAGTACAACCCCTGGGACCAGCGGCTCTGCCTCGTGCCGGACGGCGACCTGTTCGCGGCGATCCGCGACGGCAGCGCTTCGGTGGTCACGGACACCATCGACTCGATCACCGAGACGGGGATCCGGCTCGGCTCGGGCGACGAGCTCGAGGCCGACCTGATCGTGCCGGCCACCGGCCTGAACATGCTGCCGCTCGGCGGCATCGAGCTCGCGGTGGACGGCGACCCGGTCAATCTGCCCGACCACATGACCTACAAGGCGATGATGCTGAGCGACGTGCCCAACATGGCGTTCGCGGTTGGCTACACGAACGCGTCCTGGACGCTCAAGTGCGAGCTGACTACCGAGTACGTATGCCGGTTGCTCAACCACATGGACAAGCACGGCCACAGCGTGGTGACGCCGCGCCGCGACCCGAGCGTGGCCGCCGAGCCGATCATCGACTTCAACTCGGGCTACATCCAGCGCGGGATCGGCCAGTTCCCGGTGCAGGGATCGCGCAGGCCGTGGCGCCTTCGCCAGAACTACGCGCTCGACCTGATCGAGATGCGCTTCGCCGACGTCGACGACGGCGCGCTCGAGTTCTCGAGCTACAGGCAGCCGGCGATGGCGGGCTCGACGGCGGTCCTGTCCTCCTCGTCGCCGTAGCCGATGACGGCGGGGCCGCGCTGCTGCGGCGGAACGTCGCCGTAGGCGGTGGCGTTCAGCTCCTTCATCGCCTCCCTCGCCTTCGCGGCGCTCGCGAAGAAGACGAGGAACGCGTGCGGGGTGAGCATGCCCTCCTTCTGCACGTTGACCGGCTCCACGGCATAGCCCTTCGACTTCGCCTGGAAGGCGAGCACGGACTCCTCGCGCGGCTTCGGCTTCATGGCCTCGAAGCCCGCGAGGTCGAAGCAGTCGATGAACGATGTCGCGGTCGGGGTGCCGCCGCCGCCGTTGCCGCCGCCGCCGTTGCCGCCGCACGAGGCCAGCGCGAGCGCGGCCAGCACGAGCGCTGCGAGCCGGGTCCACATGCTCGCCAAGCTAGCGACTGCGAGACTCCGGCCATGGGCGCGGTTCTCAGCGGCGGGGGCGCCTGATGGCGGAGCCGCTCACGCCGTCCGACCTGGCCGCGATCGGAGCCGAGCGCGGCCCCGTTCACATGCACGTCGGCGGCGTGCTGATCTTCGACGGGCGCGTCGAGCGCGAGGACCTGATCGAGCGGCTCGAGCAGCGGCTCCATCTGATCCCGCGCTACCGGATGCGGCTCGAGTCGCCGCCGCTGGGGATCGCGAACCCGGTCTGGGTCGAGGACGAGGGCTTCGATCTGGCGCGCCACGTCCGCCGCGCGGCGCTGCCCGCCCCGGGCGGCGAGCGCGAGCTGACCGAGCTGGTCGGCCACGTGCTCTCCGAGCGCCTCGACCGCTCGCGGCCGCTGTGGCAGATCGTCGTGGTCGAGGGGCTCGAGCGCGGGCGGTCGGCGATCGTCGCGAAGATGCACCACGCGCTGGTGGACGGCGTCGCCGCCGTGGACGTGAGCACGGTCGTGCTCGACCCCACGCCCGAGGGGCTCGACCTGGCTGCGCCGGACGGCCAGGCCGCGTCGGCGCCCGGTCGCACGGCGCGCGTGGAGCAGCTCGCCCGGATCGCCGCCGCGCAGCTCGCGGTGCCGCGGCGGCTGGCGCGGGAGACCGTCAGTCGCGCGTTCACCACCGACCCACGCAGCGCCGCGCGCCAGGCGCGCGAGGCGGCCGGCGTGGTGGCCGAGCTCGCGCGCGTACGTCCCGCCGCACCCGACACGCGGCTCAACCGGCCGATCGGCCCGGAGCGGCTGTTCGCGATGGCCCGGGCGCGGCTCGGCGACGTGAAGGCCGTGCGGCGCGCGGCCGGCGCGACCGTGAACGATGTGCTGCTCGGCGCGGTCTCGCTCGCGCTCGAGGACTTCCTGGGGGAGGAGGCGCCCGCGCGGGCGGTGGCGCTCGTGCCGGTCTCGGTGCGCGACGAGAACGACCGCGGGGAGCTGGGCAACCGGATCTCGACGGTGTTCTGCGACCTCCCGCTGCGCGGCGAGCCGCTCGACCGGGTCCACGAGATCTCGGCGGCGATGGACCGCGCGAAGGACTCCGCGCAGGTCCGCGCCGGCGCCCTGATCGCGGGCGCGACCGGGCTGGCGCCGCCGATCGTCTCGTCGCTCGCCGTGCGCGCGATGAGCGGGCCGCGGATCTTCAACCTGGTCGTCTCGAACGTGCCGGGCCCGCAGCAGACCTTCTACCTGGCCGGAGTGCCGCTCTGCGAGGTGTTCCCGGCGGTGCCGCTCAACCCGCGCAACCAGGCGCTCTCGATCGGGATCGTGAGCTACGCCGGCGGCGTGCAGTTCGGCCTGCTCGCCGACCGCGACGCGGTGCCGGACGTGGCCGACGCGGCGGCGGCGCTGGAG
>DASVPL010000133.1:0-24951 GCA_036382905.1 Thermoleophilaceae bacterium | reverse complement strand
GGCACTCGCCCTCGTGCTCCTGCAAGCGGACCTGGAGCCACTTGTCGCCACTCCACGGGTGGCCGCGCGCCGCGAGTACGGCCTGCATCGCCTCCTCGACCGCCAGCCGCGCGTTGACCGCCGCCGCCCGGTCGCGGCCGGCGGCGTGGGCGAGCGTGGCGACGCACGCGGACTCGCGCATCCGCTCCGCGTACTCGCGCACGAGGAGGTCGCGCGCGATGTCGGGGTAGTCGCGCGTGGACGGGACCAGCTCCGGCCCGTCCCAATGCAGGCCGAACGCGACGCGGTGGAGCAGCTTGAGCTCCTGCTCCTCGTCCACGCTGCCGAACGCTCCCTGGAGTGGGCGCTCGCTCTCCAGCGCGCTCTCGGCGCGCTCGAAGAGGGCGTCGACGTCGCGCTGGCTCCGGAGCCAGACGTCGACGCGCAGCGACTTCACCCAGTGCTCGAGCGGAACCTGGGATGCCGGCGTCTCCCGGCCGGCGACCACGACGTCCAGGTCGCTGAGCCCGTTGCCGAGGCCGATGGCGAGCGACCCTCCGACGATCACCGAGTCGCCGTCGTCGCGCAGGTACCCGACGATGCCGAGCACCTCGGCCATCGTCACGTCGTGGTAGTCGCCGAGCCTGCGCTCGAGCACCGCGGGCTCCGAGGCCGTCGTGCCCGCCGACCCGCCGCGCGCCGTCATGCCGCCGCCCCTGCCGGCAGCCGCGGCACGCGCTCCCCCACCCGCGCCAGGTAGCCCGCCTGGACGGCGCCGTGCAGCGCCCTCGCCATCCCGACCGGGTCCCGCGCGCGGGATATCCCGGTCGCGGTCATCACGGCGTCGCACCCGAGCTCGATCGCGAGCGCAGCGTCGGAAGCCGTGCCGATGCCGGCGTCCAGGACGACGGGAACGCCCGCGTTCTCGCACAGCAGCGCCAGGTTGCTCGGGTTGTTGAGGCCCATCCCGCTGCCGATCGGCGAGCCGCCGGGACAGATCGCCGCGCATCCGGCGTCCTCCAGCCGGCGCGCCAGGACCGGATCGTCGGTCGAGTACGGCAGGACGACGAACCCCTCGCCGGCGAGCGTCGCCGCGGCGTCGAGCAGCTCGCGCGCGTCCGGCATGAGGGTCCGCCGGTCGCCGACGATCTCGAGCTTGATCCAGTCCGTCTCGAACGCCTCGCGCGCGAGCCGGGCGGTGACGACCGCGTCGCGCGCGGTGTGGCAGCCGGCCGTGTTCGGGAGGACGCTGACGCCCGCGGCGTCGAGCACCTGGAGCACCGGCTGGCGCGGCGTCGACCCGACGCGGCGCAGCGCCACGGTGCAGATCTCCACCGGCCCGGCGCGCAGGCACCGGGCCAGCGTCTCGAGGCTGCGAAAGCCGCCGGTCCCGAGCATCAGCCGCGACGCGAGCACGCGGTCGGCGATCTGGAAGTGCCCCGTCACGCGTCCGGACCGGTCGAGACCGTCAGCGTCGCCCTGCACAGCGGATCGCCCTGCTGGGTCAGCTCGGCATCGACGCGCCGCGTATCGCACGCGCCGTCCACGGGCTGGACGGCCGCGGTGCAGAGCGTCGGCAGGTCGAGCTCACCCACGGCGGCGAAGGCGACGTCGATCGCGCTGACTGCCACGTCGCGGCTGACGGGCAGCCCCCCTCCCGCACAGCACAGCGCGAGCTGCCGGCACGCCTCGGCCTCGAGCATGCCGGAGAGGTGATCGACGTAGTGGTCGAACAGCCCGGGATGGAGGATGTCGGCGATCAGCGTCGCCCGCACGCCGCCGTCCCGCAGCTGGATGTCGGAGACCACGACGTTCTCGCGGCACTCCCGCCCCACGCTCGCGGGCGGGACGTTCGACCAGCCGGGGCGGGCGTAGGCGATCTCGGGCGGCAGCCCGCGCTGCGTCCGGTTACCGGCTCGAACCTCGGCCCACCTCTCCTTCGGCATCCACGACATGGCGGCCGTCGCGGTCGCCACCGGAAGCTCGCGCGGAGTCCGCAGCGTGAAGCGCCACAGCGCCCCGACGAGCCGGTCGCCGTCCGTCCAGCGCCTCAGCACGTCGCACCGGACGGTCACGCGCAGCGGCTCCTCCTGGCGCTGGAAGATCGCCGCCGGGTCCAGCTCCACGCCCAGCGACCGGAGGATGAACTGCTGCCCGATCGGCACGCCGAGCTGGCGGTGCGACATGACGAAGCAGGCCTGCCGGCACAGCTCGAGGATCGGCATGACGTCGAACCGGGCCGGGAAGCTCCCTCCGTCGCTGTAGTAGTAGTGGCTGCGGGGTAGCTCGCCCGCGAGCAGCATGCTGTCATCCGACAGCCGGGCGCTGTCGGTAACGAAGACCTCCGCCACGGCGAGCTTGTGCACGACCTCCCGCGGGATCGGGTGCTCGGAGCTGAGCTCCAGCTCGGACGCGCGATCGGTTGTGACGGTCCCCGTCGTCACCACTACTCCCGGTGGGCCGCCAGCCAGTCGGCCGCCGTGACTCCCGCGAGGACCGGCTCCCGCCCCTCCTCCTTTGCGTTCATCAGGTGGGTGCCGAGCGCGATCTGGTCCCAGCGCTCCAGGGGCACGTCCGCGCGGTCCGCGAGCGCTCGCAGGCCGCGCCAGTCGCGTTCGTCGCCACTCCGCACGCGCTCGACGGCGGCGAGGAGCTCGTCGCGCTCACGCGACGGCTGCAGCGCTCGCGCGCGGCCGGCCACGCGCTCGAGCGCGCCGGCGAGGCTCAGGTCCTGGGGCGCGACTTGGCGGTGGAGCTCGTCCACCTCGCGGCGCGCGTCCTGCGCCGCGTCGCGCCCGTCCCGAGCCGCCTCGTAGACGCGGCGCCGCACGGCCGGCTCGAACAGCACGCCGATCTCGCGGACCATGTCCGCCGGCTCGTCGGTCGTGTGCACGAAGTTGAGGAGGTAGTTCTCGTTGCCGAGCGAGTGGCGCAGCTGCCCGGGGGCGCGCGCCTCGGGATCGGCCGGGCCCTTCATCCGATTCAGGGTCAGCGTGAACGGCACGTCGTCGCGGCCCTGACCCGCGCGGGGACGCAGCACGAGCAGGAGCGACTCGACCGAGGGCATGAGCAGGTCCGCCAGGTCGCGCCTGTCCCTCGTCGCGAGATTCCACTGGTACTGCCACAGCGCTCGGATCGTCCGCCGGGTGAGGCGGCATCGCTCGGCGGCGACGATCGCGACCTCGTGTTCGGCGAGCCAGCGGAGCGTGGCGTCGAGGCGGCGCCCCGCGACCGCATCCGGCTTGACGAGCAGGAGCCCGTGCGTCCAGAGGAAGTCGTCGAGGTCGGGCCCGACGCAGTCGCAGGCGTCCTCCCAGGCGTCACGGAAGTAGGTGTCGACCGCGAACAGCGCGCGCTTCGCCGGGATGCAGGAGAGCGCGGTGGGGACGGCCGCGGCATGGACGGCCCCGATCGACGCCCGCGGGGAGGGGTCGACCTCGTCCTCGTCATGCGACCGAAGGTCCGTTCCCTCTCGGATGATTCGCGCCGTGCTGATCTGGCCCCCTCGCCGGCCGCCTCAGGGAGCATCCCGTCGGACGGCGACTGCCGGCGCTGCCGACAGCTCCAAACGATTTGTACTTAGTTCTGTCAGTTTTACTGATCGATTTGGTCCCTGCGCATTTTTAGCACACTTCGTCGAGATCCACCCGGGAAGGAACGACTCAGCAAATTGTGTCGCTTGACCGCCTGCGCGGCGACGGGTGCGGCGAGGCTGCGGCTCCCGCCCACCCGTTCCAGTGCACGACCTGCTCCACGGGCCTGCGCCGGGCCGGCCGGAACCGCGTGCCGCGCGCGTACGCGACCGGCACGAGGCCGGCCTGCGTCGCGCCGGCGGGGATGCCGAGGAGCGCGGCGACCTCGTCCGCGTACCTGAGGTGCAGCGTGGTGAACGTCGTGCCCAGGCCATGGAGACGAGCGGCGAGCATGAAGCTCCACGTGGCCGGGAGGATCGAGCCCCACAGCGACGCCTGCGCCGCCAGGGTCGTGGGCGAGGGCGGCGCCAGCACGCACGGGATCACCAGCACCGGAACGGACGCGAGGCGCTCGGCCAGGTCGTCGACGGAGCGCTCGAGCCGCGGGTTGCCGCCACCCCCCGGCGTCGATCCAGCCGCGGCCTCCTCCCTCCGCTCCCGGTGGGCGCGGCGGTAGTGAGCGGCTATCTCGGCGCGGAGGTCGGGCTCGTCGACGACGACGAAGCGCCAGTGCTGGCGATCGCCGCCGCTGGGCGCCTGGGTCGCGACGCTGATGCACTCGAGCACCACCGACCGCGGAACGGGACGCGTGAGGTCGAGGCGGCGCCTGACCGACCGCGTCGTCGTCAGCAGCTCCAGCGCCGATATGTCGATCGGCCGGCTCGAATCGATTTGGACGTGCCTCCCAGGTTGCGTATCAGACGATCAGTATGTCAACCTATTTAAATGAGCGCGCACTTGGGAAGCTCCGCGTCGAACGGCGGCGGGCCGATGCTGTCGCTGTCCGGCGTGGCGAGGTCCTACGGGGAGGTCAGGGCCCTCGACGGAGTCGACCTCGAGATCGCGCGGGGAGAGATCCTCGCGCTGCTGGGCCCCAACGGCGCCGGCAAGACCACGCTCGTCTCGATCGTGGCCGGCCTGCTCGAGCCCGACGCCGGCCGCGTGCTCGTGGGCGGCATCGACGTGCAGCGCCGGCCGCTCGAGGCGCGGCGCCTGATCGGCGTGGCACCGCAGGCGCTCGGCTTCTACCTCCAGCTCACGGTGCTCGCGAACATGCGCTTCTTCGGCCGGATGGCGGGGCTCGGCCGGCGCGAGCTCGAGGACCGCATCGAGCAGGTCGCCGGCCTCTTCGGGCTCGCCGACCTGCTCGGCCGAACCGCCACCGACCTGTCGGGCGGCGAGAAGCGTCGCCTCCACACGGCGCTCGCTCTCCTGCACCGCCCGCCCCTCCTCCTCCTGGACGAGCCGACCGCGGGCGTCGACGTGCACATGCGGGTGGAGCTCCTGGACGTGGTCAAGCGGATGGCGAGCGAGGGGGCGGCGGTCTGCTACACGACGCACTACCTGCACGAGGTCGAGCTGCTGTCGGCGTCGGCGGCGATCCTCGAGTACGGGCGAATCGTCGCGGCCGGCCGGGTGCCAGAGCTGATCGAGGCCCACGGCAAGTCGGTCGTCGAGATCCGCTTCGACGGCCCGGCGCCGCGCGAGGCCGCCGTGCTGGGCCCGCTGAACGACGGCGGGTCGGTGGTGCGGATCGACACGCCCGAGCCGACAGCGGCCGTCGCCCGGGCCTTCGCGTCGATGGGGCCCGCGGCCGCCTCCGTCAGGGGCGTCGAGATCGTGCGGCCGAGCCTCGAGACCGCATACCTGTCGATCACCGGGCGGCGCTTCGAGATCGCTCCGGACGGGACGGACGCATGGCAGCCCTGACGATGATCCGCAACGACCTCAGCCTCATGCGGGCGGACCCCACCGCGCCGATCATCCTCTTCGCGATGCCGCTCGTGCTCGTGCTGTTCATCGAGCCGAACCAGGCCGCGGTCCTCGAGCAGCACGGCTACGCGAACGCCAACGGCGCGGAGCACGCGGTGCCCGGCATGGGCGTCCTGTTCGCGTTCTTCGTCACGAGCTACGCGGGCATCGCGTTCTTCCGCGAGCACGTCTGGGGCACCTGGGACCGCATCCGCGCGCTGCCCGTCAGGCCGCGCGACGTGGTCCTCGGCAAGACGGCGCTGTGGTTCCTGCTCCTGTGCGCGCAGCAGCTGGTCCTCTTCCTGGTCGGCGTGCTGCTGCTGGGCGTCGACGTTCGCGGCTCCGTCGTCGCGCTGGTGGCCGTCGCGCTCAGCTTCGTGCTGTGGGTGGAGGCGTTGATCCTCCTCACGATCGCGTACGCCTCCACGCTCCAACAGGTGCTCGCGGTCGCCAACCTCAGCGCGATCCTGTTCGCCGCACTCGGCGGAGCGCTGACCCCGAGCGCCGCGCTGCCCGAGTGGGCGGAGGCGATCGCCCCGGCGACGCCGAGCCACTGGGCGATGAAGGGCTTCGAGGGCATCCTCCTCGACGGCGACGGGCTCGCGGACGCGATCGTCCCCGTCGCCATCCTGACCGGCAGCGCGATGGTGCTCCTGCTGCTCGCCGCGCGGCGCTTCCGCTTCGACGAGGCGCGGGTGGGGACGCTGTGAGCGGCTCGCCGGCCGCGGCCGACGCGACCCTGGCCGCCCGCGTCGCGGCGCTGGTGCTCGAGCTGTCGCCGCGCAGGGCGACGGCTGCGCCGGAGGACGCGCTCCTGGTCACGGACCTCGGCTACGAGTCGCTCGCCCTGATCGAGCTGGCGGCGGCCCTCGAGGACGAGTTCCGGATCGGTCCGGTCGCGGCCGACGACGCGCTCGCGGTCGAGACGATCGCGGACGTGACCCGGCTCGTCGCGGGCTTCTTCGAGGGCGGCGGCTCGTGAGCCGGGCCACCGACTTCAGGACGTTCGCCGAGGCGCTCGCCGCCCGCGCCGAGGATGCCCCCGACGCGCTTGCGTTCACGTTCCTCGACGAGGACGGCGTCGAGCGCGAGGCCATGACGTACGGCGCGCTCCGAGCGCGCTCCGCGGCGATCGCGGGCATGCTCGAGGAGCGACTGGCGGTGGACGAGCGGGCTCTCCTCCTGCTCCCGCCCGGACTCGACTACGTCGCGGCGCTGTTCGCGTGCTTCCAGGCCGGCGTCGTCGCGGTGTCAGCCCCACCCCCCCACCCGCGGCAGCTCGAACGCACCCTGCCGCGCCTGCTGGCGATCGGAGCGGATGCCGCGGTGGGGGCGGTCCTCACGACGGGCGAGCTGACCGCCCCGCCGCCGGGACTCGTCCCGGAGGGTCACGCGCTCGCACGGGCGCCGTGGCTCGCGGTGGACGCCTGCACGAGCGACGGCGATGCCACCGCGTCCGCCCGCGCGCGCGAGCCCGCGGACCTGGCCATCCTCCAGTACACCTCGGGCTCGACGGCGGACCCGCGCGGCGTGATGCTCACGCACGCCAACCTGCTCGTCAACTCGGAGCTCATCGCGCAGAGGCTCGGGAGCTCGGGCGCGGACCGCGGGTTCATCTGGCTCCCGCCGTACCACGACATGGGGCTGATCGGCGGCATCCTCCAGCCGGTCTACCGCGGCTTCGAGTGCGTCCTCACGTCGCCGCTGACGGTGGTCAAGCGCCCGGAGCGCTGGCTCGAGGGAATCTCCACCCGCAGGGCCACGATCAGCGGCGGGCCGAACTTCGCCTTCGATCTGTGTGTCCGGCGCATCGGCCCGGAGGTGCGCGAGCGGCTCGACCTCAGCTCGTGGGAGGTCGCGTTCAACGGCGCCGAGCCGATCCGCGCCGGCACGCTCGAGGCATTCGCGACCGCCTTCGCGCCGTGCGGGTTCCACCGCGAGGCGTTCCTTCCGTGCTACGGGCTCGCCGAGGCGACCCTGATGGTCACCGCCGGCGAGCGCGACGAGCCCCCGGCGCTGCGGCGCTTCGACGCGCGCGCCCTCGAACGCGGCCGAGCCGAGCCGGTGGCGGGCGCCGGATTGGAGCTCGTCGGGTGCGGCGGGCCGGACCCGGACCACGAGCTCGCGATCGTCGATCCCGAGACGCTGATGCGCTGCGAGCCGGGCCGGATCGGCGAGATCTGGGTCGCCGGGGCGAGCGTCGCACGCGGGTACCTGGGTCACGGCGACGAGAACGCCCGGGCGTTCGGTGCGCAGGTCGCGGGCGAGGCGAACGGAGAGCGCTTCCTGCGCACCGGCGACCTCGGGTTCACGAGCGACGGCGAGCTGTTCGTCGTCGGTCGCATCAAGGACCTGCTCGTGGTCAACGGCCGCAACCTGCATCCGCACGACGTCGAGGTCGTGGCCGAGGCGGCCGACGAGCGCCTGCGCCCGCATTCGAGCGCGGCCTTCGCGCTCGGCGACGGCACGCTCGGCGACGAGCGGGTGGCGTTCGTGGCCGAGCTGACCGACGCCTCCGCGGCGAGCGCGGCAATCGACGCACTGCGGCGCGAGGTCGGGACCCAGCTCGGGCTCGACCTCGAGCTCGTCGTCCTCTGCCAGCGGGGGAGCGTGCCGAAGACGACGAGCGGGAAGGTCCAGCGCCGCCTGTGCCGCTCCCTGCTCCTTCGGGGCGAGCTGAACGTCATCGCTTCGCAGGGCGCGGAGCCGGGCCTCGGCGCCGCGCCGGAACGCGCCGCCACGGACCGATGACCGACGCCCGGATCCTCGTCACGGGCTCGACCGGCCTCGTCGGCTCTGAGTTGCTCGACGTCCTGCGGGGGCGCGGCTGCACGCGCGTCGTCGGGGTGAGCCGGCACGGCGGCGACGGCGGTCTCGCATGGGACATCGGTGCCGAGCCGCCTCCCAGCGAGCTGCAGGGCGAGTGGGACGTGGTCGTGAACTCCGCGGCGGACACGCGCTGGACGCTCGCGCCTGACGACGCGCTGCGGGCGAACGTGGCGACGGTGGAGGCGCTCGCCGCGCTCGGGGTCCGCGCGGCGCACGTCGTGCACGTGTCGACCGCGTACGCGGCGCGCCCCGACGGCAGCTCGCCGGGAGTGGAGCTGGAGGACTATCGCAATACGTACGAGTGGTCGAAGGCGCTCGCGGAGCGCCGCGCGCGCGAGCTGTTCCCACAGCTCACCATCGTGCGCCCCCCATTGATCATGGGGCGGCGGAGCGACGGCCGGGCGGCGCGCTTCATGGGGATGTACACGGTGATCCGGGGGATCAGCTCGAGCCTGGTCCCGGCCGTCGTCGGCCGCCCGGACGCCCTCTTCGACGTCATCCCGGTCGACGACCTGGCCCACGCGATCGCGGCGCTCGCCGAGGAGCCGCCGCCGGCCGAGCCGCGGGTGGTCACCGTGGCGGGCGGGGCGAGCGCGCCGACCGTCGACACGGCCGTCACGTCGATCGTCGACACGCTGAACGAGTGGCGGACCGGGCGCGGGCTCGACCCGGTCGCGAAGCCGCGGCTCGTCGCGCCGGCGAGCTGGAACCGCTTCTTCCTGCCGTTCGCGCGCAAGCACCTGACGGACCGCCAGCTCAAGGTCGTGGACCTGCTCAGCAACTACGAGCCGTACCTACAGCTCGACGAGCCGCTCGCGGCCACGACCATCGTGCCCGACGCGGCGGCGTGCATCCCCGCGTCGGTCCGCTACTGGGCCGACGAGCACTCGCGCATCGCGTCGCTCACGGCGAAGCCATGGCGCGCGGCGGCATGAGCGGAGCCGCGCGCGCGACGGTCGCGGGCGCCGCGGCGGCATCCGCCGCCATGGAGCTGACGCCGGCGGCTCCGCTGCGCCGGCGCATGGCGGCGTGGGCCAACGAGCGCTTCCCGCTGGCCGGCACCGCCGCGATGCTGCTCTCCCTGTACTTCGCCGCGCTCGTCTACGGACGGGCGCTGGCGCACGAGGGGGCGATCGAGGTGTCGTCTGGCGACCTCGGCGCGTTCTTCGCCGTGTGGGGGTTCTTCCTGATGATCAGGGTGCTCGACGAGCACAAGGACTACGAGCGGGACCGCGTGGCCCACCCCGATCGCGTGCTCCAGCGCGGGCTCGTGACGCTCGGCCAGCTGCGCGTGCTCGGCGCCGCCGCCGTCGCGGTCCAGCTCGCCGTGTCGCTCCTGGCGGACGGAGGCGTCGGCGCGGTCACGCTCTGGTGGCTGGCGCTGATCGGCTTCGTGGCCCTCACCGCGAGGGAGTTCTTCGTGGGCGAGTGGCTGGAGGGGCGGCTGCTGCTCTACGTGCTGGCGCACCTTCCGCTCTGGTCCCTGGCGGTCACCTGGATGGTGCAGATGGGCGCCCGGCCGAGCTCGCTGCCGGCGAGCGCGGCGTGGGCGGCCGTGCTCGGGTTCCTGCTGCCCTGGGGGGCGGACCTCGCGCGGCGCATCGCACCCTCCGAGCTCCAGGGACCGGGCGCCACGTCGTACGCCGACAGCCTCGGCGCGGGACGGGCCGCCGCGCTGCTCGGCGGGACCCTGATCGGTGGGGGCGCCGCGGCCGCGGCGATGCTGCGCGCCGCGGGGGAGCACTCGGCCGTCCCGGTGATCTTCCTCACCGCGCTGCTCGTGCCGGCCGTCGCCGCGCTGTGGAGGTTCCGGCGCGATCCGCACGGACGCTCGGCGAACCGGATGCTCCAGGCGACGGCTCGCGCCGTCCTGCTCGCCGAGCTACTCGTGGTGGTCGTGGCGCTCCTGGCCGATCGCGGGCTGAGGTGGGCCGCGTGAGCAGTTCGGCGCCGGCGAGTGCAGCGTCCGCGACTGCCGAGCCTCGACTCGAGCCGCGCGTGCTCGGCCCCGAGGAGGCGGCGCGGGCCGGGGCCGATCGGATCGGCGCGAAGGCGGCGAGCCTCGTGGCGCTCCAGCGGCTCGACGCGCCCGTGCCGCCGTTCGCGTGCGTGACCACCGCGGTATGGGACGAGCTGATCGCGCGCCTGGCCGAGGAGCTGGTCGCCGAGCTCGAGCGGCCGCCGCAGAGCGCGGAGCGGCTCGCGAGCGCCGGCGCCAGGGCACGCGAGCTGATCGCCGGCGCGGAGCTGCCGCAGGACGATGCCGCGCGACTGGCCGTCGCGGCGCGTGCGGTCGCGGGTCCCGGGGGCGCCCTCTCGGTGCGTTCCTCCGCGCAGGGCGAGGACTCCGCACGGCACTCGTTCGCCGGCCAGTTCGACACCTACCTGTGGGTCTCCGCGGAGGAGGTGGCCGACCGGGTTCTGCGCTGCTTCGCCTCCGCGTTCACCGATCGTGCGCTGCTCTACCGCCGCGCCCACGGCCTGGGCCTCGACACCGCCCGGATGGCGGTGATCGTCCAGCGGATGATCGAGAGCGTGGCGTCCGGAGTTGCCTTCACCGCCGACCCGATCGACACCGGCCGCGACGGCATGCTGGTGGTCGCCGGCCTGGGGCTCGGGGAGGGCGTCGTCGAGGGCACGGTCGCCACCGACACCTTCAGGCTGGACCGGACGGCGGAGACGGTCGAGCGCGAGATCGCGGTCAAGTCGACACGCGTCGTTCGTGATCCGAGCGGGCACGGGACGGTGGTCGAGGACGTGGACGCCGACGAGGCGCGCCGTCCGGCGCTGATCGACGAGCAGGTGCGCGAGGTGGCGCGCCTGGCGCTGCACGTGGCCGAGCGCCGGGGGGCGCCGCAGGACGTGGAGTGGGCGCTCGACCCCGGCGGCGTGGTGCGCCTGCTCCAGGCGCGGCCGATCACCACCGGGGCTGCGGGCGAGGAGACGATCTTCGACAACCGCAACCTCGTCGAGAGCTTCCCCGGGGTCACCTCGCCGCTCACCTTCTCGCTCATGAGGAAGACGTACGAGCACAACCTGATCGGGCTCGTGGAGGACTTCGGGCTGCCGCGCGCCGAGGTCGAGCGCAGCGGCGACGTCTACGAGAACCTCGTCGGGCGCCTGTCCGGGCAGATGTTCTACAACCTCTCCAACTGGTACCGGATGTTCCTGCTCATCCCCGGGATCGAGCGAGCGGTGCCCGCGTTCGAGCGGGCGATGGGGTTCGAGCCGAGCGACCCGGCCTCGGAGCGGCGGCTCTCCGTGCTCGAGCGGATGCGCTGGTTGCCCGCTCAGGCGCGCGTCGCGACGCGAGTGCTCGGGGTGTTCGTCCGGCTCGGCTCGCGCGTGCGCGATTTCCACGCCACCCATGCGCGGCTGGCGGCCGAGCACCGCGACCTCGCCCTCGACAGCATGGAGGCACACGAGCTCCTCGCACGCGTCGAGCGCATCAACCGCGAGCTGTTCTGGAGGATGTCGGCCGCCCCGATCAACGACTTCTTCACGCAGCAGCTCTACGGGGCGCTCGGCGCGATGATCGAGGCATGGGACCTCGGCGATCCGGACGCCACGCGCAACGAGCTGCTCTGCGGCGAGACGGGAATGGAGAGCATCGAGCCCGTGCGCTCGCTGGTGAGCCTCGCGGAGCGCATAGCCGCGGACGGGCCCGCCACGGCCCTGTTCGCATCGCCGGCATCCGCTCCGGAGGTGCTCGCGGAGCTCGAGCGCGAGCCCCGTCTTGCAGGCATACGCGACGGCCTCCGCCTGCACGTCGAGCGCTTCGGGCACCGCACGCTGGGAGAGCTCAAGCTGGAGAACGAGACCCTTCACGACGACCCGGCGCCGGTCGTGGAGATCCTGCGCAACCTGATCCGCGCGGGCCGGACGGTGGACGGGATGGAGCGGCACGAGCTGGAGATCCGGCGGCGTGCCGAGGCGGACGTGCGCCGGCGCCTTCGGGGGCGGGGCTGGCTGCGCCGCGCGCTGTTCAGGCTCGTGCTCGCCCGCGCCCGCTTCGGGTTGAAGGCCAGGGAGAGCATGCGGCTCACGCGCGGGAGCATCGTGGCGATGCTCCGCGACTGCTACCGCGCGCTGGGGGAGCGCTTCGTGGAGGCGGGGCTGCTCGAGCGCGCCGGCGACGTGTTCATGCTGACCGTGGACGAGGTGGGCGACGCGGTGCGCGGCGCCGCGGTGACGGAGGACCTGGCGGCGCTAGCGGCGCTCCGCCGCGCGGAACAGGAGGCGGCGGCGGGCAGGGTCCTGCCGCCACGCATGCGCACGCGCGGGATCGCGCTCGCGAGCGCGGCCGTGGACGACTCGCCGGCGGAGGAGGGCGAGGGGAGCCTCACCGGCATCGGCTGCGCGCCCGGCCGCGTGCGGGCGCGAGCGATGGTGGTCGAGGAGCCGCGCGCCGACCTGCGCGTCGACGGAGAGATCCTCGTCGCGCGGACGACCGATCCGGGCTGGGTCTTCCTGATGGTCCCCGCCGGAGGCCTCGTCTCCGAGCAGGGCAACGTCCTCTCGCACACGGCGATCGTCGGCCGCGAGCTGGGGATCCCGACGGTGGTGGGAGTGCGCGACGCCATGCGGCTGCTCGCCGGCGGCGTCGAGGTCGAGCTCGACGGGCGGGCCGGGACCGTGGCGATCTGCGGCGCACGTCGCGCCCCCGCCGCGCGAGAGGACTCGGCGCGCGCTAGCGACTCTCGAAGGACAGGATCTTGTAACGCAGGAAACCGAGCCGAGTGACGCGCCCGACGAGGCGTCCTTGACGCTCGAACTCCGGTGAAACACCGGCGAGATAACTATTGATCACGGCATACGCGGGGAGGGTGTTCCGTGTGACGTCCTCGCTGTAGGACAACCGGAAACCGCACCGCCGAGCCAACGCTCGGTAGGTGGCCAGCGTCTGCAGAACCGGGTTGCGCTCACCCCAGAACGGCAAGGACCAGTTCAGGGGAGCGAGGATCGGCAGCGCCGCCGTCTGCGGGACGACGTCGGACACCCCCAGGCGCCCTCCCCGCTCCAGGACGCGATGCACCTCGCGCAGGAAGCGCCTACGGCTCTTGAAGTGAAAGATGCACTCGACAGCGAGCACGGCGTCGAAGGAATCCATCTCGAAGGGCAGCGCGCAGGCGTCGGCCTCGACGAACTCGACGTGATTGCCGGCAGCGGCCCTGACCTTGTGCCTGGCGATCTCGAGCTGGCGCGCGTCGATGTTCAGGCCGACGAGGTGCATTCCGGAGAAGCGCTCGTTCAGGGCGGCGATCGTGCCGCCCACGCCACAGCCGCAGTCGAGCACTCGCATGCCGTCGCGAACCTTCGCGGCGTCGCAGACCAGACGGGACATCGCCTCGGCCGCGCGGGCGTAGTCTTGGTAGGAGCCGTCCGCACGGTCCGGGTCCGCCCAGTAGCCCCAATGAATGTGCCGGCCGAAGAGCGCCTGCGTCTCCTCGTCGTCGTGAGTCAACTCGCTCAGGAATTGATCCATGTACGGCATCCGCGGCGTGCGCGCGACCGGCTCGGTCGTGGATCGTCGACTCACTGCTGCTCCCTTCACCTGCCATCGCCATCTTCACGGCTAAGGCATGGCGAGAAGCTCTGGAGCATAACCCGATCTGAGCGCTCCAGAAGTCTCGGGACGAAGGGCTCCCCGGGCCGCGGGCTAGGTGTTTCGGTACAGCGGCCCGTCGCCGCCCTCGGGCGACGTCAGCCGGCCGCCCTTGGCCGTGATCGCGCCGCACTGCACGCAGTTCGTGTAGTTCACGATCACGTCGACCTCGCCCTCCTCGGGCGCGTCCTCGGGGATCTCGTAGACGCCCGCGGGACACATCCACTGCCAGGTCTCGGCGATCTCGCGCGGCACCTTCTTCTGCACCCGGATGTGGTTCGGCGCGTCGTCGCGCGTGGCGTTGCCGGTGATGAACACGCTCGAGAGCTTGTCGAATAGGTACTTGCCGTCCGGCTTCGGGTAGCGGTCCTTCGAGTTGCCGATGAACATCGGCTGCGCGTCGTTGCGGTGCAGGTGCCAGCGGCCGCCCGGAAAGCGGCCCTTCGTGGCGATCATCAGGTTGACCAGCGGACCTCCGCGCAGCAGGCCCATCTGGAACGGCTGCCGCGTGTTGCGCTGCTCGTAGAGGTCCTTGCCGATGATCGATTCCTCGACGGCGTGCGCGTACGACTCGAAGTCGCCGGCCTCCTTCTTCAGCGAGTCGTAGATCGAGTCGGCGGCGATGATGCCCGACTGGATCGCGTAGTGGACGCCCTTCAGCGCGGCGAGGTTGACCATGCCGGCAGCGTCGCCGACGATCACCGCTCCCGGCATCGACAGCTTCGGCATCGCCCAGTAGCCGCCCGCGGGGATCGCCTTCGCGCCCCACGACACACGCTCGCCGCCGTCGAGGACATTGCGCACGAGCGGGTGCGTCTTGAACAGCTGGAGGATGTCGTGCGGCGACGTCGTCGCGTCGGCGTAGTCGAGGTCCACGATGAACCCGATCGAGACCAGGTCGTCGCCGGTCTTCTCGTCCTTCATCGGGTACATCCACGAACCACCGATCTGGTGGTACTTGGACGGGATCTTCAGCGGCCAGCCGGCGAGCGTGTGGATCACGCGGTCGAGCGGCTTCTGGACCTTCCAGACCTCCTTCACGCCGAGCTCCCACACCTGCGGCTCACGCCCCTCGGCGAGGTCGAACTGGCGGATCGCGGCCCCGGTGAGGTGACCCCAGCAGCCCTCCGCGAGCACCGTCGCGCGCGCGGCGATGTCGGTGCCGGGCTCGAAGTTGCCGAGCGGCTCGCCGTCCTTGCCGCGGCCCTTGTCGCCCGACCGGACGCCCTTGACCGCCCCGTCCTCGACGATCAGCTGCTGCGCCGAGGTCTCCGTGAGGACGTAGGCGCCCGCCTCCTCCGCCTGCTTCTGCATGTAGCGGCACATCGCGGACACCGAAACGACCTCGTTGCCGTGGTTGCGCTGCGGCGGCGGGACCGGGATCCGGACCTTCGTCCTGCCGTTGGGCAGGACGTAGACCGACTCCTTCTCGATCTCGCCGAACGCGAATCCCTCCTTGCGCCAGTCCTCGCGATCGAGGTCCGGGAACAGCTCCTGCAGCGGGCCCGGCCGCATCAGGGCCCCGGACAGGCTGTGGCCGCCGCAGACCTTGGCCTTCTCGATGACCGCCACCGGCACCTCGCCGAGGCTCTCCATCAGCTGCGGGTCGTCGGCGAGACGCTGGAGCAGACGGTTCGCGCACGCGAGGCCCGCGGTGCCGCCGCCGACGATGACTACGCCGATCTCGATCCGCTCGTCCTCGGCGTCGAGCGAGGTCTTGACGAACTCGCGCGGCGAGTCGACCGGCGGTGGGAAGTCGAGCGGGACGGGCTTGCCGTTCATGGAGGTCATTGCGCAGTTAACGGGTCGGGAGCGAGATCAGGGCGCCGGGGCGCGCGCGACAATGGTAGGGATCCTCCTCCCACCGCCGGTCGTGCCACGCGCGACGGGCCGCCGGTCACGTCGCCGGCACGAGGAGCGAACGCTCATCTTGCGGAGCGCGCGCACGCTTCGCCAGGCCAACGGTGGGCGAGGTGCTTGAAGCGTTTTCATCGGTGCGCATGACCCCACTGGAAGCATGAGTACAGACCACATACAACTTCTCCGTTCGGGTCGCCGTGTCGACCTCAGAGCTGCTCGCGGGGACCGTGAACAGCCATCCGAGGTTGACGCCGGACGGGCGTTGCACCGCACCCCCCTGATCAGGGGTTACGAACACCCCCCACGTGGCGCCCGTTTGGGCGCCGTTATAACGGTAAGTTAACCGCTCAAGGTCCTGAAACCAACGGCGGGGCGCGCGGTGAAAGGAGGGGCTCACGGCGCGATGATCGAATCGACCGTTTCACTGCTCCACCATGATCCGGACCTCGGGCGGGATCTTCCGCCCGCAGAGCTCCTGGCCGCGCGGAGGGCGCTGCCCGCGCTGTCGGTCACGCTCGAGCCCGGCACCTGGGACTGGGCGAGCACGAGCGGCCGCGACCGTCCGCCCGACGCAACCATGCTGGTTTTGGACGGGCTCCTCCTGCTGGACGTCGAGCTGGCGAGCTGCCCCTCCGCCGAGCTGATCGGACCGGGCGACGTCCTACCGTCGCTGGACCGGCGCCGGAACGCGGAGACGCTCCTGCCCATGGGCGTCGAGCTCGCAGTCCTCGAGCCGACGCGCGTCGCCCTGCTCGACGAGAGTTTCCATCTTGCGTGCGCGCGTTGGCCGTCGGTCATGATGGCGCTGCTCGAGCGGATGGAGCAGCGCTCCTGGCGGCTCACCACACAGGCGGCTATCTGTCACCTGCCGGCGGTGCACTTGCGGCTGCTCGCACTCTTCTGGCATCTTGCGGACCGCTGGGGGAAGGTCGGACCGGACCATCTGGTGCTTCCGCTTCGCCTCCTTCACCGCACCCTGGGGAAGATGGTCGGGGCCGAGCGCCCGACGGTGAGCCTCGCGCTCCGGCAGCTGTCCGACGGCGGCCTGGTGATGCGGCGGCCCGACGGTGCCTGGCTCCTGCGCCGCGATCCGAGCGAGGGCCTGGAGCTCCTGACGCGTTGTAACCCCCGGCCCGCCTCACTCATCACGGACTCAGGTCGCGACGGTCACGGCGTTTGGCGGCCGGACGCCGCGCGGGTTAGTAACCAACGTTGACTACAAACCACCGCTGTGTCGATCCCACATTCGGGTGGTATCAACCGGTTTCGACGTGTAACCACCGAGGGGAATAAGTGAGCGGCGAGCATCCAGCTACCGGTTCAGACGTAACTTCACAGCTCTGCGGATCGACTGAGAAGCAGAACGGCGAACTCACCGTCGCCGCGTCGATCACCCCCACCGCGTACGTGATCGACGGAGACGTGCCGTTCGCCGAGTGGGTTCAACACGGCCGGCGACTCGGAGTCATCGGGCGTAGCGCCGGGTGGTGGATCGGCGACTGGCTGAGCTACGGGAACACGAGGTACGGCGACCGCTACTCGCGAGCGTCGCGCATCACCGGCTACGACGCGCAGACGCTCATGAACATGGTGTACGTGACTTCTCGCTTCGAGCCGTCCCGGCGCCACCCGGGCCTGTCGTGGAGCCATCACGCCGAGGTGGCCGCGCTGCCGCAGGAGGAGCAGGACCGCTGGCTGGCGCGTGCCGAGACCGACCGCCTGTCGGTGCGCTGCCTGCGCGAGGAGATCCGGCGCGAGCGGCGGGCGATCGCGGCGCGCGAGCAGGGCCAGCTGCCCGAAACCACCGGGGAGCCCGAACCGGTGTCGGCGGACTACGACCACTGCCCGACGTGCGGCAACACGCTCTCGGTTGTGCGGCCCAGGGACGGCACTGCCGCGACCGCGCCGGCTCGGGTGGCCGCAGCGAGCCGCTGACGAGGGTTCGATGCTCGTCGTCGAGCGCGCGCTGATCGACAGCCGCGCGAGCGGCCTCGCCGTACTGCTTTCACATGTCGCCGACCTCCGCGAGCTGCGCGATGTCGTGTTCGAGCGCCCGGTGGCGCCCGGCGACACCCTCCGATTGAGCGTGAAGGTCGGCTCCGCCGAGCCGCTGGCGGACGACGGCGAGCTTCTCACCACCTCGTGGAAGGTCCTCAACGGAGCTGGGGAAACCGTCGTGCGCGCGCACGTCGACGTGGTGTGCCGCGGGCCCTGGAAGGACGCCGCGGCCACGACCGCCGCGGCGCTCGACGACGTCGACATCGGGCAGATCCCGGTCTAGCCGCCGGATCCCGCGGCTACTCGTACGGGATGAAGTCGTCCTTGCGCGCGCCGCAGGCCGGACAGATCCAGTCGGCGGGGATGTCGTCGAACGCCGTGCCGGGCGGGATCCCGCCGTCGGGATCGCCCTCGTCGGGGTCGTAGATGAACCCGCACTCCTCGCAGATCCAGAGCTGGTGAGTCTCGGTCGTCACGGTGGTCAGATTACGCCGATCGCCCGGGCGCGAGAAAACCGTCGCGGGCACATCCACATCCGCCCCGGCTAGCCAACCGCCGCGGTCTCGGCGCCGAGCTCCTCGCGCGTAATCGTCTCGAGCGAGCGCTGCCTGGTCTCGATGCCCTGGGGGATGAACACCGCCAGCGCGAGGACGAGCGCTCCGGCCGCGGCCAGGGCCATCGCCTCCATGGACGGGCTGACGATGGAGAACACGACCGAGAGGACGATCAGCACTCCCCCGGCACGGCTGGCGCTCGTGGCCGCGCCGCCCCCTCGCGCGCGTATCTCGGTGGGGAACACCTCCGAGCTGTAGGCGGCGACGATCATGATGAGCGAGCTTGCGCCGGCGATCGGCAGCGCGATCAGCGCATAGAGGGCGGCCCGGCTCGACGCGACGTCCTCGCCGCCCACGATCAGCACGACGAGCGCGGTCAGGACGAGCAGCGAGACGACGATGATCGTGCCCTTGCTGCTCCAGTACCCGTACGCCGGGGCGACCGCGGCGCTCAGGGGGATCGCGATGAACGCCGCGTTGCGGATCAGCCCGTCCACGTCGCCCTTTGCGATGCCGAGGTCGGTCAGGCTCGAGGGCACCCAGAGCTGGAATCCAAAGGTGAGGAACCCGGCGCTGAAGCCCACCAGGCAGATGGCCAGCGTCAGGCCGAAGTACTCGCGGGAGACGATGTCCCGCCAGCGTCCGGCGACCGCGGCCGCAGCTCCCTCGGCCGCGGGCTTCACCCGGAGCTCGGCGCCGAAGCGCCTCAGCACGGCCTCCGCCTCCTGCCTGTGGCCCATGCCCACGAGGAATCGCGGCGACTCCGGGATCCAGCGGTTCAGGAGGATCAGCACCATGCCCGTGGGCAGCCCGACCAGGAACAGGATGCGCCAGCTCAACACCGGGATGAGCCAGTCCGACAGAGCGCTCGTCACTGCGTAGGCGCCCGCGACCGCCACACCGACCATCACCATCGCGAACCCGCGGTGCCGCGCCGGGATGGTCTCGGCGAGCAGCGCGAAGGTGATCGGGATCATCCCGCCCACGCCGACGCCCATGAAGAAGCACATGAACAGGTTGAGCTCGTAGTACGGCATGGCGCCGCAGACGGCCGTCGCCGTGAAGAGCACGCCCGAGTAGAGGATCGCCGCGCGCCGCCCGACCTGGTCGCCGAAGTGACCCCAGATCAGGGCCCCGAGCACCATCCCGCTGGCGCCCATCAGCGGCAGCAGCCCGATGGTGTTCTTGCCGAGTCCGTACTCCTCCCTCATGCCGGGGGCGACGAACGCCAGGGCCGCCGGCTTCATCGCGTCGATCACTACCGCGACCGTGAGGACGGCCAGCAGCGCCGCGTGCGCGACGCTGACCTTGCCCTCCTCGACGCTGACGTCGATGCTCGGGATGCGCGCGGTATCGGGGCGCCTGCGCGGCACCAGGCCGATTCCCGTGAGAACGAGGCCGATCATGATCGCCGACATGGCGACGATCATCTGGGCGTCGAACCCCATGCCCTTGAGCATGTAATCCATCTCGCTGGCGTCGAGGAACATCGGGACGTGGACCGCGACGCCGGCGGCGATCGCGGCGAAGCCGAGCCAGAACAACCAGGGGCGCGGTATGCCCACCCCCGCACGGCTGACGCTGATTGCGGTCGGATCGCTCATGTCCTGATGTACACCTCGTAGCCCCCCCGGTCGAGCTCGTGCTTTGTCGGCCCGTACGGTCACAGGACATCGCGAAGCGTTCAAATTCACCTACGCGCTGAGAAGACAATTCACCTCACGCCGGGAAGGCCGTACGTCCGCGAGTCGCTGAACCCCGCGAGTCCCCCGGCGTCGGGAGATCGGCAATCGGCCGGCGTGACGCCCGACTTCGAGCTCGCTTTGACCGGCGCGGGACTGACACGGAGCATGTCCGCATGGACGACTACAGGAACGAGAAGACGACCGAGGTACCGCCGCAGGACGAGCGCGAGAACGACGAGCAGCGCCCGCCGAAGTACGACAACGCGGAGGACGAGGGAACGATCGCCGACGGCGGCCACAGCGCCAGCGCCTTCGGCGAGACCGGCTCCAAGGGCGAACGGGTGGACGGCTAGGGGCGCGAGGCCCGAACGCCCGGCTGTGGGTACCTCGACCGAAGCTCCGGCACGCGGCGAGGCGGAGGCCCTGACCCCGCTGGAGCGCCTCGAGACGCTGTGCGACCCCGGCTCGGTGCGCGTGATCCGGTCGGTCGTCCGCTCCGGCGTGCTCGGCTCGAAGGCGCAGGAGGGCGACGGCGTCGTCGGCGCCTCGGGGGCGATCGCCGGGCGTCCCATCTTCTGCTACGCCGAGGACGGCCGCTTCGCCGGCGGCTCCCTCGGCAAGGCGCACGCCGACACGATCGTGCGCATCCTCGAGCTCGCCGGCGACGCGCGGGCGCCCGTGGTCGGATTCGTCGAGTCGGCGGGCGCGCGCGTGCAGGAGGGAGCGGCCGCGCTCGGGGGGTACGCGAACGTCTTCCGGGAGAACGTCAGGCTGTCCGGAAGGATGCCGCAGATCTCGATCGTCACCGGCAGCTCGGCCGGCGGCGGCTGCTACTCGCCCGCGCTCACCGACTTCGTCGTGATGACCAAGTCCACGAGCATGTTCCTGACCGGCCCCGGCGTGGTCCGCGCCGTGACCGGGGAGGACATCACGGCCGCCGAGCTCGGCGGCGCGAGGGTGCACGCCCGCAACGGCGTGTGCCAGTTCGTGGCCGACACCGACACCGACGCGGCCGTCCTCGCCCGGGTGCTGCTCTCGTACCTGCCGTCGAACGCGTGGGAGCGGGCCCCCGAGATCGCCGCGACGCCGCCGGTCACCGGCGACCCGGGCGCGTTCGTGCCGCGTCAGGCCTCGCTGGTCTACGACGTGCGCGAGGTCGCCAGGCGGATCGTGGACGGCGGCAGCCTGCTCGAGGTCTCGCCGCGCTGGGCGCGGAACATGGTCACCGCGTTCGCCCGCCTCGGCGGCAAGTCGGTCGGCGTGATCGCCAACCAGCCGCGCTACATCGGTGGAGTGATCGACGCGGCCGGGGCCGAGAAGGGCGCCCGCTTCGTCCGCACCTGCAACGCCTATGGCCTCCCGCTGGTCGTGCTGGTCGACACGCCGGGCTTCATGCCGGGGACGAGGCAGGAGTCGGCCGGCATCATCCGCCGCGGAGCGAAGCTGCTCTACGCGTTCATCGAGGCGGAGGTGCCGAAGGTCACCGTCGTGGTCCGCCAGGCCTACGGCGGCGGCTTCATCACGATGAACTCGAAGGAGCTCGGCGCCGACTTCTCGTTCGCGTGGCCGCAGGCGACGATCGGGATCATGGGCGCGCGCCAGGCGGTCGGCATCACGCACCGCCGCGAGATCGCCGCGGCCGACGACTCGCAGACGGCGCTCGACCGGCTCGCCGAGCAGTACGTCGCCGAGCACCAGGGCGCGCCGGCCGCCGCACGCGACGGTGTCGTAGACGAGCTCGTCGCCCCGGCGGAGACACGCGGCCGGCTGATCGCGGCACTCGACGCGCTGCGCGCGAAGCGCCGCAGACAGAGCGGCCTCGGCAACATCCCGCTGTAGCCGCGCGCTACGACGAAGCTGCGGTCGAGCGCTCGGAAGGCCGGACGGCCGTGGTGGTCGAGATCACGCGGCCGGTGTGCCGGTCGCTGGGACGATCTCCGCCGTCACCGGACGGCGTGCCCGCATCAGCATCGCCAGCACGAAGAGCATCAGGCTGGCCGCCGCTCCGCACGCCGCCATGTAGACGTAGGTGCGATCGAACGCGTCCAGGACCTCGGGGATCGCCGGTGTCCCGAACAGCGCCACGAACGCGGCGACTCCGAACGCCGCTCCGATCTGGCGGAACACGGCCGAGCCGCCGATCCCGGTCGCGAACCGCTCGGGCGGGACGACCAGCATCGCGGAGGCCATGAACGCCGGGATCAACAACCCGGCGCCGACGCCGGCGACGAAGCCCGCCGGCAGGAACTCGCCGACGTAGTCCGGCTCCGGCCCCAGTCCGGTGAGCATCAGGCAGGCGACCGCGAAGATGATCCCGCCGGGCGCGCCGACGCTCGCCGGGCCGAGGCGGTTGGCGAGCCGGCTCGAGATCCCCGCGAAGATCGCGGCCGTGGTCGGAGGGGGCGTCAGGGCGAAGCCGGCCTTGATCACCGAGTAGTGCCAGACCTGGGTGAGGAAGAGCACGCAGCCGAGCAGGAACGCGCCGAAGCCGGCGTAGAAGACGAGGTTCGCCACGTTGGCCAGCGAGAACTCGGACGACTTGAACAGGTCGAGCTCGATGACCGGCGCGCGGTGGTGCAGCGAGCGCGTCACGAAGGCGGTGCCGAGCACGAGCGCCGCCGCGAAGCACGCCAGCACGCGCGTGTCCCAGTCCCACGTGTCGCCCTGGACGAGCCCGGCCACGAACAACCCGACCGAGGTGACGGCGAGCGCCGACCCGATCGCGTCCGGCAGGAGGGCGCGGGCGTCGCGCACCTCGCTCAGCCGGCGGTACACGAGCACGACGATGGCGAGCCCGATCGGGACGTTGACGACGAAGATCCAGCGCCAGCTGGCCTCCGTGAGCAGCCCGCCGAGCGGTGGCCCCATGGCCGCGCCGACTCCGCCCAGTGCCGCCCAGGCGCCGATCGCCGCGGTGCGCTGGTGCGCGGGGAAGAGTGGGAGGACGAGTCCGAGCGAGTTCGGGGTGATGGCGGCGGCGCCCACGCCCTGCAACACGCGCGCGCCGATCAGGAAGCCGGGCGACGGCGCGGTGGCGCACAGCACGGAGCCGGCCACGAACAGGAGCGTCCCGACTTGGAAGACGAGCTTGCGACCGATCACGTCGCCGAGCTTGCCCATCGGGACGAGTAGCGCCGCGAACACGATCGTGTACGCGTTGAGAACCCACGACAGCGCCGATATCGAGGAGCCCTCGAAGTCCCGGAGGATGTCCGGGAACGCGATGTTCACGATGAACATGTCGAGGGCTGTGATGAAGATCGCGGGCGCGACGATCAGGAACGCTCGCCAGCGAGCCCTGTCGCTCGTCGCCTCGCTGCCTTCGGGCGCTTGCGGCGATCCGTCCGCGCGACCCGGTGCGTCCACGGGCTCGGTGCTCATCGCCCCTCCCTCCGCGGCGAGAGCACGTACGGGTCCTGGGCCTCGGCGTCCGGTATCTCCGTCCGCCGCGGTATCTCCGTAGCCGTCTCCATCCCCGCCTCCCCATCTCGTCGCCGCCCCTGCCGCGGCGCGATGATACATACCGGTCGGTATCTTCACGTCCGATCGGACACCTCGAAGGTGATCGGTGCATCATGTGCGGTCCGATCAGACACGGAAGGCGGTTTAGGCGATGCCGGTGAGGAAGGGTGAGCCGCTCGACCCTGCGGCGACTCGCGTCAAGGTCCTGAGGACCGCGGGCCGGCTGTTCCGCGAGCGCGGCACCCACACGGTCGGAGTGAACGAGATCGCCGAGGCCGCCGGCGTCTCGAAGCTGACCCTCTACCGCCACTTCGATTCGAAGGAGGGCCTGATCCAGGCGTTCCTCGAGTCGGCGAGCGACCTCATGATGCGGCGGTTCGAGCGCACCGCCACAGAGCTCGGTCTGTCGCCCGAAGAGCGGATCCTCATGGTCATGGACGACGAACGGCGCCGGTCTCCCGGTCGCTACGACGGCTGCCCGCTCGTGAACACCGCGGTTGAGTGGCGCGGCTCCGAGTCGTCGCCCGGCACGATCGCCCGCGTGCATCTGGACCGCATCCAAGCTCTCCTGGAGCGGCTATGCGACGAAGCCGGGTTCGCCGACCCCGCCGCCGTCGCGAGCCAGCTCCTCCTGCTCCTCGAGGGCGCGATCGTCGTGCGCCTCGTGGGCGATCGCGAGGATTCCGAGCGCGTAGCGCGCGACGCGGCCAGCGCCCTGCTCGCGAGCGCTCCGCGGGTCAGCCGCGGCGCCGCTTGACCGCCGGCTGCCGGTACGACGTACGATCCCGCGCGTGAGCATCCCACCGCCGGGCCCCGACTCGGTCGCGCTGGTCACCGGCGCCTCCTCCGGCATCGGCGACCAGTTCGCGCGCCAGCTCGCCAAGCGCGGGTTTCGCGTCGCCCTCGTCGCGCGGCGAGTGGACAGGCTCGAACGACTCGTGTCCGAGCTGGGGGGCCCGGACCGCGCGTTCGCGATCCCGGCCGACCTCGCCGTCCCGGAGGATCGGGACAGGCTCGTCGCGGAGCTGGAGGAGCGCGGCGTGACGGTCGAGATGCTGGTCAACAACGCCGGCTTCGGGATCTACACGTCGTTCGTCGACTCCGACCGCGAGCAGGAGCTGAAGCAGGTGCGCGTCGACGTGGAGGCGGTCGTCGACCTGATGGCCCGTTACGTGCGGGGGATGGTCGAGCGCGAACGCGGCGCGATCATCAACGTCTCGTCGACGTCCGCGTTCCAGCCGCTGCCCTACAGCGCGGGGTACGCGGCGGCCAAGGCGCACGTCCTGCTGCTCTCCGAGGCCGTGCACGAGGAGGTCAAGCAGAGCGGGGTCACGGTCACCGCGGTCTGTCCCGGCCCGGTGCGCACCGAGTTCCAGGAGGTCAACGAGGCCGAGTTCGCCGACGGCCTTCCGAACTTGGCCTGGACCACGGCCGAGCGTGTGGCGTCGGACGCGCTCGCGGCGGCGGACAAGGGCCGCCGCTCCGTGATCCCCGGCAGCCTCGCCACACGGGCCGCGTTCGCGCCCAACCAGGTC
>DASVPL010000132.1:0-11677 GCA_036382905.1 Thermoleophilaceae bacterium | reverse complement strand
GGGCTCTCCCGCGGCACCGAGGTGAGGAACACCGGCAAGCCGATCAGCGTGCCCGTGGGCGAGGTCACGCTCGGGCGCATCTTCAACCTTCTCGGCGAGCCGATCGACGAGGGCGACGAGATCGAGGACGACGCCGAGCGCTGGCCGATCCACCGCCCGGTTCCGACGGTGGAGGACCTCACGCCGACGCGCGAGATCTTCGAGACCGGCATCAAGGTCGTGGACCTGCTGGCCCCGTACGCGAAGGGCGGCAAGGTCGGCCTGTTCGGCGGCGCGGGCGTGGGCAAGACCGTGCTGATCCAGGAGCTGATCAACAACATCGCCTCCGAGCACGGCGGGTTGAGCGCGTTCTGCGGCGTGGGCGAGCGCTCGCGCGAGGGCAACGACCTTTGGCTGGAGATGAAGGAATCGGGCGTGATCGACAAGACCATGCTCGTGTTCGGTCAGATGAACGAGCCCCCGGGCGCGCGCATGCGCGTGGCGCTGTCGGGCCTCACGATGGCCGAGTACTTCCGCGAGGAGGGCGGCCAGGACGTGCTGCTCTTCATCGACAACATCTTCCGGTTCGTGCAGGCGGGCTCGGAGGTGTCGGCGCTGCTCGGGCGGATGCCCTCGCAGGTGGGCTACCAGCCGACGCTCGAGACCGAGATGGGCCAGCTCCAGGAGCGGATCACCTCGACGCGGCGCGGCTCGGTCACCTCGGTGCAGGCGATCTACGTGCCGGCCGACGACCTCACGGACCCGGCGCCCGCGTCGGTGTTCGCCCACCTGAACGCCACGACGGTGCTGTCGCGGTCGATCGCCGAGAAGGGGATCTACCCGGCGGTGGACCCGCTCGACTCGACCTCCACGATTTTGAAGGCCGACATCGTGGGCGAGGAGCACTACCAGGTCGCGACCGAGGTCAAGGAGGTGCTCCAGCGTTACAAGGAGCTCCAGGACATCATCGCGATCCTCGGCATCGACGAGCTCTCCGACGAGGACAAGCAGACGGTGCAGCGCGCGCGCAAGATCGAGCGCTTCCTGTCGCAGCCGTTCTTCGTCGCGGAGGCGTTCACCGGCTCGCCGGGGACGTACGTGAAGGTCGAGGACACGATCCGCGGCTTCAAGGAGATCGTCGAGGGCAAGCACGACGACATCCCCGAGCGCGCCTTCTACATGAAGGGCACGATCGACGAGGTGGTCGAGGCGGCGCGGAGCGAGGGCGGCTCGGGCTCGGGGTCGGGGTCCGATTCCGGCTCCGAGGACTCCGGCAACGGTGGCGGTGAGGACGAGGACTCGGAGCGCGGCGAGGGGTCCGAGGATTCGCAGGACGCCGTGGACGCGTCGGGGCAGTAGCCGGTCTATGGCGCACAAGACGTTCCCAGTCGAGGTGCTGACGCCCGAGGGCAAGGCGTTCGAGGGCGAGGTGGAGATGCTCTCCACGCGCACGAACACCGGATCGATCGGCATCCGCGCCAACCACGCGCCGCTGATGGCGATCCTCGACCCGACCGAGCTGCGGCTCTACGAGGAGAGCGAGGGGGAGCCCAAGCGCTTCGCGCAGGGCGAGGGGTACCTCCAGGTCGTCAACAACAGCGCGCTCGTGCTGGTCGACGAGATCCTCGACCCGGACTCGATCAACAGCTCGGACATCGAGAGCCGGCTGCGCGAGGCGGAGCAGGCGCTCGACCAGGCCGACGAGGACACCGAGGAGTACCGCCGCGCCGAGCGCAACGTGCGCCGCTACAAGGCCTTCCTCGAGGTCACGCAGGGAGGTTGATCCTCAGGCTTTCCTGACTTTTGGGTCTCCTGGACCCATAAGTCAGGAATGCTGCTGCCGTAGGCTGCGCGAATGAGCGCGCAGCCGCCCCTTCGGGAGCCGCCTCCGGCACAGCCGGGGCCGCTTGGCGGGCCGCCGGGAGGGTCCGTCGGGTCGCCCGCCGCGTCCGTCGGGCTGCCGGGCGGGGTCTTCGGACCGCCCGGGGGGCTGGGTGCGCCGGCGCTGGCGCCCCTCGTGGCCGCCGCGCCGCTGGTTCCGGCGCTGCCGCTGGGCGGCGTGCCGGTGGGGGCGGCGCCCGGAGGGGAGCGACCGGGGGTGCCGGAGCGGCCCGCTGCGGGGCCGCCGAGCTTCGCCTCGGGACCGCCGAGCTCCGCCGCCGGCGGCTTCGGCGGGGCGCCCCTGCCCGGCGGGGCCGCTCCGGGCGGCGCGGCTCCGCTCGCCCTGCCGGACCTCGAGGGTGCCGCGCGGGCGGCGATGGCAAGCGTGCTGGAGCGCGATGCGCCTGCGGGTTCGGGTCGGCGTGCGCCGGACGTGATCGAGCTCGCGCACCAGGCGCGGCTCGAGACCGTGGCGGGCGCACCGACGGAGCCGGATCCGCGACAGGTGACCGGAGCGATCGGCTTCCAGACGCCGCACGTGGCCCCGCTGACGCCGGTGCGCGCCGGTGGGCCGGTGGGGCAGGGGCTCCCGCTGAGGCAGGGGCTCGCGCCCGCCAGGGGGCTCCCGCCGGGACGGGGTCTCACGCCAGCGCAGGCGTCCGCGCCGGGGCAAGCGCTGGCGCCGAGGCAGGGCCTCCCGCCGGCACCGCCGCCTCCGGCCGCCGGCGTGTGGCGGCCCCCGCCGCCGCCGGTGTGGCGGCACCCGCCGCGGCAGGCTCCGCCGGCGCAGCCGCTCGACCGCTCGAGCCGGCCGGACGCGGCGCTCGTGCCGGGCGAGCGCGATGCGGCGCAGCGGGTCGGGGACGCCCTCTACCCCTTCGTGGCGTGGCTGCGCGAGGGTCGGTCGGGGTGGTTCGGGGTGGCGGCGCTGTTCGGCATCACGGGACCGATCGTGCTGCTGCGGCAGAACTTCGACGTGCGCCTGCGGCTGGTGCTCTCGTTCTTCGTCGCGATCTTCTGGATCCAGCTCCTGTCGGGGCTCTTCGGAAGCTAGGCTGCGCGCGATGCACGCCGCCGATCCACTCGCCGAGTTCTACGCCACGACGCCACGCGAGCCGAGCGGCTTGAGCGGCCGCGCAGGAGTGGAGGGCGCGGTGGACGCGGCACTCGAGGAGCTGCGCGTGCCGGCGACGCTCGACGAGGACGGCGACTGGACACTGGAGACCGACGTGGGGCAGCTCGCGGTGATCGCCGACGATCTGACCGGCGACGTGGTCGCCGTTCAGACGCTCCAGTCGATGGATCGCTCCGTCGAGGACTCCGCCGAGGAGATGCACGCGCTGCTGCGGTTGAACTTCGAGTTCCGCGGGCTCGCCCGCTTTGGCGCCATCACCCAGGGTGGGAAGCACCTGCTGGTGATAACCGCGCGGATCGCGGGCGACGAGGTCTCGACGGAGACCGTGCAGCGGCTGCTCGCGGACACGCTGCGCCTCTCGCGCCGCCTGGACGAGCTCCTGGGACGGGCTCCGGCGGAGCCGGCCACGGCGAGCGCCGCGGAGCCTGAGGCGGCCGAAGCCGCACCGGCGGAGCCCGCCCCCGTGGCCGACCCGGACGTGACCGCATTCGCCCCGGTGCCTGGGCCCTTGCCGCCGAGTGTTGGGGAGCCGGAAGTGGGGGAGCCGGGAGTGGCCGAGCAGGGAGCGGCGGAGCCGGATGCGGCGGAGCCGGGAGTGGCCGAGCCGGCGGCCGAGACCGTCTTTGCGCAGCCGGTGCCGCAGGCGCCGCCCGAGCCGGAGCCCGCGCCCGTGGCGGAGCCCGCACCGGAGCTCGTGGCCGAGTCCGCCCCCGTGGCGGAGCCCGCCCCCCTGGCGGAGTACCCGCCGCCGGAGCCCCCCGCTCCCGCCTCCCCCGAGCCGTCCTATCCGCCGCCCGGCGCGGAGCCGCAGCAGGCACAGCCGACCTATCCGCCGCCCGTCTACTCGCCGCCCGAGCCGGAGCTTCCGCCCGCCAACTGGTACCCGGACCCGTACTACGAGGCCCGGCTGCGGTACTGGGACGGGCAGCAGTGGACTCAGCACGTGGCCCAGTAGGCAGGCGACGCGCCGACCCGGGAAGGGTCTGGCCGGCCCGCCGCGAATGCACGTTCGATGCGAAGGATCGCACTGCTCACGACCCTGCTCGTCGCGCTGCTCGCGGCCGCGCCCGCGCACGCCGCCAACGTCGCGCTCTTCAACGACACGACCTACGTAGGCAACCAGGAGTCGGCCAACATGCAGGCGGTCCTGGTCTCGCAGGGCCACAGCGTCTTCACGTTCACCGACGAGTCCGCGGCGGGCATCGCCAGCGCCCTCGAGGGCCGCACGGCACTGATCATCCCTGACCTCGCCGGAGGCACCGACCTCCACACCGCCCTGTCGGGCAGCGCGCGCGAGGTCATCCGCCAGTTCGTCGAGAACGGCGGCGGCTTCGTGATCAACGGCCGCGCCACCGGCGACGAGGCCGCGAACCTCCTGAACACCCTCTTCAACTTCGAGCTGACCGAGTCGCCCACCGCGAACCCCGCCGCGCGCAACCAGACTGCCGCCGGCACCGAGTACGCCGCCGGCCCCGACACGCTCCCCTCCAACAACACGACCTCCGGCATCGACCTGGCGAGCCTGCCCGCGAACGCGAACCAGGTCTACGTGAGCGCGGGCCAGGCCCACGTCGCGGTGATGTACCGCGGGCTCGGGTCGATCACCTACCTCGGCTGGGACTGGAACAACTCGAACCCGCCCACGCCCGGCGGCCAGGACGGCGGCTGGCAGGGGATCCTGAACTCCGCCGTCTCGGCGCCGACGGTGAACGTGAGCGACGTCGGCGTGGCCGAGGGCGACACCGGCGTGACCACCGCTCGCTTCCCGATCACCCTCGCGGGCGGGCCGGTCTCCGAGGACGTGCGCGTGACCTTCGAGCTGACCGGCGGCAACGCCACCGCGGGCCAGGACTACGTCGTGCCCGCGACGACCGTGACGGTCCCGCGCGGCCAGACCGTGGCGTTCGTCGAGGTCCCCGTGGTCGGCGACGCGGCCGACGAGCCCAACGAGACCTTCGAGTTGCACGTCACGTCCGTGACCGCCGCGGCGGTCGGGCGCGGCACCGCCCTCGGCACGATCGGCGACGACGATCCCTCACCCGGTCGCTGCGCCAACCGCCAGAACGCCAACGATACCGGCGACAAGCTGACCGGCACGGCCTTCGGCGACCTGCTGGTGGGCGGCGCCGGCAAGGACATCCTCAGCGGCGGCGGGGGCGACGACTGCCTGCGCGGCCGCGCGGCCGGCGACCGCCTCTCCGGCGGCGACGGGAACGACTCCCTCAGCGGCGAGGCCGGCAGCGACAGCCTCAGCGGCGGCGAGGGCAAGGACTCGCTGTCGGGCGGCGACGGCAACGACGTGCTCTCCGGTGGGAACGGCAACGACCGCCTCGGCGGCGGCGCCGGCAACGACAAGATCAACGGCGGGCAGGGCCTCAACACCTTCAGCGGCGGCGCCGGCAACGACAACATCGTCGCCGCCAACGGCCGCCGCGAGTCGATCGACTGCGGCTCCGGGAAGAGGGACAAGGTGCGCGCGGACCGCACCGACAACGTCCGCAACTGCGAGACCGTGCAGCGCCTGAGCTAGCGCGGCGGCGGGGCGTCGCCGAACGGCTCGTCGCGCTCGCGCACGGCCTCCTTGAACCCCGCCTCGGCGGCGCGCTGCTGGAACGCGAAGCCCTCGGGCGTGTGGCGCGCCACGCCGTCGAAGACCGTGGCGAGCGTCTGCGTCGTCTGGAGCCCCTGGGCGTGCAGCGTCTGGTTCACGAGCAGCTTGTGCATCACGAGCTGGTTCACGGGCACGAGCGCGATCCGCTCGAGCAGCGCCTCGAACCGGGCGTCGAGCTCCTCCGGCGGAGCCGACTCGATCGCCAGCCCCCACTCGTGCGCCTCGCGGCCCGTCAGCAGGTCGCCGGTGAACAGCAGCCGCTTCGCCTTCTCGGGCCCGATCCTGTGCGCCCAGACCATCGTGGTCGGCGTGCCCCACACCCGCGCGGGCGGGTAGCCGATGCGCGCGTCGTCGGCGATCACCAGGAGGTCCGAGCAGAGGGCCATGTCGGTCCCGCCGGCCACGCAGAACCCGTGCACCTTGCAGACGACCGGCTTGTCCGCGTGGAAGAGCGACATGAAGCCGCGGACGTTCCGGCTCATCATCGCGTAGTCGACGATCGGGTCCCAGGTGCCCGCCGGGTCGTGGTTGCGCAGCTGCACGAGCGGGTCGAGCGGCGAGCCCTCGGGTGCGTCGGCGCCGCCGCCCACGCCCTCCATCCGCTGCTCCGCGCTCGCGACCAGGTCGTACCCGCCGCAGAAGCCCTTCCCGGCGCCGGACAGCGCGATCACGTGAACGGCGGGGTCGAGATCCGCCCGCTCCACCGCGGCCGCCAGCTCGCGCGGCATCTCGAGCGTGATGCCGTTGCCGCGCTCGGGGCGGTTCAGGGTGATCCGCGCGATCCGCCCGTCGACCTCGTAGTTCAGCGTCACAGCGCCTTGGTACCCATCCGCTCCGGGCTCACCCGGACGACGTCCCACGCGAGCCCGACTCGCTCGAGACCGCGGATCACGAGCGCGGACGGGTCGAGCTGCGTGCGGCGCAGCCCGTGCGCCGCGGAGGTCGGGAACGCGTGGTGGTTGTTGTGCCACGCCTCGCCGAACGACAGCGGCGCCAGCCACGCCAGGTTGCGCGACTCGTCCCCGGTCGCGAACCCGCGGCGCCCGAAGAAGTGGCACAGCGAGTTGATGCTGTAGGTCACGTGGTGGAGCACGAGCACCCGCACGAGTCCGCCCCACAGCAGGCCGGTGAGTCCCGCGTGGAGGGAGCCTCCGATCGCCATCCCGAGGAAGAACGGCAGCGCCAGGCCGCCGAGCGCCCAGACGAGGAAGGTCCGGTCGACGAACGCGATCGTGGGGTCGTTCATCAGGTCCGGCGCGTAGCGGCGTTTGTTGCCGCGCTGGGTGTGGAGGAAGAGCCAGCCGACGTGCGCGTGCACGAGCCCCCTCAGAGCACCGCGCCAGCCGCCCCCGTGCCCGACGTGCGGGCTGTGCGGATCGCCCTCCTGGTCCGAGAACGCGTGGTGCTTGCGGTGGTCGGCCACCCAGGCGGTCACCGGGCCCTCGATGGCGGCCGAGCCGAGGATCCCGAGCACCATGCGCACCGGCCTGCTGGTCTTGAAGCTGCGGTGCGTCAGGTAGCGGTGGAAGCCGACGGTGATCCCCAGCCCCGTCAACGAGTACATGATCGCGAACACGACGACGTCGCTTCCGCGCAGGGAGTTGCTCCACGCCTGCCACACCACGAGTCCCAGCCCCGCGAAGGGCAGCCCGGTCACGATGCCGGTGATGATCCGGTCGCGCGTCTCGTTCGCGACCGGCTCTATGTCGTCGCGTCCCGGCTGTTCAAACCGTTCCGCTCCGGCGGCAGAGGCCTCCAAGTGGGACGGAGCCTAGCGGCGAATTCTCAGCGAGCGGCGCTGTGGCGCTCGATGATGCGCTCGAAGTCCACGCCGCCGGGCAGGGTGCCGAGCGCGCGGCCGCGATCGCCCGCGAGGCGGCTGGCGCAGAACGTGTCGGCCACCGCGGCGTCCCCGTGGCGCACGAGCAGCGAGGCCTGGAGCGCCACGCCCATGCGCTCGACGATCCGGCGGGCGCGCAGCTCGATGTCGGACGGGTCGCTCAGCTCGTCCTTCAGCTCGCGCACGTAGGCGTCGAGCCGCGGCTCCGCGCCGGCGGCCGACTCGACCTCGTCGAAGAACGCGTGCACCGCCTCGGGCGTGCGCCCCATCGCGCGCAGCACGTCGAGGCAGTTCACGTTCCCCGACCCCTCCCAGATCGAGAGGAGCGGGGCCTCGCGGTGGATGCGCGGCATGCCGGAGAGCTCGACGTAGCCGTTGCCGCCGAGGCACTCGAGCGCCTCCGCGACGTGCCATGTCGCGCTCTTGCAGATCCAGTACTTCGAGACCGCCAGGCCGAGCCGCTTGAACAGCGTCTGCTCGGGATCGTCGGGCCCCTCGTCGACCGCGCGCGCCAGCCGCAGGGCCGTGAGCGTGGCGGCCTCGGACTCGATCGCGAGATCGGCCAGGACATTTCGCATCAGCGGCTGGTCGGCCAGCAGGTTGCCGAATGCCGTGCGGTGCGAGCAGTGGTGGATCGCCTGGACGAGGGCCTCGCGCATCAGGCCGGTGGAGCCGAGCACGCAGTCGAGCCGCGTGAAGTTGACCATCTCGATGATCGTGGGGACGCCGCGCCCCTCCTCGCCGACCATCCGCGCCCAGGCGCCGTCGAGCTCGATCTCGCTCGACGCGTTCGAGCGGTTGCCGAGCTTGTCCTTCAGCCGCTGGATGTGGAAGCGGTTGCGCTCGCCGTCGGGCGTCCAGCGCGGCAGCAGGAAGCACGAGAGCCCGCCGTCGGCCTGCGCGAGCACCAGGAACATGTCGCACATCGGCGCCGAGCAGAACCACTTGTGGCCGGTGAGCTCGTACTCCGCGGCCGGGCCGCCGCCGTTCAGCGGGCGGGCGAGCGTGGTGTTCGCGCGCACGTCGGATCCGCCCTGGCGCTCGGTCATCGCCATCCCGGCGAGGGCGCCCGTCTTCCGATCGGCCGGCACGAAGCGGCGGTCGTAGTCGAGCGACGTCAGGCGCGGCTCCCACTCGGCGGCCAGCTCGGGCTGGCGGCGCAGCACGGGCACGGCGGCGTAGGTCATCGAGATCGGGCAGCCGTGGCCGGACTCGAGCCCGCTGCCGCAGAGCATCATCGCCGCGCGCGCGACGTGGGCGCCGGGCCCCGGCTCGCGCCAGGGCAGCGCGTGGGTGCCGTGCCCGACCGAGAGCTCGAGCAGCTCGTGCCAGGCCGGGTGGAACTCCACCTCGTCGATCCGGTGGCCGAAGCGGTCGTGGGTGTGGAGCACCGGCTCGTTCTCGTTGGCAAGGCGGCCGAGCTCGCGGTCGGCGGCCTCGCCGGACGCGGCGCCCAGCGCCGTGAGGCGCTCCACCGAGTGGTCGGCGCCCTCGCGGCGGACGCCCTCGAGGAGCGGCACGTTCTCGGTGAAGAGGTTGCGGCCCCCGAGGACGGGGGGCTGGTTCAGGACCTCGCGCGCCGGGTTCGACGTCTCGACGGTGGCCATCAGGGCTAGATCCTACGCGCCAGCGCCGCGAAGTCGACCGCGTGGCGCGCCGCAACCGTTCGTACTCTCTCGGGTTCTCGTGGTCGTGACCCGCTCTGCCCTCCTCGCCGTCGCGGCCGCGTGCCTCGCGCTCGCCGCGCTGCCCGCCACCGCCGGCGCGCAGAAGCGGCTGGTGCCGCCGCTCTTCTTCGGCGCCAACTGGGACGGCGAGCTGGAGTTCAACTCGCCCGAGAGCGTGCGCGAGGCCGAGACCGCCCGGATGGCCCGCAGCGGCGTCGAGTCGGTGCGCGTCCCGTTCGAGTGGGTGCGCGCGCAGCCGCAGCAGGGGATGCCCATCGACCACACGATCACGGACCGCTTCGTGCGCCACGCCGCCGCGCACAACATCGACATCGTCCCGATCGTGATCCTCGCGCCGAAGTGGGCCCGCCAGTACGAGAACGTGACCCACTCGCCGCCGAAGGGGACAGGCGGGTACACGGGCTACCTGCGCTCGCTGATCGCGCGCTACGGGCCGAACGGCACGTTCTGGACCGAGAACCCGCTGCTCGCCAAGCACCCGATCCGCAACTGGCAGATCTGGAACGAGCCGCATCTCCAGTTCCAGTGGTCGATCCCGACCGGCGACGACTACGCGCCCGGCTACGGAAAGCTCCTGCGCGCGTCGTACAAGGTCGTGAAGGCGGCCGACCCGGGTGCGCGCGTGGTGCTCGGCGGCATCTCGAACGAGTCGTGGAAGTACCTCCGGCACATGTACGAGAAGGGCCGGATCAAGGGCGCGTTCGACGTGGCGGCCCTGCACCCCTACACCTCGAAGGCCGACGGGATCGTCACGCTCACGAAGCGCTTCCGGATCGTGCTGCGCGACAACGGCGACGCCAAGCGCCCGCTCTGGATCACGGAGGTCGGGCTGCCGGCGTCGAAGGGCCGGATCAACTCGAAGAACAAGCTCCAGACCACCGACGAGGGGATGGCCGACTACCTGGTCCGCGCCTACCAGGTGATCGTCAAGAACCGCTCGTCGAGCCTCGCGAAGGTGGCCCGCGTGTACTGGTACAACTGGGCCTCGGTCTACTGCTGCGAGCAGTTCCGCTTCACCGGCCTGCTCCAGTACGACAACAAGGAGACCGTCACGCCGAAGCCGGCGTTCGAGCAGTACGTGCGGATGGCGCAGCGCTACGAGGGCTGCGCGAAGGACGACCAGGCTCGCTGCGTCGAGCCGCCCGCGGCCACGCCGCGCTGAGGCTCAGCCGGCGCGCCGCGCCCGGCGCAGGGCGGCGAGCTGCTCGCGCTCGCGGGCGGGGGTGCCGCCGAGTGCGGACTTGAGGGCGATGCGGGTGGCGAAGGTGGCGGCCTGGGCGGCGTCGTCGGCGCGCTGGCGGCGCTCCCCGCGCCAGCGGCGCACCACCTCGCGGCGGCGGGCGGCCAGCAGGTCGAACGGCTCGCCACCGAAGCGCCGCGCCGACGCGTGCGCGCCGCGGTGCAGCACCCGGCCCTCCGGCCAGAACCAGGTCTCGATGCCGGCGTCGGTGGCGCGCAGGCCGAGATCGAGGTCCTCGGCGTAGAGGAAGGTCCGGTCGTCGAACGGGCCGAGCCGGCGCAGCGTGTCGGTGCGCGCGACGAGGCAGCAGCCAACGGCCCAGCCGACCCGGCGCGGCGTGTCGGCGCGCCACGGCTCGATCGGCGCGCGCAGGGGGCGCGGCAGCGCCGCGCCCGGGACCAGCGCCCGGAGGAACTCCGGCACCGAGCCCGGCTCGGGGTGGGCCGAGTTCTCGCGCAGGCCGTCCGGCTGCACCACGAGCGGCGCGAGGATGCGCTCCGGACGCCCCTCGCGCGTGACCTCCGCTGCGAGGTCCGCGAGCGACGCGTCGAGCAGCTCGGCGTCCGGGTTCAGGATCACGGTGACGGGCTCCTCCACGGCCGCGAGCGCCTCGTTCGAGGCGCGGCCGAAGCCCACGTTCTCGCCGAGCTCGACGAGCGTGGCGCCGCCGCTCCAGTCGCGCACCGCGGCGGGGCCGCAGTCGCTCGAGCCGGAGTCGGCCGCGACCACGCGCGCGCCGGGCAGGTGGCGCTCGACCGATGCGAGTAGCGCCCGCACCTCGGGCTCGGAGTCGTGGAGCACGGTGACGATCGCGACCCCGGTGCCGGGGAGGGAGGGGTCGGGCGCGGCCGGGGCCCGCGGCACCGCCGTCGCGGAGCCCGCGCGGCGGCGTTCCGCGAGCTCGTCGAGCAGCGCCGCGTAGCGCGCCGTCGAGTCCTCGACGCGGTAGTGGCGCTCGGCCCGCGCGCGGCCGGCGGCGCCCACGCGCGCGGCCAGGCCGTCGGCGCCGAGCAGGTCCACGAGGGCATCGGCGGCCGAGTGCGGGTCGCCCGGCACGAACAGCCGCCCGGTCTCGGGCGCGACGATCTCGGACGGCCCGCCGGATGCCGGCGCCACCACGGCGCGGCCCGCGGCCAGCGCCTCGACCACCACCATCCCGTAGGGCTCGACGTCGGCGGCGTGGAGCAGGCAGGTCGACTCGGCGAGCGCCGGTCGCGGGTCGTCGAGCGAGCCCGCGAACGTGACCCGGCCGCGCAGGTCGGGTTCCTCGGCGCGGCGCCGCAGGGCCTCGGCGAGGCGCTCG
>DASVPL010000131.1:0-14015 GCA_036382905.1 Thermoleophilaceae bacterium | reverse complement strand
CCACGTCCCGCCGACGCTCACCGGGCCGCTCGGGGCGACGGTGATCGTGCAACCGTTGCTCGTGCTGGTCACGGCACCGGCCTTCGGGATCGTGAGCGAGCCCGTGATCGGCGAGCCGTTCTGGCCCGACAGGGTCCAGCTTCCGCTGGTGGTCGTGGTCGCCGTGACACCGGACAGGCTGGTGGGGCACGCCCCGCCGTTGTTGGTGAAGCTCGGCGCGTTCACCGGCAGGGTGACGGCCCCGCTGGCGTTGTGGTTGCCGGGCGCCGGCGGGATCTGGTTCTTCGTGTTGGTCCCAAGCGGCGAGGTCGGCGCGCTCGTCGACTGGTTGCACGTCACCGACAGGAAGCCGGCGATGGTGAACTGGGCGTTCGTCCCGGACTTGAGCGACGCCTTGGTGTAGTCGCCGGCCGGCGTGATCGTGGTCGATCCCGCTGCCCAGGCCGCCATGGCCGTGATCGCGACGGTGGCAATCGCACCGCAGATCGCGGCGGCGGCCTTCGTACGTACCTTCATTCTCTCCTGCCTCTCCCGCAGCGGCGTTGCCGGCCATGGCAGGCGCCTCTACGCTGTTCTATGCGGTGCCGGGGCGCCTCGCGGGCTTCCAGTTCGGCTTGGCGTTCCCGGCGCTGTCTGTTTCGGCGTCTTCTTAAACGCCGATGTTTCCAGCTACCCCTTTGGTGTTTCTGGATAACCCCCCCATGTTTCTGTTCTTGGGGCGTAGGTACTGTCCAGGGAGTGAGTCCTTCCGAGGCACCGCTGCGCCTCGCGCACGAGCTGCCACGCGGGCGCCACAACCTCCCGCGTGAGGTCGTCCTCCGCTCGCAGCGCGAGCGGATGATCGACGCCGTGATCGAGCGCGTGGCCGCCAAGGGGTACGCCGCAACGACGGTCGCCGACGTGATCGGGCAGGCCGCCGTCTCGCGGAAGACGTTCTACGAGCACTTCAGCGACAAGGAGGAGTGCTTCATCGCCGCGTACGACGAGATCACGCGCCAGCTCATGGGCTCGGTGGTCGAGGCGTACGAGGGCCGGCCGGCGTGGGCGGAGCGCGTCGCCTCGGCGCTGGGGATCCTGCTCGAGCGGCTGGCCTCGCGCCCCGCGCTGGCCCGCTTCTGCATCATCGAGATACTCGCCGCCGGGCCGCGTGCGCTCGAGCGCCGCGACGCGGTCCTCCAGCACTTCACCGAGCTGCTTGCGCCGGGCCGCCACGAGGCGCCGGCGGGGCTCACGATCCCGGAGCTGACGGCGCAGGCGGTGGTCGGCGCGCTCTACTCGCTGATCTACGACGAGATCTTCCACGGCCGGGTGCGCGAGCTCCCGCGAATGACGCCGGACCTCGTCTACATCGCGCTGGCGCCGTACGTCGGCCCGCGCGCGGCCGTCCGCGCCGCGCAGTCCGCCGGCTGCTAGCGCGCCGCCAGCAGGCGCTCTAGGTCCTCCTCGCTCGACCACGCGCCCACCGAGGCGCGCACCAGGCCGTGCCCCGGGATGTCGCGCACCCGGACGCCCGCGTCCGCGAGCCGCCGCGTCTCCGCGGCTTCGTCCTCGGAGCGCCAGGAGACGAGCGTCGAGGGCCCGCGCGGCTCGACCTGCACTCCGCGCTCGGTGAGCTCGCCGGCCAGCCGCGCGGCCAGCGCCGGTCCGCGCGCGAGCAGCTCGTCCCAGCCGGCGTCGGCCAGCAGGTCGAGCGCGGCGACCGACCAGGACCAGTGCGGCGCCGAGAAGCCGAGGTCGAAGCGCCGCGCGCCGGGCTTGAGGCCCGATCCGAGCGGGTCGCTCGGATCGGCGAAGGTCGTGTAGCTCGACCACGGTGCGGGGAGGTCCGCGGAGAGGTCGCCGCGCACGTAGAGGTAGCCGTTGCCGTCCGGTCCGCAGAGCCACTTCTGGCCGGCGGCGCCGTAGAAGTCGCAGCCGAGCTCGCGCATCGGGGTCGGCAGCGCGCCGAGGCCCTGGGCGCCGTCGAACAGCACGAGCGGGTCGGCGGCGGCGAGCGCCGCGGTGTCGACCACCTTGCCGTTCACCCACGAGACGTGCGAGCAGGCCACGAGCTTCGTGCGTGGCCCGATCGCGTTCGCGATCTCGGCGAACGGGGCCACGCGCACGTCGAACCCGCGCCGGTCGCGGTTGGTCGCGAGCGGGCCGAGCAGGCCGGGGTGCTCCTCGTCGCTCGTCAGCACCTCGTCGCCCGGGCCCAGGTCGAGCGCTCCCAGCACGGCGTTCATGCCGTCGGTCGTCGAATGGGTCAGCGCGACCTCGTCGGCGTCGCAGGCGAACAGGCGCGCCACGTGCGCGCGCATCCGCTCGCCGAGGGCGAACAGCGCCTCGAAGTGCGCGGTGTCGCCGCGCCCCGCGTCGCGCTCGTGCTCAACGGTGGCGGTGGCCGCGGCGGCGGCTCGGGCCGGCACCGGGCCCTGGGTCCCGGCGTTCAGGTAGGCGAGCTGCGCCAGCACGGGGAACTCGGCGCGGAGGGCGGCGGCGTCCACCGAGCGATCCTGTCATCTTCCCGGCCGTGATCGTCGAGCGGTCGATGTCGCCGGACTTCCTCTCCAACGCGTACCTCGTCGCGGACGAGCCGGGCGGGCACGGAGTGATCGTCGACGGCGGGGCCGACCCCGAGCCATTGCTCGCCGCGGTGGAGCAGAACGAGCTGACGATCCCGTACCTGCTGCTCACCCACCACCATCACGACCACGTCTCCGAGAACCACGTGTTCCAGGAGCGCCTCGGCGTGAAGATCCTGGCCCATCCGCTCGAGGCCGCGCGGCTGATGGACGTGGACCGTGCCATCGAGCCCGGCGAGGTCCTCGAGGTCGGCGGCCTGCGCATCGACGGGCTGCACACGCCCGGTCACACCGACGGGATGCTCTCGTTCCGCGTGAACGACGCGGAGATCTACACGGGCGACACGCTGTTCAAGGGCTCCGTCGGCGGCGTGCGCGCGCCCGGCTCGACGACGTTCGAGGACCTGAAGGCCTCGATCATGGACGTGCTGATGAAGCTCCCGCCCGAGACAGTCGTGCGCCCGGGCCACACCGAGCCGACCACGATCGGCGACGAGTGGGAGCAGAACGCGTTCGTGCGGGTGTGGCGTGGTGTCGACGAGGAGTCGGACGAGCGCTGCACGGTCTGGGACGAGGAGGCGACGCTCGTGCTGTGGGCGCCCGACTACGACGGCGGCCACAAGGCCTGGGTGCGCTGGACCGACTCCGGCCGCGACGACATCGTGCCGGGCAGCCAGGTCGTGCGCGTGGACCCGCCGGGCTAGGCGCCGGCCCAGCCCGCGAGGCGCATCGTCCCGCGGACGGCGCTCTCTACGCCTATTACGGCGACGGCAACGGCAGCACTCAGGGCGACGGTTCTGGCCAGCTTCGGGCGTGCGAGCAGGTATGGCAGGGCTGCGCCCAGGACGAGCTCGCAGATCAGCACGACCCGCGCTGCGCGGTTTTGCCACTCGCCGAGCAGCAGCATCGCCTCGCCGGCCAGCGCGCCCGAGAGGAGCGCCACGCCGATCGAATCGGCGTGCCGGCGCCGCCACGCGTCACCGGCCCAGCCGAGCACCGCGCCGATGCCGATCCCCACGCTCGACCACGCGACGCCCACGACCACGCCGTACCTCAGGCTCAGCTCCCCGGACACGAAGTGGAAGAGCACGTAGTAGGTGGCGACGCCGGCGACGATCGTGCCCGCGCCCGCCGCCGCGGCGCGCAGGCCGCTGCCGGCGAGCGCGCCCACCACGAACGCGCCGATCAGCCACCCCGCGGCGATCGCGCTCGTCCAGCGCACGAGCAGCGGGCCCCCGTCGGAGGCCCAGCCGATCGTGCCGACAAGCACCCCGGCGAGCAGCGTGAGCGCGACGAGTCGCATCGATTGGAGCATTGTGTACCGCATAGCGGAGAAACCCTCCAATCGATGACGGAGGCCCGCACTCGGCGGGCCTCCGGGTCCTGCTCCCTAGGTGCTGCAGTTGTCTACGAGCCGCACACCGGCCACGGGCTCGACCCCGCCCGCGAGTACAGGATCGCCGCGCGGCGATCCTGCTCGGCCTCCGGGGCCGCGGCCGGATCGCCGCTGCCGCCGACCGAGGCCCAGGTCCCGCGATCGAACTGGTACTTGCCGCGGAAGGCCCCGCCGCCGCCGACGGCGCTCGGGTTGCCGCCGGACTCGCAGGCCGCGATGGCCTGGAGGTGCGCCGGCGTGGCACCGCCGCCGGACCCGCCGGCATTTACGCGGGCACGCGCCCGCGCACGCTTGCGCGCCCGCGCGCGCTGACGGCGCTTCTCGGCACGCTCGTGCGTGCGCTCGATCCGCGCCTGGCCGCGCTTGGCCTTTTGGCGCGCGTCCGCGGGGCGCTCGTCGGCCTGTGGCGTGGTGCCGCTGACCTGGACGTCGTCCTCGTCGGCGGCCAGCGCCACGGCGGGCACGGCCGCGGCGACGCAGGCAAGGGACAGCAAGAGCTTTCGCATTGAAGAACCTCCCGGGGAGGGGGTCGGGTGACTTGGCTCAGCCCGCGTGCGAGGACGTCCGCGCTCTGTGTCGCGGCGTCTCGCCCGTGCGGGCGCCGAATCCGCCTTCGCCGACCGCGGGGTGCGCGGCTGCGCTGGCGACCTCCGGGGATCGATGGGGCCTCCCACGGCCCGCGTCGTCGATCCGGTCTTACTCGGCTGAAGGTACCCCGAGCGAACACATGTTCTGTGTGGCAGGTCACAGTGGGCGAAGGCGCCCAGCGGCGCCGGGCGCGGCCGGGACGGCCGCTAGCTTTCCCGCGATGCAGGTCACGCTCCCCGACGGCACTCCGCTCGAGCTCGAGGATGGGGCCACCGGTGCGGATGCGGCCCGTGCCATAGGTGAGGGCCTTGCGCGTGCAGCGCTGGCTATCCGCCAGAACGGCGCACTGAAGGACCTGTCGGCCCCGCTCGAGGACGGCAAGCCGATCGAGATCGTCACGCCCAAGAGCCCGGATGCCCTCGAGCTGATCCGCCACGACACGGCCCACGTGCTCGCCACCGCGGTGATCGACCTCTACCCAGGCACGAAGGTGTCGATCGGGCCGCCGATCGAGGACGGCTTCTACTACGACTTCGAGTTCCCCGAGGGCGTGAAGGTGGGGGAGGACGACCTCCCGAAGATCGAGGAGGCGATGCGCCGCCACGTGAAGGCCGACGAGTCCTTCGAGCGCAGCGACGTCTCGACCGCCGAGGCCCTCGACCGCTTCACGCGCGAGGAGCAGCCGTACAAGGTCGAGCTGATCCAGGACCTGATCCAGAACGAGGCGGTCGAGACGGTCTCGCTCTACCGCAACGGTCCCTTCACCGACCTATGCCGCGGGCCGCACGGCCCGACGACCAAGCGGATCAAGGCGTTCAAGCTCACCTCGGTCGCGGGCGCGTACTGGCGCGGCGACGAGAACCGCCAGATGCTCACGCGCATCTACGGGACGGCGTTCCTGAGCAAGGAGGACCTCGACGAGCATCTCGAGATGCTCGAGCAGGCCCGCGCGCGCGACCACCGCAAGCTCGGCAGAGAGCTCGGGCTGTTCATGCTCTCCGACCTCTCGCCCGGCTCGCCGTTCTGGCTCCCCGCCGGCACGCACGTCTGGAACGAGCTGACCAAGCTGTGGCGGACCGAGAACGTCGGCCGCGGCTACGTCGAGGTGCGCACGCCGATCCTCTACGGCGTCGAGCTCTGGAAGCAGTCAGGGCACTGGCACGTCTACCGCGACAACATGTACTTCACGGACGTGGAGGAGCGGCCCATGGGCCTCAAGCCCATGAACTGTCCCGCCCACGTTCAGATCTACAAGCGCGACCTGCGCTCCTACCGCGACCTGCCGATCCGCTACGCCGAGCAGGGGCTCGTGCACCGCCACGAGCCGAGCGGGACGCTGCACGGTCTGCTGCGCGTGCGCCACATCACCCAGGACGACGCGCACGTGTTCTGCACGGAGGACCAGATCGAGGAGGAGGTCCTGCGCTGCCTCGACTTCGGCTTCTTCATTTACGACCACTTCGGGTTCGAGCCGCGACTCGAGCTCTCCACCCGGCCCGAGAAGCGCGTCGGCACCGAGGCGATGTGGGACCGCGCCGAGGCGGCGCTCGCCCGGGCGCTCGAGAGCCGCGGCCTCGACTACGACCTGAACGAGGGCGACGGCGCCTTCTACGGGCCGAAGATCGACCTCCACATGACCGACTCGCTGAAGCGCTCGTGGCAGCTCGGCACCGTCCAGCTCGACTACTACATGCCCGAGCAGTTCGAGCTCACCTACACGGGCGCGGACAACGCCGAGCACCGGCCGGTGATGATCCATCGCGCGCTGCTCGGCTCGTTCGAGCGCTTCATCGGCATCCTGATCGAGCACTACGCCGGCGAGCTGCCGCTGTGGCTCACGCCGGTGCACGCGCTCGTCCTGCCGATCGCCGACCGCCACAACGACTACGCCCGCGAGGTCGAGGAGCGGCTGCGTGGCGCCGGCATCCGCGTCGAGGTGGACGACCGCACCGAGTCGGTCGGGCGCAAGATCCGCGACGGCGAGCTGCGCAAGGTGCCGCTGATGCTCGTTGTGGGGGACAAGGAGCAGGAGGCCGGCCAGGTCTCCGTCCGCCGCCACCGCGAGGGCGACCAGGGGGCCGAGCCGGTCGACGCGGTGATCGAGCGTCTGCGCGACGAGATCTCCGCGCGCTCTTGACGATCCCGCGGAAGGGTCGAGCCGGCGACCGGATGAGGGCTATACTCGCTTGTGAATGAGGAGCACCCACGAACCGCGCCCCCGCTGACGCGCCCTTGCCCCTCCTGTCGCTGCCGCTCCCTCCCGTACGAGAGCGCCTTTGACGTCTAGCCGGGTCCCCGCCGACCGAACGCTCGGACGGCCGCACTAGTGCCGATCCCACGTAGGTTCGATCGCCGCCCGCCGGAGCGCGATCAGACTCGCATCAACGAGCGGATCCGCGTGCCGCAGGTGCGGCTGATCGGCGACGACGGCAACCAGGTCGGAGTCGTCCCCACGGACCAGGCCCTGCGCTACGCCCAGGAGCGCGACCTCGATCTCGTCGAGGTGGCCGCCGAGGCGCGCCCGCCGGTCGTGCGCGTGCTCGACTACTCGAAGTACAAGTACGAGCAGGAGCAGAAGGCCAAGGCCGCCCGCCGCCACCAGAAGCAGGTGACGGTCCGCGAGATCAAGCTGCGGCCGAAGATCGCGAACAACGACTACGAGACCAAGAAGGGTCACGTCGTTCGCTTCCTCAAGCACAACGACCGCGTGAAGGTCACGATCATGTTCCGCGGCCGCGAGACGACCCATCCCGAGCGCGGCGAGGCCCTGCTGATGCGCCTGGCGGAGGACATCGGCGAGCTCGGCGTGATCGAGCAGCGCCCCAACCTCGACGGCCGCAACATGACGATGGTCATGGCGCCCGCGCGCGTGACCGAGGAGGGCGAGCACGAGGAGCACGTCGAGGAGCCCGGCACCGATCACGAGCGGCCGGCCAAGCGCGAGCGCCGCGAGGTGCGGCTGCGGCGCGAGGCAGCGGAGGCCGACGGCGGCGACGAGGGCGACGGCGACGAAGCCGCGGCGCCAGCGGCGACCGGCGCGGCTCCCGCGCCCGACGACGCTTCACCCGCCGGCGACGACGCCGAAGCCGCCGCGCCAGCGACCGCCGCCGACGCCGACGCCCCCGCGGCCGCTGACGAGGACGCCTCCGCGGCGAGCGACGACGCTCCCGCCGGCGGCGACAGCGCGGCCGCCTAGCACCCTCCCGGACAGGGTCCGGCGCGCCAGGGCGCGCACCACGGCGCGGCCATGCGCCACTCGGGACCCGTACTGATTTTGGGTCGCCCCCTCGGGTAGCGCTTGGGCTCAAGAGGACCCGAGCAGAGGAGGAGGGCATGGCTGAGGTAAGCACGCCCCCGCAAGGGGCTACCGCGCCGAGCTCGCAGGACGAGCAGAGCGGCGCCGCAGCCCAGGCGCAGGAGACCGCGAGCCAGGCGAAGGACGCGGCGCAGGACAAGGCCCAGGAGGTCATGGGCCAGGCGCAGGAGAAGGCGCAGGAGGCCAAGCAGCAGGCCGGCAGCAAGGTCCGCGAGCAGGTCGACCAGCGCTCGAAGCAGGCCGGCGAGCAGGTCAGCACGACCGCTTCCGATCTGCGCACGGTCGGCGAGACGCTCCGTGAGCAGGGCAAGGAGACCCCCGCCAAGCTGGCCGAGCAGGCCGCCGAGCGCACGGAGAAGGTCGGCAGCTACCTGACCGAGTCCGACGCGGACAAGATCCTGAGCGACGTCGAGGACTTCGCTCGCAAGCAGCCGTGGGCCGTCGTGGCCGGCGGGCTGCTGCTGGGCTTCGCGGCGTCGCGGTTCATGAAGGCGTCGAGCAGCCAGCGCTACAGCCAGCGGAGCCAGACCGGCTCGGGCGCGAGCGGCCAGCTCCAGAGCGGGTCGACCGGGTCGAACGGCTACAGCTCCGGCACCACGCCGGAGGTCTACGCGCCGCCGCCCACGGGCGCACCGGTCGCGCCGGGCGTCACGCCGGGGCAGGTCTAGGAGCGCGGATGGCGACGAACGGATCGAGCGACGACCTGCGGGAGCGGCCGATTGGCGAGCTGCTCAAGCAGCTCTCGGAGGAGACGACCACGCTGGTCCGCCAGGAGCTGGAACTGGCCAAGGCGGAGATGGCGGAGAAGGGCAAGAAGGCAGGCAAGGGAGCGGGCATGTTCGGCGGCGCGGGCGTCGTCGGCTTCCTGGCCCTGGGCGCACTGACCGCCGCGCTGATCCTGGCGCTGGACACCGGCATGAAGGCGTGGCTCGCCGCGCTGATCGTCGGTCTCGTCTACGCCGCGATCGCGGGGGTCCTCGCCCTCACAGGCAAGAAGGAAGTGCAGCAGGCGACCCCGCCCGTACCCGAGCAAACCGTCGAATCAGTGAAGGAGGACGTGCAATGGGCCAAGACCCAGACGCCATCCGCCAGGACATAGAGCAGACTCGCGAGCAGATGGGTGAGACCATCGGCGCGATCGGCTACAAGACCGACGTCAAGGAGCGGGCGAAGGACTCCGTCTCCGAGAAGACCGACGCGATCAAGTCGAAGGTCGGCGGTGTGATGGGCAGGGCGAACGACGCCACGCCGAGCACCGGCGAGATGAAGCAGGGCGCTCAGCAGGCCGTGAGCGTCGCGCAGGAGAACCCGCTCGGCCTCGCCATCGGCGCGGTCGCGGCCGGCTTCATCGCCGGCATGCTGATCCCGTCCACGCGCGTCGAGGACGAGAAGATGGGCGAGATGTCCGACCAGGTCATGAACCAGGTCAAGGAGACCGCGTCCGAGGCCGTCGACCGCGGCAAGCAGGTCGCCCAGGAGGTCGCTCAGACCGCCCAGGAGACGGCCAAGGAGAGCGGCCAGCAGCAGGCCCAGGAGCTCGCCTCCTCGGCCAGCCCCTCCTCGTAGCGAACGGGTCCCCGCCCGCCGCCCGCGTCAGATCGCGGGCGGCGCGGCGGGCTCGTCGCCCCATGCACGCACGAAGCGGTGCGTGCGCCCGATGTCCTCGAAGCCGAGCCGTAGGTAGATCCAGCGGGTCCAGGCGTCGTCCTGGGCCTCGACCACCACGAGACGCACGCCCTCGGCGCGCAGCTCCTTCACGGCGCCCCAGATCAGCGCGCGGCCGAGGCCGTGCCCGTGGGAGCGCACGAGCGCGTCGACCTCGGTGAGCTTCGCGACGTGCCCCGCGACGCGCGCCACCGCGTAGGCGGCCACCTCGTTGCCCACGGTCGAGGCGAAGGCACGCACCTCGGTGCCGAGGGCGGGCATCTCACCCGCCACCAGGAGCTGCTCGGCCGTGTCGAGGTCGCGGTAGGCGCGCCCGAGCGTCGCCTGGCGCGCGTACGCGATCGTCTCGAGCTCGACCGCGTGCACCGAGGTCGTGTCGATCGGGCGGTCCGGACGCCGGCGCGGGGCCATCAGCGTCATGCCGGCGGTGATCCAGCCCGCGGCGGCGAACACCGGGCGCAGCTGCGCGGCGAGCTGGTCATCGACCACCCGCAGCGAGCGCTGCGGGAGCCCGGTCTGGAGCCCGTCGGCGAACTCGATCAGGGCCGCCGCGTCGAGCGCCTCGACGCCGCTCTCGACACGCAGCACGTTCAGCGCGGCCACGCGGGGGAGGTCGCGGCGGAACAGCGCAGTTCCGCAGCGGTAGGGCGTGTGCTCGGTTGCGAGCCGGTCCTCCACGAGCAGCTCGAAATCGAGCGCGTGGGCGAGCTTGTCCTCCTTCGACTGGGTGGCAGCGAGCGCGGCGAGCGGGCGCTGCGAGAGCTGGGTCTGGGTCATGTCCACGAGTACGACCGTTCCGGGGCCGCGACCTCGCCGTCTGGACGAAGATCGCACCGCCCGCGGGCTATAGTCGGCGGACTCATGCCGAAGATGAAGACCCATTCCGGGGCGAAGAAGCGCTTCAAGGTGACGGCCAAAGGCAAGGTCCGGGGACGTCATGCAATGCGCAGCCACATCCTCGGCAAGAAGAACGCGAAGCGCCGCCGCCGTCTCGACGAGCCGGCGATCATGTCCGACGCCGACACGCCCAAGATCAAGGCACTGCTGATCAAGAAGTGAGGGTCAAGCGCTCCACCCACGCGCGCAAGAAGCGCCGCGCCACGCTCGAGCGGACGAAGGGCTACCGCGGCGAAGCGCACTCCAGCTACAAGCGGGCCAAGGAGGCCCTGCTCAAGGCGGACACCTACGCGTACCGCGACCGCCGCAACCGCAAGCGCGACTTCCGGCGCCTGTGGATCCAGCGCATCAACGCGGCGGCTCGTCGCGAGGGCCTGACCTACAGCCAGATGATGCACGGCCTGAAGCTGGCGGAGATCGAGCTCGACCGCAAGGTGCTCGCCGACATCGCCGTGCGCGACCCCGAGACGTTCCGACGGTTTGCCGAGCGCGCCCGGGAGGCGGCGGCTACCTGATCCTTCAGGAACCGACCGGACTCACTCCCAGGGCGCCCCGCGAGGCGCCCTTTTTAGTGGCCCGATGATCACCTCACCAGACAACAACCAGCTGAAGACGATCCGCAAGCTCCAGGACAAGCGCCACCGCGACCGCGAGCGCCTGTTCGTGGCCGAGGGCGAGGATCTGGTCGCGGCCGCGCGCGACGCCGGCTGGGAGCCCGAGATGCTGCTCGTGTCGGGCGAGGACGTGGAGCCGAAGCTGCTCGACGCGGTGAGCGCGCTCGGCTCGGGCACGCGCGTGATCGGCGTGTACCCGCAGCGCTGGGCCGAGCCGGGCGGCGAGCTGGCCGTGTACCTGCACGGCGTGCGCGACCCCGGCAACGTGGGGACGGTGATGCGCTCGGCGCACGCGCTGGCCGACGGGCCGGTCGTGCTGGGGCCCGGCTGCGCGGACCCGTGGTCGCCGAAGGCCGTGCGCGCGAGCATGGGCAGCGTGTTCGCGCGCCCGCCCGCGCGCGCCGAGCCGGAGGCCGCGCGCGCCGTCTTTGCCGAGCGCGGCGGCGCGACCATCGCGCTCCAGGCCCGCACCGGCGCGCCGCTCGACGAGGTCCCGAGCGGGAGCCCCGAGCTGCTCTGCCTCGGCGGCGAGCGCGACGGGCTCCCGCCTGCCGTGGTCGAGGCCGCGGACGCGGTCGCGCACCTGCCGGTGCGTGGCGACGGGCCCGACTCGCTGAACGTGGCGATGGCCGCCACGGTGGCGCTGTATGAGCGGAATAGGATGGCCCGCCATGGCTGACGCGCCCGCCCGATTCGACGAGCTGAGGCGCGAGGGGGAGGCCGCCATCGCCGCCGCCGGCACGAGCGCGGAGCTCGAGGAGCTGCGCGTGCGCTACCTCGGCCGCAGGTCCGAGCTGACCCAGGCGCTGCGCTCGATCGGCGAGCTGCCGCCCGAGCAGCGCGGTCCGGTCGGCAAGGGCGCGAACCAGGTGAAGCAGGCGCTCGAGGGCCTGCTGGCTGAGCGCACGGCGCGCATCGACGCCGAGGAGCTCGACCGCCGCCTCGCCGAGGACCGCATCGACGTGACGCTGCCGGGCGACCCGCCGCTGCCGTCCGGCCGGCTGCACCTCGTCTCGCAGATCCGGCGCGAGCTCGAGGACGTCTTCGTCGGCCTCGGGTTCGCCGTCCTCGAGGGGCCGGAGATCGAGTACGAGTACTACAACTTCACGGCGCTCAACCACCCGCCGGAGCACCCGGCGCGGCTGCCGCAGGACACCTTCTACCTCAGCGAGTCGGTGCTGCTGCGCACCCACACCTCGCCGATGCAGGTGCGCGCGATGGAGGCGCAGGAGCCGCCGATCTACATCGTCGTGCCCGGGCGCGTGTACCGGCCGGACACCCCCGATGCCACGCACGTGCCGATGTTTCACCAGCTCGAGGGGCTGGCGATCGACGAGGACATCACGCTCGCCGACCTCCAGGGCGTCCTGCTCGAGTTCGCCCGCGCGATGTTCGGCGCCGACATGAAGGTGCGGCTGCGCCCGGGCTACTTCCCGTTCACCGAGCCGAGCGTCGAGGTCGACGTGTCCTGCTTCGTCTGCGGCGGCACCGGCTTCACCGGCTCGCAGCGCTGCCACACCTGCCGCGGCGAGGCGTGGATCGAGATCCTCGGCGCCGGGATGGTCGACCCGAACGTGCTCGGCTACGTGGCCGAGTCGGGCTACGACCCCGAGCGCGTGCAGGGCTTCGCCTTCGGGATGGGCATAGAGCGGATCGCGATGATCAAGCACGGCGTGCCCGACCTGCGCATGCTCTACGAGAACGACGTGCGCCTGCTGGAGCAATTCGGCGCATGAGGGTCCCGGTCGCATGGCTGCGCTCGTACTGCGACCCCGCGCTCGGCGCCGGGGAGATCGCCGACGCGCTAACGATGGCGGGGATCAAGCTCGAGCGCCTGCACCGCACCGGCGTGGGCGACCCCGGCGCGTTCGTGGTGGGGCGGGTGCTCGAGGCGTCGAAGCACCCGGACGCCGACCGCCTGAGCGTGTGCACGGTGGACGACGGGTCGGGCGAGGCGCGCACGATCGTCTGCGGCGCGCCGAACGTGGCCACCGGCCAGACCGTGGCCGTCGCGCTGCCCGGCGCGGTGATGCCCGACGGGACGAAGCTGGGCGAGGCGAAGCTGCGCGGCGTGCGCTCCAGCGGGATGATCCTCGCCGAGGACGAGGTCGGGATCGGCGAGGACCACGCCGGGATCATGGTGCTCGACGAGTCGCTGGCTCCCGGCGCGCCGCTGGCCGAGGTGCTCCCGATTGCCGACGAGGCGATCGAGATCGAAATCACGCCCAACCGCCCCGACGCGATGTCCGTCTACGGCGTCGCGCGTGACCTGCACGCGGTCACGGCCGCCCCGCTGGCCGAGGACCCGACCGCCGCCGACGCGGAGCCGTCGGGGTCGGACTCGGCCTCCGACCACGCCTCGGTGACGATCGAGGATCCCGACATCTGCCTGCGCTTCACCGCGCGCGTGTTCGAGGACGTGCGGATCGGGCCGTCGCCGCTCTGGCTCAAGCAGCGCCTGATGGCGGCGGGGCAGCGCCCGATCTCGAACGTGGTGGACATCACCAACTACGTGATGCTCGCGTGTGGCCAGCCCGTGCACGCGTTCGACCTCGACCGCGTGCGCGGGGGGCGGATCGTGGTGCGCCGCGCGCGCGAGGGCGAGACGATGACGACCCTGGACGGGGTGGAGCGGACGTTCTCGCCCGAGGCCGCGCTCGTGTGCGACGCCGAGGGGCCGAGCGGGATCGCGGGGATCATGGGCGGGCAGATCTCCGAGGTGTCCGACCCCGACGCCGAGCGCCCGACCACGCGCGTGCTGATGGAGGCCGCCACGTGGGTGGGGCCGAACATCATGCGGACCTCGAAGGCGCTCGGTCTGCGCACCGAGGCCTCGTCGCGGTTCGAGAAGCAGCTCCATCCGGAGCTGGCGATGGCCGCCCAGCGGCTCGCCGCGCAGCTCATGGTCGAGCTGTGCGACGCGCGGCTGGTGCCGGGCACGATCGACGTCTACCCGCGGCCGGCCGAGCCGCGGC
>DASVPL010000130.1:0-13856 GCA_036382905.1 Thermoleophilaceae bacterium | reverse complement strand
GGCCGCGGCCCCGATGGCACCCAGCTCGAGCGCGCGGTCGAGCGTGCCGGGATCGGGATCCCAGCCCACCACCTCGCTGCCCTGCTCGCGCGCGGCGAGCCCGATCGAGCCGCCGATCAGGCCCACCCCGAGGATCGCGACGCGGCTCAGACCCGCACTGTCTCCTTGCCCGCGAGCGCCGCCGCCTGCTCGAGCTTGCGCAGGTACTCGGGAAATTCCTCGGCGTAGAGCGCCTGCGGCCCGTCGCAAACCGCCGCCTCCGGCTCCGGGTGGATCTCGACGATGATCCCGTCGGCCCCCGCGGCGGCCGCCGCGTAGGAGAGCGCCGGGACCAGCGAGCGCTTGCCCGCCGCGTGGCTCGGGTCGACGACGATCGGCAGGTGCGTCATCTCCTTCAGCACCGGGATCGCCATCAGGTCGAGCTGGAAGCGGTAGTTCGGCTCGAACGTCCGCTCGCCGCGCTCGCAGAGGATCACGTTCTCGTTGCCCTCCTTGAGGATGTACTCAGCCGACATGAGGAACTCCTCGAGGGTGTTCGCGAGCCCGCGCTTGAGCAGCACCGGCCGGCCGGCGCGGCCGACCTCGGTGAGCAGCGTGTAGTTCTGCATGTTGCGGGCGCCGAGCTGGATCACGTCGGCCACCTCGAGCACGTCCTCGAGGTCGCGCACGTCCATGAGCTCGGTAGTGATCGGCAGGCCGGTCTCGTCCTTGGCCTCCTGGAGGAGCCGCAGCCCCTCCACCCCGAGCCCGCTGAACGAGTACGGCGAGGTGCGCGGCTTGTAGGCGCCGCCGCGCAGGAGCTGCGCGCCGGAGTCGCGGACGATGCGCGCCGCCTCGAGCATGGTCTCGCGGTCCTCGACCGTGCACGGACCGGCGATCGTCATGAAGTGCGGCCCGCCGATCTTGCGGCCTCCGATGTCGAGCACCGACGGCTGCTCCTTGCGGAACTGGAGCGAGGCGAGCTTGTACGGGCGGCTGATCGGGACCACGTGGTCGACCCCGGGGAAGCCGTCGAGCTCGAGGTTGGCTATGTGCTCGCGGTCGCCGATCGCGCCCACGACGGTGTGTATCTCGCCGCGCGAGACGTGTGCGGTGGCGCCGGTGGACTCGACCTGGCGGACGACCGCGTCCACCTCGTCGGGCCCGGCACCCTCTTTCATGACGATCATCATCAGGACCTGCTTTCGAAGCTCGTGGACGAAATCCTAGTTCTGGTACGACGCGACCCGTGGTTTGGGCCGTGGGCAGAGCGGCGTCCGGCGGGGAGCTCTGACTCGGTCTCGCGCTCGCCCTGGGTGCGCGCGCGGCCGGACGCCTAGCTAAATCGCCAGGTCCAGAGATAGGCACGCCAGGCGGCGCCGGAGGCGCAGGTGCTGCTGGGTGACGTGCCGGTGCGGTTCATCGCGGGACTCTGTTCTACCACGTATCGGTTCCGGCATCCACGCCTTGAGGGGTGAAGATCCCCCGGGGGGCGAACTTTTCCGGGGGTACGCTCTAGTAATGCATGGAGCGCACCTTGTGGACTGACGAGAGGATCGACGACACGGTCGCGCGGATCGAAGCGCGCTTCGAGCAGGTCGAGGCGCGGCTCGATCGGGTCGAGGCGCGGCTCGATCGCCTAGAAGCAAGGATCGACGACCTCTACCGCCAGGCGTTCAACTTCGCGATCGTCCAGTTCACGGCCCTGCTCGGGCTGTTCGTGACGATCCTGCTGCGGACCTAGCTCGACTTCGGCGCCGCGGCCAGCGCCTCGTCCAGCGCGGCCAGGAAGCGATCGTTCTCCGAGCGCGTGCCGTAGGTCACGCGGATGTGGCCGGCGTGGCCCAGGTCGGTGCCGCCGCGCACGATCACGCCGCGCTCGGCCAGGCCCTTCAGCACCGCCGCCTCGTCGCGGTCGCCGAGGGCGAACCAGGAGAAGTTGGCCTGGCTGTCGCTCGACCAGAGGCCGCGCTCCTCGAGCTCGTCCTCGACGTGCAGGCGCTCGATCGCCGTGCGCTCCACACGGCGCTCGACCTCGTCCTGGTGGCGCAGCGCCTCGATCGCCGCCGCCTGGGCGAGCGCGTTCACCGAGAACGGCTGGCGGACCTTGTCCACCGCGATCCTGAAGTCCTCCGAGCCGCACAGGCCGTAGCCCACCCGCAGGCCGCAGAGGCCGTAGACCTTCGAGAAGGTGCGCAGCAGCACCAGGTTCGGGTGCTTCGCCAGCAGCGGCAGCGACTCGTCCGGGTCCTGCATTGTCGAGAACTCGACGTAGGCCTCGTCGAGGATCACCGCGGTGTGGCGCGGGAGCGAGGCCAAGAACGCGTCGATCTCCTCCACCGGCAGCGCCGTGGCGGTCGGGTTGTTCGGGTTGCAGACGAGCACCACGCGCGTCGCGGCGGTCACCTCGCGCGCCATGGCGTCGAGGTCGTGGTGGCCGCCGTCGGTCAGCGGGACCTCGATCGCGCGCGCGCCGCTCGCCGCCGCCAGGTGCGGGTACATCGAGAACGAGGGCCACGCGTAGACGATCTCGGCGCCCGGCTCGAGCAGCGCCTCGCCCGCGGCCATCAGGATCTCGCAGGAGCCGTTGCCGACCGCTACTCGGCCGGGGTTCGTCTCGAATCGCTCGGCGATGCGCCTGCGCAGCAGCCCCTTCTCGGGGTCCGGGTAGCGGTTGAGCGCCCCGAGCTGGGCCTGGATCGCCTCGACCACCGCAGCGTGCGGGGCGTACGGCGTCTCGTTCGACGCGAGCTTGACCAGCTCGCCGCCGTACTCGTAGGTCGCCGCGGCGGGATAGGTCGGGATGTCGCGCAGGCGCGCGGTGAACTCGAGGCTCACTGCGCACCCTCCAGGTCGCGCCTCAGCTCGACCGCCTCGCGCAGGTACACGTGCTGCGCCTGGCGGTCCTCCTCCGCGTAGCAGTGCGCCATCAGCCGGATCACGCGCGGCAGCGCGCCGGGCACATCGATCTCGCGCGCGCACAGCAGCGGCACCGCGCCCAGCCCGAGCCGGCGCGCGGCCTCGGCCGGGAAGGCGGCGTTCAGGTCCGCTGTGCAGGTGAAGACGCAGCTCACGATGTCCTCGGCGGCCAGCTCGTTGCGCCCCATGACCTCGCGCAGCAGCTCCTCGGTGCCCTCGAGGATCGCGTCTCGCTCGTTGCCGTCGACGGTGATCGCCCCTCTGAGTGCTCTCAGCCTCATGGTGGTGCTGATTCAAGCATGGCTCTTGCCGCCTGCTGCGGGTGCGTTTGCATCGCTCTTCGGGGGTACGGTCGCAGGCTCCCTCAGCAGCCCCCCTCAGAGCGACGCAACCGCACCCGCCCCCGCAGTCACCCCCCGTTCGCCGCTTCCCTGAGTTGCTCCACCTCCGGCCCCGTGAGCCGCCGGAAAGAGCCTTGCCTCAGGCCGCCCAGGCGTAACGGCCCGAAACGCACGCGCTCGAGCTCGACCACCGTGAGGCCCACGGCCTCGCACATGCGCCTGACCTGGCGCTTCCTCCCCTCCCTCAGTGATATTTCGAGCACGCCTCCGGACACCGAGCGGGCGCGGGCGGCGCGGGCCATGCCGTCGTCGAGCTCCACGCCCTCGCGCAGGGCCTTGAGGGCGCGTTCGGTGATGCGGGGTGGCTTCACGTGCGCTCGGTAGACCTTCTCCACCCCGTAGCGCGGGTGCGTGAGGAGGTTGGCCAGCTCGCCGTCGTTCGTCATCAGCAGGAGCCCGGTCGAGTCGGCGTCGAGGCGGCCGACCGGGTAGAGCCGGCGCGCCTCGGCCGGGAGCAGCTCGACCACCGTCGGGCGCCCGTGGGTGTCGGCCGCCGTCGAGACGACCCCCCGCGGCTTGTTCACCGCGTAGACGACGCGGCGCTCGACGCGGACCAGCTCGCCGTCGACCGCCACGCCCGAATCGGCGTCGACGTCGCGCGCCGGGTCGGTGACCACCTCGCGGCCCACGCTCACGCGCCCGGAGGCGATCAGCCGCTCCGCGGCGCGCCGCGAGGCGACCCCGGAGTGGGCTAGGAACTTCGCGAGGCGCATCCGGGTGAGGCTGCCACACTCGGCGCATGGACCTGAACCTCCTCGACGACGTGCTCGCGCGCGCGGGCGAGCCCGCCTTCCGCTCCAAGCAGATCTGGGAGTGGACGGCGCGCGGCGCCTCCTCCTACGAGGAGATGACGAACCTGCCGGCGGCCCTGCGCGAGCGACTCGCGGCGGACGTGCCGCTGTCGAGCCTCGAGCTGGCACGCGAGGCGCGCTCCCGCGACGGCACCGAGAAGGCCCTCTTCAACACCTCCGACGGGCGGCCGATCGAGGCGGTGCTGATGCGCTACCGCGACGGGCGCCGGTCGCTCTGCCTGTCGAGCCAGTCGGGCTGCCCGCTCACGTGCACGTTCTGCGCGACCGGCCGGATGCGCTTCGCGCGCAACCTCACGAGCTCGGAGATCCTCGATCAAGCGCTGCACTTCAGAAGGATCGAGCCGGTCGACCATGCGGTCTTCATGGGCATGGGTGAGCCGCTCATGAACCTCGACAACGTGCTGGCCGCCTGCGAGCGCCTGCCCGACCTCGGGATCGCCTCGCGGCGCACCGCGATCTCCACCGTCGGCTGGATCCCGGGGATCGAGCTGCTCACCGAGGACGGCCCGGCCGTGCGGCTGGCGCTCTCGCTCCACGCGGCGGACGAGGCGCTGCGCTCCGAGCTGATGCCGGTGAACGACCGCTACCCGCTGCCGGACGTGCTCGACGCGTGCCTGCGCTGGTCGCGCACGCGCAGACAGCCGGTGTTCGTCGAGTACCTGATGCTCGACGGGGTCAACGACCGCTACGAGCAGGCGATGGCGCTCGCCGACGTGCTGAAGCCGCGCGAGGCATTCAAGGTCAACCTGATCCCGTACAACCCGACGGACTCCGACCTGCGCGGCTCGACGCGCGGGGCGATCGACGCCTTCCGCGCGACGCTCGAGGAGCGCGGCCTGCGCGCGACCGTGCGCCTAACTCGCGGCCGCGACATCGACGCGGCCTGCGGGCAGCTCGCGGCCACCGCCGCCTAGCCCGCGCGCCGGGCGGCCAGCGCCGCCTAGCCCGCGCGCCGGACCCGGACGGTCCGGACGCTGGTCGTCGCGCCCGTGGCGTTCGCCATTGTCACGGTGATCCGCACCTTCGCGCGCGGCCGCGCGGCGAGGCGGCGCCAGACGCGGGGCTCGAGCCGGACGGGGACCGTGATGCCGGCGCCCGCGAGGGCCCTGAAGCGGGCGGTGCCGAGCCGGATGGGTACCCGCCGCGCGCCGGTCACGTCGAGCCGCGAGTTCGGTGCGGCCACGCCGAGCGGCTCGACCACGATCGACCCCGAGCAGCCCTCGAACGCCGTGCGCGGGCACCTGAGCCGGACCTGGGTCAGGCCCGCTCGAGTCACGTGCAGCGACGCGCCGGAGATCGCGGCCACCGGGGCCTCGATCGCGCTGCCCACGCCACCGGTCGGGTCCGGTGGGAGCACCGGCGCGAAGGTCGGCTGCGCGGTCTCGCCGCGGTCGACGACCTCGCAATCGGAGTCCACGGCGTCGCCGTGGTCGGCCTCGACCGCGTCGGTCTCGGAGCCGCAGGCGAGCGGCTCGGCGGCGCCGTCGCGCGCCCGGAGGGTGTCGGCGCCCGCGCCGCCGGCGAGGGAGTCGACCCCGGCGCCACCCGCGAGCGAGTCGTCGCCGCCGCCGGCGTCGAGCGTGTCGGCGCCCGCGCCGCCGTCCACGGCGTCGTCGCCGCCGCCGGCGTCGATCGTGTCGGCGCCCGCGCCGCCGTCCACCGCGTCGTTGCCCGCGGAGAGCACGATCCCGTCGTCGCCCAGGCCGCCGTGGACGCCGAAGGGCAGCGGGACCTGGCTCACGACCACGTCGTTGCCGTCGCCGAGCTGGACCGCCACCGCACCGTCGCCGTGCACCGCGCACACGACCCGCTGCGCGCCCGCCGGAGTGCACCCCGGCCCCGCGGTCATCGAGCTGACGCCCGCGTCCTCGAAGAGCAGCGTCCCGCCGGCCTCGAAGACCGAAAGGCGGTTCGACTCACCCGACGCAGCGGTGAACGTGACGGCTCCGCCGGCGGAGCTCACGGTCGCGGCGGATGCGCCTGCGGGCAGCGCCAGCGCGGCGGCCGCGGCGGCCACCGCGACCCCGCGGAAGCGGGTCACCGAGCCTCGACGGGCGGTGCGGCGGGAGCGGGAGCGGGAGCGGCGTCCGGCAGGCGGCGCACGCGCGGCGGGATCCCGCCGGCGCCGATCTCGGCGCACAGCGCCTCGACCACGGCCGGGTCGAACCGGGTCCCCTTGCAGCGGCGCAGCTCGGCCATCGCCTCAGCCGGCGTCATCGCCGGCTGGTACGGGCGCTTGTCGGTCATCGCGTGGAAGGCGTCGCAGACGGCGATGATCCGGGCCGCCAGCGGGATCCGTTCGCCCACCAGGCCGTCGGGGTAGCCGCTGCCGTCGTAGCTCTCGTGGCTCGACCGGACGATCTTGGCCACCTCCTCGAGGGCGGGAGCCGCGGCGAGGATGCGCTCGCCGACGAGCGTGTGCTGGCGCACGAACTCGGTCTCGCGGTCGTCGAGCGGGCCCGGCTTGTTGAGGATCTCGTCGGGCACGGCCATCTTGCCGATGTCGTGCAGCTCGGCCGCCCGGGCCATCTCGTCGAGCTCCTCGGCCGAGAGCTTCATGCGGTGGCCGACCACGAGGGCGACCTCCGCGACCTCGTGGAGGTGCACGTGCAGGTCGGGCTTGCGGGCGTGCAGGACCTCGAGCAGCACGTCGCGGGTCTGCTGGCCCACCGCGCTGCTGCGCCGCGAGCCCTTCTGCCCGTACAGGCGCTGGTCGGCGATCTGCATCGCGGCGCTCGCGTCCTGGGCCTCCAGCGGCAGCAGCACGAGCCCGTGCGAAGCGGTGACGAAGAAACCCTGACCCTGCTCGGAGAGTGCGGCGGTGGCGGTTGCCACGAGGGCGGCGGCCGCGTTGGCGTCGGCTGCCCCGAGCACGCAGAACTCGTCGCCGCCGAGGCGGTAGGCGCGCGCCTCCGGCTCTACGGCCTCGCGCAGGGCGCGGCCGAGCCGCGCGAGCAGGGCGTCGCCGGCGGGGTGGCCGAAGTTGTCGTTGTAGCGCTTGAAGCCGTCGAGGTCGAAGAGGCCCAGGGCGCGCGGGGAGTGCGGCCCGGCCAGCTCCATCTCGCGGTCGAGGTCGGCCATCAGGCGGCGGCGGTTGCCGAGGCCGGTGAGAGCGTCCGTGTGGGCCTCGCGACGGCTCGTGGTGAGCATCCTCATGTTCTCGCCGAACGTCATGGCCGTGCGCACGATCACGGCGAGCATGCAGACGGTGGCGAGCAGGACGGCGGCGCCGTCGACCTCGGTCCAGTGGTCGTAGACGAGCACGCCCAGCGACGGCAGCGCGAACAGGACCGGCAGCACGAGCATCCGCCAGCCGCTGAGATCGATCTCGTCGCCGGTGCGGCGAGACGGCTCCCAGGCGGCGAACCCGACGAGCAGGGTCGCGGCAGGCCACATGGCGTCGAGGATCGTCCCCTCGACGTAGGTGCCCTGCGACGCCTGGTAGAGGTAGACGCCGTCGCCGGCCGCCATGGCGGCCAGGCCGAGGCCGATCATCGTCCAGGCGCGCCCCGGCCGCCAGGCCGTGAGCGAGAACACCACGACCACGAGCGAGAGCATCAGCATGTCGCCGATCGGATAGGCGAGGTCGGTCGCGACCTCGATCGGGGTCGAGAGCCCGCCCTCGAGGCTGGCCTGCGCCATCGGGCTGAAGACGAGCACCTCGCCGACGGCGCAGACGGCGAGCGCCGCCACGATGCCGTCGAGCCACAGACTCGCGCGCGCCTCCTTCATGCGCTCGCGCACGAGCAGCACGAGGGCCACGTAGGTCATCGGGTAGAACGCGAGCCAGAACGCGTCGCTGAGCGACGGATACGGCGGCTCCTCGAGCTTCGCGAGGTAGAAGGTGTTGTAGAGGTCGGCGAACGCCCAGCTCAGGAGGCCCGCGCCCAGGCACGCCCAGGCCGCGCGGCGCGCGCGTACCCGAACGGCCCGCACGAGGCACGACGCCGTCGCCACGAGCACCAGGCCGTTGTAGACGTAGTCCGAGAAGAACGGCTCCATCCCGTCCCCACCGAGACCGACGCCGACGTGCAGGGCGTATCCGGCCAGAGCAAGGAACGACAGGACCTGAACGGCCCGTAGGAACCTGCGGGGCTTCTCCGGAACGGCGGCTTGCATCGGCGTCTACACGGCGTATCGGCGCTCACGCGCCAATTCGTGAGGCTGCGCGGGTATCCCCCAGCCGGGGGTGGAGTTGCTCCCCCCTTACGGGGGGGTATCGGTCACGGGGAGCCGGTCACCGGGCCGAGCCTTACGCCAGCCTCGGCGGCGGCCGCGGCCACGGCGGCGATGGCCGCGGCGGTGGCCTCGGCGCTCGACCGCGCCGCGTAGCGGGCGGAGTCGTGGAGCAGAACGATCGCGCCCGGAGCGAGATCGCGCACGACGAGGTCGGCGATCCGCGCCGGTGGGATCGGCTCCCAGTCGGAGCCCCAGGCCGACCAGTAGACGGGCTCGAGCCCGAGCTTCGCGCACGCCGCGTAGGAGTGCTCGGAGAAGCGGCCGTACGGGGGCCGGAACAGCGCCGGGCGCGCGCCCACGGCGGCCTCGAACGCGCCGATCCCGCGCGCCACCTCGTCGCGCGCCGCGGGCGGGCTCAGCTCGGCGTGGCGCGGGTGGGCGGCGCCGTGGAGGGCGAGCTCGTGCCCGCGCGCCCGCACCTCGCGCGCGATCGCCCAGTGGCGCATGAGCTGCTCGCCCACCACGAAGAACGTCGCCCTGATGCCCGCCGCGTCGAGCGCGTCGAGCACCGCGGGGGTCGCGTCGGGGTCGGGGCCGTCGTCGAAGGTGAGCGCGGCGTGCTCGCCGGCGGTCCGCTCGGCGGCCGGGAACTCGCGCCAGCTCGCGAGCATCGCGACGTGCTCGGCGAAGCTCGGCGTGCTAGCTGCTCCGCTGGTCGCCGGCCTTGAGCAGCCGCTCGCGCAGCTCGCCCTCCTCCTCCGGCGTCGGATCGAAGCGGGCGGGGTCCGGGAGGCCGTCGAGCCCGCTCAGGCCGAACAGGCGCTGGAAGAGGTCGGTGCTGCGGTAGAGGATCGCGCCGAACTGCGAGCGGCCGGCCTCCTCGATCAGGCCGCGCTCGAGCAGCGTGGAGACCGCCGACTCCGACGCCACGCCGCGGATGCGAGCGATCTCGGGGCGCGAGACCGGCTGCAGGTACGCGACGATCGCCAGGCACTCGGACTGCGCCTGGGTGAGCGGCGGGGTGCGCGGGCGGCTGAACAGGCGCCGTGCGGCGCGCTCGGCGACCGGGTCGGTGGCCAGCGTGAAGCCGCCGCCGACCTCACGCAGGACCACCCCGCGCCAGCCCTCGGCGTAGTGCTCGCGCAGGCGCGCGAGCGCCTCGACCACCTCGCCCTCCGTGGACTCCGCCGCGTCGGCGAGCTCGGTGGACGTGAGCGGCTCCGGGGAGAGGAACAGGAGGGCCTCGATCACGCGGGCCAGCTCGTTCACCGGCCCACCACCGTGATCGGCTCGAACGGCGCGCTCTGCTCCCAGTCGGCCTCGCCCTTCTTGTAGAGCTCGAGCAGGGCGAAGATCGTGACGGCCTGGGTCACGCGGTCGGCGCCCTCGACGGCGTCGTCGAACGAGAAGCGCGTGCGCGAGCGCAGCAGGTCGCGCAGGTGGGCCAGCCGCATCTCGACGGTGACCCGCGGGCGCGCCATGTGGTGCAGGTCGATCGGCGGGGGCGTGCGCAGCAGGCCGCCGATCGCCTCGGCGAGCGCGTCGGGCTCGTAGGACTTCTCGGCGAGGTCGAGCGCCACGCGACGCAGGGCGGGCGGGATCGGGGCGGAGCGGTAGCGAAAGCCCGACTCGGCCTCGAGGCGCTCGCGCAGGTACTCGGCCGCCCGCTTGTGACGCGAGTACTCGAGCAGGCGGGCGAGCAGCTCGTCGGCGGCCTCGCCGGGCTCCCACTCGACGCCCTCGTCCTCCTCGCCGGGCAGCATCAGGCGCGACTTCAGCTCGAGCAGCGCCGCGATCAGCACCAGGAACTCGGTGGTGGCCTCGAGATCGAGCTCGCCGGTGCGCTCGAGGTACTCGACGTACGAGAGGACGACCTCGGCCAGCTCGACCTCGGCCAGCTCGATCTCCTCGCGCAGGACGAGGGCGAGCAGCAGGTCGAACGGTCCCTGGAAGACCTCGAGGTCGAGGTCGAGGGCGGCGGCGCGCATCGCTGGGCAGACTAGAGGCCGCGCCCGATGGCATCGGCGCCCGCGCGGGCTCGCGCCCTAGGTGCCGGCCGGTCCGACGCCCATCCGCTCGCGCACATCCTTCATCGTCTCCTCCGCCAGCACGCGCGCCCGGGCGGCCCCGTCCGCCAGCACCGCCTCGATCCGCGCCGGATCGGCCGCCAGCTCCAAGTAGCGCTCGCGGATCGGGCCTAGGGTGGAGACCACCGTCTCCGCGACCGCGCCCTTGAAGTCGCCGTAGCCGCTGCCCTCGAAGCGCCGCTCGACGTCGTCGGGCGACTGGCCGCGCAGCACCGCCTCGATCTCGATCAGGTTCGCGATCCCGGCCTTGCCCGGCCCGCGCACCACCTCGCGGCCCGAGTCGGTCACCGCGCTCTTGACCTTCTTGGTCATCGTCCTGTCGTCGTCGCGGATGTGGAGCGTGCCCTGCTCGGTGCCCTGCGTCGTGGACATCTTGCGCTCGGGCTCCTGGAGGTCCATCACGCGACCGCCCACGTCCGGGATCCGGTGGTCCGGCACCACCAGCGTGTCCCCGAACCGCGAGTTGAAGCGCACGGCGATCTCACGCAGCAGCTCGATGTGCTGGCGCTGGTCGTCCCCCACGGGCACCTCGTGCGGCCGGTAGAGCAGCACGTCCGCGGCCTGGAGCACCGGGTAGAGGAAGATCCCCGCGGAGACCAGCTCGCGGGCGGACGCCGACTTCTCCTTGAACTGCGTCATGCGTTGGAGGTCGCCGTACGGCGTGAGGCAGGTGAGCAGCCACGAGAGCTCGCTGTGCTCGCGCACGTCGCTCTGGCGGAACAGGATGCAGCGGCCCTTCTCGGGCTCGAGCCCGGCCGCGAGCAGGATGGCGGTGGTGTCGAGCACGTTCGAGCGCAGCTCGGCGGGGTCGAACGGGGCGGTCATCGCGTGCAGGTCGACGATGCAGTAGATGGCCGGATCGCCGCGGTCCTGGCCCTCGACGTACTGGCGGATCGCGCCTATGTAGTTGCCGAGGTGCTTCTGCCCGGTCGGCTGGATGCCGCTGAAGATGCGCACGCGCGGCAGGCTAGCCCGCTAGAGCGAGCCGCGGCTGACGGGCTCGGGATCGTCCGGGTCGCCGGGCGGGTCCTGCGGAGGCGGCTGCTGGCGGACCACCGGGCGCCGGGCGGCCCCGCCCTCGTCGAGGCGGCGCACCGGGGTGGTGTACGGCGCGTTGCGGGCGATCTCCGGATCCTCCTTCGCCTCCGCGAGCAGCTCGCGCACGACCTCGGCGAAGCGGTCGAGTGTCTCCTTGGTCTCGGTCTCGGTCGGCTCGACCATCAGCGCCTCGTCCACGAGCAGGGGGAAGTAGACGGTCGGCGGGTGCACGCGGAAGTCGAGCAGCCGCTTGGCGATGTCGAGCGTCTTGATCCCGAGCTCCTGCTTCGCCCCTTTGCCCGAGAGGACGAACTCGTGCATGCAGGTGCGGTCGAAGGCGATCGGCAGGTACTCGCCGATGCCGGGCTCGGCCAGCAGCGCCTTGAGGTAGTTCGCGTTCAGGACGGCGGTCTCGGCCACGTCGCGCAGGCCGTCGCCGCCGACCGAGCGGATGTACGCGTAAGAGCGCACGAACACGCCGAAGTTGCCCTGGAAGCCGCGCAGCCGGCCGATCGACTGCGTGGCCTCGTGCTCGAGGTCGAAGTGCGGCTCGGAGCCATTCGAGCCCTTCACCTGCACGACGCGCGGCACCGGCAGGTACGGCTGGATCCGCTCGGAGACCGCGATCGGCCCCGCTCCCGGCCCGCCGCCGCCGTGCGGCTGCGTGAAGGTCTTGTGCAGGTTGAAGTGGACGATGTCGAAGCCCATGTCGCCCGGCCGCGAGACGCCGACCACGGCGTTCAGGTTCGCGCCGTCGTAGTACAGGGTCGCCCCCGCCTCGTGGACGATCCCCGCGATCTCCTCGATGTTCTTGTCGAACAGCCCGAGCGTGTTCGGGTTCGTGAGCATCAGGCAGGCCACGTCGTCGGTGGCCTTCTCGCGCAGGTCGTCCAGGTCCACCCCGCCGTCCGGCGCGGTGCCGACCTTCACCACCTCGTAGCCCGCCATCGTCACGGTCGCCGGGTTGGTGCCGTGCGCGGTGTCGGGCGTGAGCACCTTGTGGCGCTGCTCGCCACGGTCCTCGTGGTAGGCGCGCGTGAGCAGGAGGCCCGCCAGCTCGCCGTGCGACCCGGCGCTCGGCTGGAGCGACACGTGCGGCAGCCCGGCCACCTCGGCCAGCGCCCGCTCGAGGTTCCACATCAGCTCGAGCGCACCCTGCGCGTACTCGGGGTCCTGCGCCGGGTGCAGCTTGGCGTGGCCCGGCAGCGCGGCCACCCGCTCGTTCAGCTTCGGGTTGTACTTCATCGTGCACGACCCGAGCGGGTAGAAGCCGGTGTCGAGGTCGAAGTTCTTCTTCGAGAGGTTGTTGTAGTGGCGGACGATCTCCGGCTCGGCGATCTCGGGGAGAGCCGGCGGCTCGCGGCGGATCGCGCTCGCGGGCAGGAGCTCCTCGATCGGGGTCTCCGGCACGTCGGTCTCGGGCGCGGAGAATGCGCGGCGCCCGGGACGCGAGCGCTCGAAGATGGTCACGGTCGGGTCCGCGGCGGGGACGTTGGCGGCCCTCATGCCGCGTGCACCTTCGCGCGCTGCGAAGCGGGGGTGCCGGAGTCGCTCAGCACGCCGGCGAGCCGGTCGATCTGCTCGCGAGTGCGGCGCTCGGTGATGGCGATCAGGAGCCCGTCCTCGAGCTCCGGATAGTCGCGACCGAGGCGGTACCCGGGGTTGATGCCCTGCGCCCGGGCGCGCTTCACCGCGGCGTCGAGGTCCGGCACCCGCACGGCGAATTCACGCACGACCGGCCCGGGGTTGACGAGCTCGAGCCCGAGCTTCTCGCGCGCGTAGGCGGTCCGGCGCAGCATCAGCTCGCCGATCTCGACCACGCCGCGGCGGCCGAGCCACGACAGGTAGATCACGCCGGCCAGCGCGTTCAGCGCCTGCGCGGTGCAGATGTTCGAGGTCGCCTTCTCGCGCCGGATGTGCTGCTCGCGCGTCTGGAGGGTGAGCACGAACCCGCGCTGGCCCTCGGCGTCCACGGTCTCGCCGGCGATCCGGCCCGGCATCTTGCGCAGGTAGCGCTCCTGGGCGGCGAAGAAGCCGAACGACGGGCCGCCGAAGTCGAGCCGGTTGCCGAGCGGCTGGCCTTCTCCCACCGCGATGTCGACGCCGTACGCGCCGGGCGGCTCGAGGATGCCGAGCGTCATCGCGTCGACCTGGCAGACCACCAGGGCGCCGGTGCGCTTGGCGGCCTCGACCAGCGGCCCGAGGTCCTCGACCGTGCCCAGGAAGTTCGGCTGCTGGAGGAAGACCGCGCCGGTGTCGTCGTCGACGGCGGCGGCTAGCGCCTCGATGTCGGTGGCGCCGTTCTCGTCGAGCGGCGTCTCCTCGTCGGTGGCGCCGTAGCCGCGCGCGTAGGTGGCGAGCGCAGCGCGCGAGTGCGGGTGCAGGCCGCGCGAGGTGACGAACCTCGTGCGCTTGTTCTCGAGCTTCGCCAGGTACCCGGC
>DASVPL010000129.1:0-5286 GCA_036382905.1 Thermoleophilaceae bacterium | reverse complement strand
TGCCGGATCAGGTTCACCGCAGCGTTCATCGCCTCCCACCCGCGCGGCGCGGCGGCGAGCTCGGGACGCTGGAGCCGAAGCGCGTCGAGCGCCGAGACGAACTCGCCGATCTCGGCCTCGATCGGCCCCATGGCCGCTGCGAACTCGTGTGCCATGAAGATCCGGCGAACCTGTGCGAGCCGGTTGCGCGGCACCCTCAGCTCCTCGCATTCGGCGAGCTGCTCGTTGTAGCTGTCGATCGAGTCGCGGAGGTCGGGCTGCCGGGCGTGCGCGGCGCGGATGAACCGGCTGGTCTCTCGCTCCACCGCGAGTGCCTCGGCCGGTACACCCCTGCAGCGGCCGCCGATGAACGACGTGCGCCGCAGCCGCCGCGACGGTTGCTCCACCGCGATGGTCGAGGTGCAATAGGTGTTCGCCCTGGTCCGGTCGGCGTACGCGAACGTGATCCGGCTACTGCGCACCTTGATCGGCGCCGACAGCTGCCACCAGCGCACGTCGCGATCGCGCGCCACATCGCGCGCGAGCTTCAGTGCGAGCCGCCGTGCGGAGGTCTTCGTCAGCGGTGCGAACGCGGCCGCCGTGATCTGCTGCCCGGACGCCGCGCGGAGCTCGGCCGGCGGTGGTGCGGCGGTCGCCCCTGCGGCCGGTACGAGCAGCGCCGCGAGCGCGAGCGCCATAAGTGTGACCTTCCTGGTCATGAGTTGCCCCTCCTGGTTGTCATGCGTCCCCCTCGGTAGCGCGGAAATCTAACGCGCGTGACCTCCGGTCGCGCAAGTCGGCACGCGCGGACCCGCCAGCCTGGAGTCGCCCTCCAACCCGCGGACCCCTGCCGCGTTGGTCGAGCTAGTACCCCGACGCGAGGTGGAGAGATGACCCTTACGACGACGGACGCTCAGCGCAAGCGCGCCGGTGACGCCGCGGACGCCCTCTGGATGAACGCCCAGGCGGAGATCGCCCGCGTGGGCGCGCTGCTGGGTCTCGGCGACGGCACGGTGGACATGCTGACCCAGCCGCGACGGTCGGTCGAGGTCGCGGTGCCGATCCGGCTCGACACGGGCGCGACCGAGGTGTTCGCGGGCTACCGCGTGCAGCACAGCCTCACGCGCGGCCCGGCGAAGGGCGGCGTTCGCTACCACCCGCACGTCTCGCTCACGGAGACGAAGGCGCTCGCGATGAGCATGACCTGGAAGTGCGCGCTCGTGAACATCCCGTACGGCGGCGGTAAGGGCGGCGTGCGCTGCGACCCCGGCCAGCTCTCCTCCGGCGAGCTCGAGCGGATCACGCGCCGCTACGCGAGCGAGATCATGCCCCTGATCGGCCCGGGGCGCGACGTGCTCGCGCCGGACATCGGGACCGGCGAGCGCGAGATGGCGTGGATCATGGACACCTACAACGCTGCCCACGGCGCGGTGGCCGGCTCCCCGGTGACAGGGCGGCCGGTGATCGTCGGAGGCTCCGAGGGGCGCCGGCGAGCGACCGGCTACGGCGTGGTCGAGTGCGTGAAGCTGGGCGTCGGCCTGCTGGGGATGGACGCACCGGTGCGGGTGGTCGTGTCGGGCTTCGGCGAGGTCGGCCGCGTGGCCGCGGAGCTGCTCTCCTCGCACGGCGGCTTCAGCGTGGTGGCGGTAGGCGACGTGACCGGCGGGCGCCACGACCCGCGCGGGCTCGACGTGGCGGCGATCGGGGCCCACTGCGACGCCGGGGGCGCGCTGGTCGAGGCCCCGGGCGGGGAGCCCGTGGACGTGGGGGAGCTGATCGAGCTGCCGTGCGACGTGCTGGTCCCGGCCGCCGTGGCCGGCGTGGTGAACGAGCAGAACGCCGAGGGGGTGCGGGCAGCGCTCGTGGTGGAGGGCGCAAATCATCCGACCACGGCCGGGGCGGAGGCGATCCTCGGCGAGCGCGGCCGCACGGTCGTGCCCGACATCCTCGCGAACGCGGGCGGCGTGATCGCGAGCCATCTCGAGTCGGTGCAGGACACGCACGGCAGCGCCTGGCGTGCGCGCGAGACCTACGAGGGCGTGGAGCAGCGCCTCCGCGGAGCATTCGGCGCGGTGTGCGAGCTGGCCGGCGAGCGCGGGGTCGGAATGCGCGAGGCGGCGCTGTGCCTGGCGGTCGAGCGCGTCGCCGCCACTCACCGCACGCTCGGCCTCTATCCGTAGCGCCGACGCGCCGCGCCGCGACGAACCGGCGAAGCCTTCCAACCATCCGGCCGGTGGCGCGTTCATACCCATGTACCCCAACGCGAGGAGAGAGCGATGGACACCGGAGTGATCATCGGAATCGCGGTAGCGGCAGCAGTTGTGATCGCACTGCTGGTCATCATCAGCAGGGCCGCGAAGAAGCGCAGGATGCACGCACGGCGCGAGCAGGCGCACGAGCTGCGCCAGGACGCGCAGTCGCGCGAGCTGCGCGCGTCGCGGCAGCAGGCCGAGGCCGACCAGCGGTCGGCGCGCGCGAAGCAGGCCGCCGCGGAGGCGGAGGAGAAGGCCGCCCTCGCGCGTCGCGAGGAGGCCGTCGCCCAGGAGCGCGCGCAGGGCGCCGAGCGCGAGCGTCATTTCGCGCGCGAGCGCCACGGCGAGGCGCAGTCGATCGACCCCGACGCCAGCGACGACGACGGGCGCGAGCCCGTCAGCGCGGGCAATGGCAACGGCAACGGCAGGCGTGCGCGCCAGCGTGCCGGCGGCCGGCGCCGCTCGTAGGCACCGCGGATCACCGCTCGTAGGCACGGCGGATTAGCTGAAACGCGCGAGCGCGTCCCCACGGGGGCGCGCTCGGCGTTCTGGCCGCGCTCGAGCGCCAGCTACGTCTCTTCGTGCATCCCGATGGCGCGGCGGAGATCCTCGGCCGCCTCCTCGCCCTCGCCCTCGCGCTGCTCGAGCAGCGCGGCCGCGATGGCGTCGAGCTTCTCCTGGATCGCCTGCTCGGCACGCAGCTCGGAGTTCTTCAGGAGCGCCAGCGTGAGCAGGCTGACCGCGGCCATCGCCTCCCCGGCGATGTGCTTGAAGTTGGTGCCGAGCCCGAGCGCGTAGGCCGCGATCCACGTCGCGATCGTCAGCACGCAGAGCGCGAAGAACGCGGGCGAGCTCGTGAAGTTCGAGCCGGCCTCGGCGATGCGGTCGAAGACGCCGCGCGACTGGCCGCCGCGCTCGGTCGGGTGCTTGGTGCTCATGGTCCGCGCGGGTTACCCGCCGCCGCAACTACTCAACCTCCGGCCCCTCCCCGCGTTCCAACGCTTGAAACCCCGGGCACGGACCGTCCACAACCGCAGGGAGAACTCGCACATGACCAAGCAAATCACGACCGTCGCGCTGCTGGCAGGCGCCCTCGTCGTTCCGGCTACGGCCGCCGCCGAGGAGCCGTCGCAGGCGAACTTCAAGAACGCAGCGAAGTACTGCAAGGCCCTCAAGGCCGAAGCCGGCGACGCCAACTTCAAGGCCATGTTCGGTGGCAAGAGCAACGCCTACGGCAAGTGCGTGTCGAAGGCCGCCAAGCGCGACGCCGCCCAGGAGAAGACGGCGAAGACCAACGCCGCCAAGCAGTGCAAGACCGAGCAGGCCGCGGATTCGGCCGCCTTCACGACCAAGTACGGCACCGGCAACGGCAAGAACGCCTACGGCAAGTGCGTCTCGCAGAAGGCCAAGGAGAACAAGGCCGACGCGGACAAGCAGGAGAAGGAGGACGTCAACTCCGCCGAGGCCTGCCGCACCGAGCAGAAGCAGGACGCCGCCGCCTTCAAGACGAAGTACGGCACGAACGAGAGCAAGAGCAACGCGTTCGGCAAGTGCGTCTCGCAGAAGTCGAAGGAGAAGAACGCTGAGCCCGCCCCGACCCCCCCGGCAGGCTCGACGGCGTAAGTACCCCAACACGTGCCGCGGCTCGACCCCTCGCGAGCCGCGTACGACCAGAGCGAAGGGGCCCCTCCACGGGGCCCCTTCGTCGTTCCGGGGCGTACAGTGCGCCTGTGCGCTACCTGATCACCGGCGGCTCGGGCTACATCGGGACGCGGCTCGTCGAGCGCCTGTCCGAGCGCGAGGAGACCGAGCGGATCGTGGTGGCCGACATCCGGCCGCCCGCGTCGCACCGGCCGAAGGTCGCGTTCGAGCGCCTCGACGTGCGCGACGCCGCCCGCGCGCGCGAGCTGATGGACGCCCACCGGCCCGACGTGGTGATCCACCTCGCGTTCGTGCTCAACCCGATCCACGACCAGGAGGTCGAGTACGACATCGACGTGGGCGGGACCCAGAACGTCCTGCGCGCGGCCTCGGAGGCGGGCGTCGGCCACGTGATGATCACGAGCTCCGCCACCGCCTACGGCGCGTTCCCCGACAACCCGGTTCCGATTGCCGAGGACTGGCCCGTGCGCGGCGTGCCGAGCTTCCCCTACGCCTGCCACAAGACCGAGGCCGACCGGCTCGCGCAGCTCTGGGCCCTCGAGCACCCGGACCGCACGATGACGATCGTCCGGCCGTGCATCGTGTTCGGGCCGAACGTGGACAACTACATCGTCCGGCTCTGGACCGAGCAGCCGTTCCAGGTCGACCTCGGCGTGCCCCCGCAGCCGCTCCAGTTCGTGCACGAGGACGACCTGGTCGACGCGCTCGAGCGCCTGCTCCACGGCGGCCACGGCGGCGCGTTCAACGTGGCCGGCGAGGGCACGATGCTCACGACCGAGTGCGCCGACGCGATCGGGATGAAGCGCAGGCGCGTCCCGCTCGGGGCCTACCGGCGGCTCGTGGCGGCGATGTGGAAGCTGCGCCAGGCGGAGACGCCGCCGGGGAACATCGAGTTCGTGATCCATCCGTGGGTCGTCTCGACCGAGAAGCTCGAGCGGACGACCGGCTGGTCGCCGCGCCACACGAGCCGCGCGACGTTCGAGATCACCATGCGCGCGCGGGGCGCGCTGCCGGCCGACGGCGCGGGCGTGAAGCCCGAGCTGGCCGCGCCTGTGGGCGCGTAGCCGGGCGCCAGCACGGCGGCTATCCTCGCCGCTCTGCGGGCCGTTAGCTCAGCTGGCTAGAGCACCTGCTCGACAAGCAGGGGGTCGCTGGTTCGAGTCCAGCACGGCCCATCCCGCGCGTGCGCCATTCATGCGCGCCGCCATCGCTGCCGATGCTGCCCGCGATGAGCGAGACCGCCGCAGGCAGCGTTCCGTCCACGGACGGGCCGCACCAGGAGCTCCGCGAGCGCGTGACACTGGTCGCGTTCGTGGTCGTGTCGTTCGTCTCGACGGTCGCGTGGCTCGGCCTCCTGGCCTGGCTCGCGGTCGCGGGCCTGCGCGCCGTCGGC
>DASVPL010000128.1:0-14979 GCA_036382905.1 Thermoleophilaceae bacterium | reverse complement strand
GGGGTCCTACTCGGGCTGGCGGACTACGCCGCAGTGACGCATAGGATCATCCAGCCGCGGTGACGATTGTTTTGACGCGGGCCATCACACCGTCGTGCACCTCGACCTCGACCATGTGAGTGCCGGTGGTCTTGATCGGTTCCTCGAGCTGGATCTTGCGGCGGTCGAGCTTGAGGCTGCGGGCCTGGCGGATGGCGTCGGCGATCTCCTGCGCCGTGACCTGTCCGAAGAGCCGGCCGTCCTCGCCGGCGGGGTGCGAGATCGTGAGCACGGTGCGCGAGAGCAGGGCGGCGTTCTCCTGCGCGCGCTCCTCCGCCTCGCGTGCCGCGCGCTCGGCCGCCTCCATGCGGCGCTTGGCCTCGGCGAGGGCGCCGGGCGTGGCGGCGTGCGCGAGCTTGCGCGGCAGGAGGTAGTTGCGCAGGTAGCCCGGGGAGACGTCGACGATCTCGCCGCGCTCCCCCAGCGTGTCCACGTCCTCGAGGAGGATCGCCTGAGCCATTAGGAGAACAGCCTCGCTAGCGATCTGAGACGTACGGGAGCAGGCCCAACTCCCGCGCGCGCTTCACGGCACGTGCGAGCTGGCGCTGATGCCGCCGGCACGACCCCGTGATCCGGGCCGACCGGATCTTGCCCTTCTCGCTCATCGCCCGCCGCAGGGTGGCGACGTCCTTGTAGTCCACCACGTCCACCTTGTCCTTGCAGAACTGACATGGCTTCCTGCGACCGCCGGTGGCGGGCTTCCCTCTGTCTCGCCGGCGCGTCTGCTGCCGGCCGCGTGCTTTCGCCATTGACTACGTAGTCACCTTTTCGTCGTCCGAAGTCAGCGGCGAGTGTAGCCATACCCGTGATCAGGAGCCCGTGAAAACCGAGCATGCCAAGGACGCAGGGAGCAACGCGTGCGAACAGCACGCGAGCGACCGAGGACGCGGGCGGGCGACGGTTTGCAACGGGCTAGAACGGGATGTCGTCGGAGTCGGCGGACGAACCGCCACCCACCGGAGCCGGCGCGAAGTCGTCCGTGTTGGTCGGCACGTCGCTCTGCGGCGTGAAGCGGCCGCCGTTCTGACCGCCGTTCTCGCCACCCTCGCGCGAGCCGAGGAACTGGACCGAGTCGGCGACGATCTCCACCGCCTGGCGGTTGTTGCCGTCCTTGTCGGTGAACTCGCGCCACTCGAGGCGGCCGTCGATCGCGACCGGGCGGCCCTTGGAGAGGTAGTTGGAGCAGTTCTCGCCCTGAGCGCCCCAGACGGTCACGTCGAAGTAGTTGGGCTTGTCGACCCAGTTGCCGGAGCCGTCCTTGCGGCGCGTGTTGCAGGCGATCCGCAGACCACAGACCGGGGTGCCGCTGTTGGTGCTGCGCAGCTCCGGATCACGCGTGAGGTTGCCGGTCATGACGACCCGGTTGATGTTTGTTGCTGCCATCTCTCGGAAGCTCCTTGCCTCTGCTGACGTTCGATGAAATCGCTCCGGCGAGGGTACATGCGGGAATGGACGTGCCGGGCGGGATCTCCCGTGTTGTAACCGGAACGTGCGGGTTGTTTGCGCTCCTGTAACGGAGCGGCGCCGCTAGGCGTCTTCGCGGTCGGGCTGGTCCGCGTCCGCGGCGGCGCGGGCGGCCACGCGGGTCTCCTGCGGACGCTCCCGCGGCGGGCGCGGAGCCTCCTGGCGCGGGGCCGGCGGAGGCGGCGAGCCCGGCTTGAGCTTGATGATCCTGAACCGCAGGACGCCGTCGGCGATCCGCAGGGTGTGGTTCAGGCGCTCGAGCGTCTCGTTCGAGCCACTCTCGAACTGGTACAGGTGGTAAGCGGCCTCGGGGCGGTGGTCGATCTCGAAGGCGATCCGGCGGACGCCCCAGTCGTGGTGGCCCACGACGGTCCCGCCGCCGTTCGCGACCATCGTCTCGATGTTGCTGAGGATCTCCGTGCGCCGCTCCTCGGGCGCGTCGGGATCGAGCATGACCATGAGGTCGTACAGGTTCGGCACGCGGGCGAAGATATCAGCGGGGCGAGTTCCTGCCGCTCGGCGCTTATGCCCGCATGGGGCGATATCGAGAGAGCCGGGCGAGCGCGTTGCTGCAACGCGTCCGCTGGGGGAACGTGGCGCGACTCGCGGCGATCGTCGGGGCCGGGCTGCTGATCGCGGCGGGGCCGCGTGGGTGCGGCGGCGGTCAGTCGGAGCTGCCGCGGCTGCCGGTGGAGCCGCCGGCGGGCGTGCCCCCGCGGGTGCCGGGGGAACCGCCGGCCTCTGCGGTGCCGCCCGCCGCATCTGGCAGCACGCCGGCTCCGGACGCCGGCCAGCGAGATCGCGACCCCGAGCCGCGGCGCAGCTCCACCGGCACCGAGACCCCCCGCCCGCGGGCGAAGCGGAGCGCCACACGGCGCAAGCGCGCCAGGCGACGGCGGCTCGGCTCGTGCGGGCGTGCCCGCCGGAGCACGCGCCGCCCGCGGCGGCGCCCGGCACCCGGCTCGGCGGCCCCTCCGCCGCTCCCCACCACACCGCACGCACCGCCCGCGGCTCCTCCACCGGCAACCACGCCACGTCACTGGACGCCAGCCCCACGCGCGCCGGAGTTCCTGTGACACCGCCGTTCGCCGCCCGCGTGATCGTGGTCGTGGCCGGCGCGCTCGCGCTCGCGGTCCTCGTGAGCGAGGTCGAGAGGGGGACCGCCCTGGCCGCCGCGCTCACGAAAGCTGGCCTCGTTGCGGGCCTCGTCATGGTGCTGGGCGGGCTCGGAGGGAGGCTGTGGGCCGGCGCGATCGTCACCTCCGCGCAGCTCCCGGGCGGTACGGGCCTCGCCTTCGCCGAGAACAGCGCATCGATCGCCGATCTCGAGGAGGACCTGAGCCACCTCGAGGAGGAGACGAGATCGCGGCTGCTGCGCCTCGAGCGTGACCTGCTCGGCCCGTCGGGCAACGGCGATGGGGGTACGATGCAATGAGCAGCGGAGGTCAGATGAGCGAAGAAACACCCCGTGATCGACCCGGCCGGCTGACGTGGGCCGCGGTCCACAAGTCGGAGGCCGAATGGTCTGAGTGGCGGCGCAGGTTCGACGCGAGAGTGGCGCGGAACCGGGCCGCCCGACAGGCCGCCATCGACGTGGTCAAGCGCAACGAAGAGCTCGCCGCGCGCCGGCGCTGCTGGCTCTTCTAGCCCGCGGGCGCCAGGCCACCGCGGCGGCCGGCTACGCCGCCGCCACCACGCCGCCCGGGCCGAGCCGGGCTCCCGAGCGCTTCGCGTCGATGTCCTCGAGCTGATCGTCCACCCAGTCGCCCGGGTCGCGCGAGGAGATGATCTTCTTCAGGCCCTCCGCCCGCCACGAGCGCTCCTCGGCGGACATCGTCAGCGCGCGGTGGATCGCGTCGGCCTGCTCCTGCACGTCGAACGGATTCACCGACAGCGCGAACTCGCCGAGCTCCTCGTGCGCGCCGGTGTTCTCCGACAGCAGCGAGACCCCGTGGCGCTCGTTCACCAGCGGCCCCTCCTTCGCCACCAGGTTCATGCCGTCGAACATCGCGTTGACCATCAGCAGGTCGTAGTGCTTGTAGCGCGCGATCGCCTGCTCGACGTTGTCCACCAGGTGCAGGTCGATCGGCATCCAGTCGGTCGTCCCGTGGCGGTGGTTCACGACCGCCACCAGCGCCTCGATCTTCTCGAGGTACTCCGCGTACTCGGGCACGTCTTGGCGCGAGGGCATCATCTGCGCGATGAACGTGACCTCCTCGCGGAACTCCGGGTGCTGGTCGAGGAACAGGTCGAACGCGGTGAACCCGCGCAGCACGTTCTTCGACAGGTCGGCGCGGTCGACGCGCAGGATCAGGTGCTCGCGCCGGCGGCGCAGGACCTCGCGCTCGTAGCCGTGCACCGCCGGCCGCTGAGCGGTCTTGCGGAAGCTCGACGCCGAGATCGGCAGCGGGTAGTGGCGGACCCAGGTCTCGCGCTCGTCGTGGCGCACCACGCCCGCCTCCATGTCCACGTCGAGCCCGAACAGCTCGCGGCAGCAGAGCAGGAAGTTGCGCCGGTAGGCCTGCGTGTGGAAGCCGACGATGTCGTTGGCGAGCAGTCCCTCGTAGATGTCCTCGCGCATGTCCGACGGCAGTACCCGCCACGCGTCCGGCTGGGTCCAAGGGATGTGGATGAAGTGGTGGAGGAAGAGATCCGGGCGCTCCGCGCGGATCACCTTCGGCGCCGTGTAGAGGTGGTAGTCGTGGAGCATGACGACCGCGTCACCGAGGTCCCCGACCTCCTCGACCACCGCGCGCGCCAGGTCCTCGTTGACGACCCGGTAACCCTCCTCGTAGGCGACCACCTCGTCGCGGCTGATGTCCGGCGCGTTCGAGAGGTCCCAGAGGTAGTGCTGGATGAACCACAGCATCGGGTTCGCGATCACGTTGTAGAAGCGGTCGTAGGCGTCCGGGTCGCTGTCGACCAGGCGCAGCCGGTAGGTCGTCTCGTCCACGTCGCACTCGAAGCTGCGCCCGCCCGAGCGGCGGCTCATCTCGCTGTCGCCCTCGGTCAGCGTCGAGGCGATCCAGAGGGCGTCGCGATGGTCCACGAGCCCCTTGAGCGCGGTGACCAGGCCGCCCCCGCCCCGCGAGGGCTGGAGCTCGCCCGCGTCGTCCGGCTCGAAGGTGGCCGGGCCGCGATTCGAGACGAGTACGAGAGGGGTGTCCGAGGTCACTTCAGGTCCGAGAAGATGCGCAGCCAGTCGCGAAGGAGGCGCGGCGTGAGGAAGTGCTGCCGCACATGTTCCTTACCCGCACGGCCGAGCTGCTTACCCAACTCCGGCTCGCGCAGGATTCGCAGGGACCGATCCGCGCATTCCTCGGGCGACGAGACGAGGTAGCCCGTCGTCCCGTCCTGGACCTGAAGCGGGATGCCGCCGACGTCGCCGCCGATGAACGGACGCGCCTTCCAGAGCGCCTCCGAGACCGTTAGGCCGAAGCCCTCGCGGGTGGACTTCTGGATCACGACCTCCGCCTGCGACTGGAAGGCGTTCACCTCGATCGAGCCGACCTGGTTCAGGTTGTTGAGGATCTTGATGTCCGGGTCGCCGCCCGCGTACTCGAGGGTCGAGTTGAAGAACTCCCAGCCCTCGGGGTCGTCGGTGGCCATCGAGCCGACCAGCGCGAGCTGTACCTCCGGGACCTCCTCCTTGACGATCCGGTAGGCGTCGATCACCCCGTGCGGGTCCTTCCACGGGTCGAAGCGCGAGACCTGGCACATGAGCGGCCGGTCCACGTCCACGCCGAACTGGTCGCACACGAACGCCGCGTCCTCGGGCGACAGCGCCATGTTCTTCGGCGACAGCGGGTCGATCGCCGGCGGGATGATGTGCTCCGGGCCGGCGCCGTTCAGCCCGGCCGGGACGTACTGCTGGAGGTGCCAGACCGAGCCGAGGTCGTACTCGGCGATCAGGGGGACGAGCCGCGCGACCGTGGGCGGGTGCGGGGTCGAGAGGTCGATGTGGCAGCGCCAGATCCAGTTCTTCGACTTCTCCGGGCAGTGCTGGCGCACCGCGAGCGGCTGCGGGTCGTGGACGATGATCACGTCCCAGTCGCCCGTCAGCTCGCGCGCGTTGATCTCGTTGTACTCCTCGTAGACCTTCCACTCGTGCGGGTCGAGGTCGAGCGGGTGCCCCTGGAGCGCGTTGTGCATGAGCTTCGTGGCGTTGTAGAACTCCTCGCGGCCGATGATCACGTGCCACTCGGCGTCGATGCCCACGTCGCGCATCAGCGGGATCAGCGTGTACAGGATCTCCGAGACGCCGCCTCCGAAGGCGGTCGCGGACAGGTGCAGGACCCGTAGGCCCGCCATCTGGTCGGAGAGCGTCCTGATCTCCTCTATGAGCGGACGCCCCACGAGGTGCGTGTAGTCCGCCAGGGCCTTGTGCCCCACCCCTACCGGCTGCAGCAACAGGCGCTCCTTCGCTCGAAGAGGCGGCAGCCTACTCGCCGGGGAGGCCGAGTCGCTTCTTGAGCACCATCGTGCCGTCCTCGTAACGGCAATCGTCCACGGTCGCGTCGATGATCGCCCGGCTCAGCTCGCGCTCCTCCTCGGAGAACGTGCGCTGCTCGGTTCCGCGCACCCGGACCTCGATCTCGTCGTCGCGGAGGTCGAACGCGAACACCATCTGCTCGCTCTCCTCGTCCTCGCGGGCCTCGCTGCGGCGGTCGCCGCCCATCAGGAAGGTCGCGGCCTCGGTGATGGCGAGCTTGAGGTCGGCGGCCGCCTCGAGCTCGAGCGGGGCGATCCGGCAGACGGCCGACAGCGCGAGCCGCGCCAGCACGACGTAGTCCGGCTTGGCCGGAACGGCCAGCGTGACGGTCCTGTTGGGGGCTGCGGCTTCCATCGGGCTCAGAGGGCTGGGTCAACCCTACCCGAGCCCACCCGTGCCACACCAGCGTCCACGGCGGCGAGGATCAGCTCGTGCAGAGCGGGGTTCGAGCTGGTCACCACCGACATCTGGAAGTCGGCGCCGGAGCCGAGCAGCGGGCGATCGTCGAGCGACCTGCCGCGCGCGTCGGTCAGGACGGCGCCGGCCTCGGTGACGCAGAGCGCCGCCCCGGCGAGGTCGTACGGCGAGTTGTTCAGCACGGCGCCGCCGCCCACGCGCTCGAACTCGGCGCGCATCCCGGGCACCTCGTCGACGAGCAGCGGACCGGGCTCCACGTACGCGTCGAGCTGTCCGGTGATCACGCGGGTCATGTCGAAGGCGGCCGACCCGAGGTCGAACGTCGCACCGCCCACCGAGGACGAGTCGATCAGCTCGGCCAGCACCTCGGTGAGCGCCCGCGCCGGGCGGCCGCGAAAGCCGTAGGTCCAGAACATGCGGTCGAGCCGGTCGTTCGGCGAGAGGACCACCGGCGGCCCCTCGATCAGCCCGCGGCCGCGCTCGGCGAGGAAGATCGTGCCGCTCGGGATCTCGACGACGCAGCCGGCGGTCACGTCGCCCATCCGGACGCCGTCGCGCAGCGGCGCGGCGGCCACGGACACGCAGCACGACTCGAGCCCCGCCATCGCCGGGCGCGTGCCGTCGATCGGGTCCACCACGAGCACCTCGGTCGCGCGGCCGCCCGCCGGCACCACGAGGCCGCGGTCCTCGGAGTAGAAGGCGGTATCGGGCGCGCGCTCGGCCAGGAACGACTCGAGGTAGCTCTCGGCCTCCTCGTCGATGGCGAAGGTCACGTCGCCGCCGGCGCCGTCGCCCGCGTGCGCCCGCCCGGCGTGCGAGCCGAGCAGCGGGAGCACCCGCTCGCGCAGCGCGAGCGCCAGCTCGCGCACCAGCTCCGCACTCGCCACGGCGCTAGCCGCCCGCGGGCGTCGCGTCGCGTGCGCCGAGCTCGACCTCGACCTTGCGGCGCTCGCCACCGCGCGCGACGTCGAACACCACGCGGTCGCCCGGCCGCAGCCGCCCGATCGCCTCGGCGATGTCGCTCGACCCGCGCACCGGATGACCGTCGATCGCGACGATCACGTCGCCGCCGCGCGGGATGTCGCGCTGGCCCTGGAACTCGATCCGCTCGTCGCCCGCCTCGATCCCGGCGTCGTCCGCCGGCCCGCCGCCCTCGACGCCGCGCACGAGCGCACCGCGACCCACGTCGTAGCCGAGCCGCCGCGCGAGCTGCGGGTAGAGGTCCTGCGACGTGATCCCCGCGTACGCGTACTCGGCGCTGCCGTCCTCGCGTAGCTGTGCGAGCGAGCGCCGGACCACGTCCACCGACACGGCGAAGCCGACGCCCTCGCCGCCGCCGCCGGTCGACTGGATCTGCGCGTTGATGCCGATCACGCGCCCGTCGCGGCCGATCAGCGGGCCGCCCGAGTTGCCGTGGTTGATGGCGGCGTCGGTCTGGATCGCGTCCTCGGTCTTGAAGCTCGTCAGCGACTGGATCGAGCGGTCGAGCGCGGAGATCACGCCCACCGACAGCGACTGCGGCTCGCCGAACGGACTGCCGATCGCCGCCACCGGCTCGCCGACCGTCAGGTCGCTGGACCGTCCGAGCTCGAGCGGCGTGAGCGTGAGCCCGCGCGGATCGACCTTCAGCAGCGCGACGTCGCTGAACAGGTCGTCCCCCACCACCTTCGCCTCGACGCGATTGCCGTCGGCCAGCTCCACGTACACCGCGTCCGCGCGCTCGAGGTCGGGCGGGTCGGTGCGGATCACGTGCGCGTTGGTCGCGACGTAGCCGTCGCCGTCGAGCACGAAGCCGGAGCCGATGCCCTGCTGGTCGCCGACCACGCCGCCGTCGATCTGGGCGAGCACGGTGACCACGCCCGGCGCCAGCGCGCGGTAGATCCGGCGCGCGTCGAACGGCCCGCGGTCGAGGCCCTCGGGCACCCGCACCTGGGTGCGCTCGGTCGGCGGCGAGGCCTCCTGATAGTCCCCGCGCGAGCCGCCGTCGCCGTCGTCCGTGCACGCGCCGGCACCCAGCGCCAGCGACGCCGCGGCGAGCGCCGCCGTCCCTACGCGCGCTATGCCCCTCACGAGACCTCGGGCTCGGGCTCGCTGCTGGCCGGCAGCGCCAGCTTGAAGACCGTCCGGCCGGGTGCCGCATCGAGCTCGATGCGGCCCTCCATCCGCTCGGCGAGCTCGCAGGCGATCGCCAGGCCGAGGCCCGAGCCGCGGGCGGCGTCGGCCGTGTAGAAGCGCTCGAAGAGCTGCTGGCGCGCCGCGGGGTCGATGCCCGGGCCGGTGTCGGCGACCGCGAGCTCGGCCGCGCCGTTGTGCCTCCCTGCGGTCACGGTGACGTCGGTGCCCTCCGGCGTGTGACGGAGGGCATTGTCGAGCAGGATACGAAGGATCTGAACCGTCCGCCCGCGGTCGCAGACCGCCTCGACGGGTCCCTCGGGCAGCAGCATCTCGAGCTCGGTGCGATGGCGGTCGAGCGCCGGCGCGAACTCCAGGGCGACATCGCGGGCGAGCTCGCGGAGGTCAACGTCCTCGGGGGCGAGCTGGAGCGACCCGGCGTCGATCCGCGAGAGGTCGAGCAGGTCCACGGCCAGCTTCTGGAGGCGCTCGACCTGCTCCCTCATGGTCTCGAGGAAGTGCCGGCGCGTGGCCTCGTCGAGCTGGTCGTCCTCCAGCAGCTCGACGAACCCGGCGAGCGAGAAGATCGGCGTACGCAGCTCGTGCGAGGCGTTTGCGATGAAGTCCTTGCGCGCGCGGTCCACCACCGCGAGCTGGCGCTGCATCTCGTTGAACGCGCGCGTGAGCTCGCCGAGCTCGTCGTTCGAGTCCACCGGCAGCGGCGGCACCGGACGGCCGGCGGTGACCTCCTGCGCCGCGTGCTCGAGCCGCCGAACTCGGCGCGCGAGCGCGCGGGCGACGAGGAACCCGCCGATCAGCGCCACGAGCAGCGCCACCACGGCGGCGAGGATCAGCCGGTTGCGAACGAGCGCGACGGAGTCGCTCACGTCCTCGAACGGGCGCGAGTAGATCGCGATCCAGACCGGCTGACCGCGGTAGAAGATCGCCTGGGCGACCCGTCCCTCGCTGTCGGCGCGGCGGCGGAAGGTCTCGCCGGGCCGCTTGGCGCGGTACGCCTCCGCCGCGAGGTCGTAGTCCGGTGAGACGCGGCGCTCGGCGTTCGAGTCGGACAGCGGGTAGAAGTCGGTGCCGCCGGTGCTCGAGCGCTGGGTGCCGAGCAGCGTGACCCGTACCGAGCCGGCGTCGGCGACAGCGCGCACCAGCTCGTCGAGCTGTCCGGCCGCGATGTTCTGCCCGACCACCCGCTGAATCCGCGGTGTTCCCGACTCCGCCACGCGCTCGACATCCCGGACGCGCTCGTCCTGGAGCTGCGTCTCGAGGCGCGGCAGCACCACGAAGATCGCAGCCGCGAACGCCAGCGCCGTGATCGCGAGGAAGAGAAGCGCGAGCTTGTTCTGCAGCGACCGCAGCCGCATGCGATCAGCGTACGCCCAGAGGACCGGTTCCGGTCCTCTAGCGGTCGCGGAAGTGGTAGCCCACCCCGCGCACGGTGAAGATCAGCTCGGGCTCGCGCGCGTCGCGCTCGAGCTTCTCGCGCAGGTGCCGGATGTGGACGTCGATCGTGCGCGGGTCGCGGTAGGCGGAGTCGCCCCAGAGCCGTTCGAGCAGCATCCCGCGGCTGAACACGCGCCCCGGGCTGCTGACCAGCGCGGACAGGATCTCGAACTCGACATAGGTCAGCCGGACCGGCTCGCCGCGCAGCTCGACAGAGCGCTTGGCGAAGTCGATCCGCAGCTCGCCGTGCTCGACCGGCTCCTCGACCGCGTCGCCGTTGCGGGCCAGGCCGGCGCGACGCAGCACGGCCTTGACGCGACTCGAGAACTCCCGCATCGAGAACGGCTTGGTGATGTAGTCGTCGGCGCCGAGCTCGAGGCCGAGGACCTTGTCGACCTCCTCGGTCTTCGCGGTGAGCATGATGATCGGGACGGAGCTCTTCGCGCGGAGCTCCTTGCACACGTCGAAGCCGTCGACCTCGGGCAGCATCACGTCGAGCACCACGAGGTCGAAGTGCGCGTCGCGGAAGCGCTCGAGCGCCTCGCGGCCGGTCGAGGCGGGAACGACGTCGTACCCCTCTTTGCGCAGGGGGTACGAGAGCAGGGTCTGAACCGACTGCTCGTCGTCCACCAGGAGGATCCTGGGGGCCTCGGTTGACATACCGTCCTCCCTAACCCGCGAGATTGTAGGTTGGAGCGGTCATCTCGGGCCCGGAATCGTGATCGAACCGCGCATCTACCGTGCGGCGTTCCTCCCGGCGCTGCTGGCCGCCATCGTCACGATGTTCGCGCTCGAGAGCCAGCCGCGGCCGTTGCCGCAGGCCGCTCCGGCCGACGTGTTGTTCGAGGGCGCCAGCGCGGCGGAGACCGTGCGCGCGATCGTGGAGCGGACGCCGGACCGCCGCGCCGGGACTCCGGGCGACGCCGCGGTCGCGCAGCGCGTGGCCGGTGCGTTCCGGCGCTTCGGCCTGACCACCACGGTGGACCGCTTCGAGGACGAGGGCGTGCGGCTCGTGAACGTGCTCGGCCGGCGCCCGGGCCTGTCGCGGCGGCAGGTGGTGGTGCTCGTCTCGCGCGACGCGCTGTCGGTGCCCGACGCGACCGGCAGCGCGGCCGACACGGCGGCGCTCATCGAGTTCGGGCGCGTGCTCGAGGGACGCGCCACGAAGAAGACGATCGTGCTCGCCTCGGTCGACGGCGCGGGGCGCGGGCACGCGGGCGCGCGCCGCCTGGCGCGGACCGTCGCCGGCCCCGGGCCGGTCGACGCGGTGATCGTCCTGTCGAACCTGGGCGCGCGGCGGCCGCGCGGGCCGATGCTGATCGGCTCCTCCAACAGCGACGAGCGGGCCAGCATCGGGCTGCGCCGCACCGCGGCGAACGCGCTGCGCAACGAGGTGGGTGAGGACGGCGGCGGCTTCGGCAGCCCGCTCACGCAACTCGGGCGGCTCGCGTTCCCGGTCGGGCTCGGCCCGCAGGCGGTGCTGATGGAGGAGGGCCTCACCGCGATCCGCATGTCCGCCAGCGGCGAATTGGCGCCCCCGCGCGACCAGCGCGACCTCGCGGACCTCGCCACCGAGCGCTACGAGGAGTTCGGCCGCGCGGCGCTGCGGTTCACGTTCACGCTCGACGAGCAGGCGCGGCTGCCGGAGCGCGGGCCGCGCTCGTACATCACGCTCGCCGGACGCGTGGCGCCCGCGTGGTCGATCTCCCTCCTGGCGCTCACGCTGATCCTCCCGGTGCTGTTCGCGGGAGTCGACGCGCTCGCGCGTGTGCGCCGGCGCGGCGAGGACGTGCTGCCGTGGCTGCCATGGGTCGCCGCGGGGATCGCCCCGTTCGCGGTCGGCCTCGCGCTCGCCGAGCTGCTCGTGCTGGTCGGGCTGGCCGACGACGCGCCACCCGCGCCGCTCGAACCGAGTGCGGCGGAGGCCCACGGCTCTGCGATCGGCGTGCTTGCCGCGGTGGCGCTCACGATCGGGCTGGCCTGGATCGTCACGCGCACGTCGCTCGGGCGTGGCGAGCGCCCGCGCCCGGACCCCGCCGCGCCCGGAGCCGCGGTGGTGGTGACGCTGGCGCTGTGCGCCCTCGCGCTCACCGCGTGGGCGATCAACCCCTACACGGGCCTGGTGCTGATCCCCCCGCTGCACGCCTGGATGCTCGCGGTGCTCTCCGGCGTGCCGGCGCGCACCCGCGCGTGGATGGCGCTCGTCGGGCTGCTGCCCGCGGCCCTGATCGTGTTCACCTACGCCCAGCACCTCCGGCTGGGTCCGCTCGACGGCGCCTGGTACCTGTTCCTGCTCGTGACCGGCCACCACGTGGGGCTCGCGAGTGCGCTGCTCGGCTGCGTGGCGCTGGGGCTCCTCGCGTCGGTGATCGGCATCGTCGTGGCGCACGCGCGCCGGTCCGAGCCGCGGGCGCCAAAGGTGCCGCGGAGCGGGCGGCGGCGGTCCGGGCCGGACGAGCGTCCGATCAGCGGGCCCGCGGGTCCTCCTCTCGAGCGCATTCGCCGATAGGGGCGCATGGGCGTACATTGGGTCACGAGATGGACCGTTCCGAGCTGATGAGGCAGATCAGGGCGGGCGAGTACGTGGTCGATCCGCACGCGGTTGCGGGGGCCATGCTCAGCCGCGGCCCGCTCCGCGACCTCCTGATGGGCTCAGAGGTGCTCGAACCCCGCGAGGGCGACCGGCTCTCCGCCGGGGCCGACGAGCCGCACGCCCGACCCCGTCTCGACCCGGCCTAGCCAGCGCACGCAGGTGCCGGCGGTCCGCGCGGCCCGCTCGATCGTGTCGCGCTCGCCGGGCGCCGCGCTGAACAGCAGCTCGTAGTCGTCGCCGCCCGCGGCCGCCAGCTCGAGCGGATCGCGCCCCGCCGCCCGCGCGACGGGCTCGACCCCGGCCGCGACCGGCAGCGCCTCGAGCCGCAGCTCGACGGCCACGCCGCTCTCCGCCGCGATGTGGCCGGCGTCGGTGGCCACCCCGTCGCTCAGGTCGATCATCGCCGTGACGCCCGCGGCCGCGAGCGCGCGGCCGGCGGCGAGCCGGGGCTCGGGCCGGCGGTGGCGCAGGAGGAGCGCGTCGCGCTCGGCGGGGGCGAGGCCGGCGTGCTCCGCGAGCGGCGTGGGCCCGGCGGGAGGCGCGGCTGCGCCCGGCGCGGCTCCGGCGGCCTGCCCGCCGCCGCGCAGCAGGAGCAGGCCCGCGGCGGCTCCGCCCAGCTCGCCGGTCACGCCGACCAGGTCGCCCGCCCGCGCGCCATCGCGGTACGCGAGGTCGTGCTCGGACTCCGCCCAGCCGGTCACGCTCACGGCCAGCGCCAGCGTGGGGCCGGAGGTCACGTCGCCGCCGGCGATCGTCGTGCCGGTGGCCGCCGCTAGCTCCTCCATCGCACCCACCAGCTCGATCGCGTCCCGCTCCCCCAGGTCCGCCGGCGCCGTGAGCGCCACGTAGGCCTCCCCGGCCGCCGCTCCCATCGCGGCGAGGTCCGACAGCCCGCGCGCGAGCGCCTTGTGGCCGATGTCGGCCATCGAGTGGGTGGCGCGCTCGAAGTGCACGCCGTCCACCACGGAGTCGATCGACGTGACCGCCACGCCCGCCGCTCGCACCACCGCGGCGTCGTCGCCACTGGCGCGCAGCACGCGCTCGCCGCGCACCGCGAGCAGCTCGCGGAACGCCCGGATCAGGTCGCGCTCGGCCACCGGCTCAGTCGAGCGGGATCGCGATCGGGAGCATCCATGCGCACAGCGCCACGGTCGCCCACGTGAGCCGGCGGTCGCCGGCCAGCGCGGCCAGCGGCAGGAGCCAGAGGACGTACCAGGGCACGAGCCAGGCGGAGGCGACGAGGATCGCGAGCGTGGCCCAGCCCGCCATGGCGATCGGGCTCGCGCCGCGCCAGGTGCGCAGCATCAGCCACACGAACGCGGCGGCGAACGCGAGGCCGTAGAGGGCCCGGGTCAGCCCGCGGTAGTCGAGCCGGTCGCCCGGTAGCAGCGCCCCCAGCAGCTCGGCGGTCTTGTACGGGAAGCTCCAGCTCGAGGTCCGGTCCTGGTTCGAGCTGAGCACGCCGAGCGCGTCGAGGGCGTTGGTGCCGAAGCCGGCGAGCGCGAGCACGACGATCGCCAGCCCGGCGATCACCGCGGCGGCGAGGGCGCCCGGCCAGCGCGGCCGGGCCGCGGCGATCAGGAACGGCACGACGAGCCCCGCGGATGCCTTCAGCCCCGCGGCCGCGGTGCCCCAGGCCGACGCCGCCCGCGGCGAGCCAGCCGCCCACGCGGCGAGGCCGGCCGTGGTCAGCATCACCACGAGCGTCTCGTTGTGTGCGCCGGCCACGTCGTGCACGAGCAGAAGCGGGTTCAGCCCGACGAACATCGCGGCGGGGAGCGGGTCGCGACCGAGCCGCCGCGCCGCGCGCCAGACGAACGCCACGATGCCGAGCGACGACAGCGCCGCGATCACCTTCAGCACCCAGTACGCGCCGGCAACCCCGAGTGGCGCGAGCGGGTAGGTCAGCAGCGTGAACGCGGGGCCGTAGACCGACTCCGCGCCCTTCGATCCGGCGAACGGGTAGACGGCGTCGTTCGGGATGTCGACCGGCGCGTGCGTGTACGGGTCGAGGGAGTGCTCCACGCCCAGCCGGGCGTAGGCGATGTAGGAGAAGACGTCCTGCGACAGCAGCGGCGGCGCGAGCAGGAACAGCAGGTGCAGGCCCGCGATGGCTCCGAGCGCGGCGCGCGGGCCGACGTCGCGGGCGCGCAGCAGCACCGCCGCGTAGAGGGCGAGCGCCAGCCAGAGTCCCGCGTAGAACAGCGGGCCGGCGAGGGGACCGTCGGCGTCGTCGAGGCCGCCGAAGCGCAGCGGCCCGAGCAGCCAGCCGGGCGAGCCGCCGCCGTGCTCGACGGCGAGCACGAGGTTCGAGCCGGCCGCCGCGGGGAGCACCGCGAGGGCGATGTAGAGCGCGCAGAGCGCGCCGAGGGCGAGGACGCCCGGTGCGGGGCGCGCGGCGGAGCCG
>DASVPL010000127.1:0-5440 GCA_036382905.1 Thermoleophilaceae bacterium | reverse complement strand
GCCCAGCGCTCGGCCACCGCCTCGGGATCGGTCACTGCGACCGTCGCGCCCTCGAGCCGTCCCGGCGCGCCGGTACCGCCCTCGCCGATCCAGCCGGGGCCGCCCCAGCGCCACGACTCCGGCGGCACCGGCCGGTCGATCGACACGATCGCGCCGCGCATGTCGGCGGGGTGGAGGTGCGTGGCCGCGATGTCCGGCAGGTCGATCCCCCACACGGTGCGCACCCCGAGTTCCTCCGCGCGCGCCCGCGCGCCAGAGAGGTCGTCGACTTGGAAGATCAGCATGTAGCCGCCGTCGCCCCCGTGGCGCTCCAGGTAGCGCCCGGCAGCGGTGCCGGGCTGCGTCGGCGCGACCACCTCCAGGAACGCGTCGCCGAGCGCGAACACCGCGTTGCGCAGCCCGAACGCGCCGACGCCCGGGTCCGCGTACGGCTCGCCCAGGCCGAGCTCTTCGCGCAGTCGCCCGGCCACGCCGTCGAGCTCGGCGGCCGCCAGCACCGCCTGGCGCAGTCGCACGGGCGCCTCCATGGTGCGTACGCTAGCGCCGCCTGACCAACTCATCATCCCGATTCCGAAACGGAGAAACCCTGATGCTTGCACTCGTAACCACCCACGCGCGCGGCGCCGCGGCCGCGGCTCTCGCCTGCGCCGCACTCGGCGTGTTCGCCGGCTGCGGTGAGGCGACGCTCGACTCGAAGAGCGCCGAGGACCAGATCACGGAGAAGAGCAAGGCACAGGGCCTCGAGGTCAAGAGCGTCGACTGCCCGGACGACATCAAGGCCAAGAAGGGCGAGAAGGGCACCTGCGAGCTCACGACCGCCGCCGGCGACAAGGCCGACGTGAAGCTCACCATGCTCGACGACGACGGCAAGTTCGAGTTCGAGGTGCAGGGCCAGTAACCGTGACGTCCACCGGTCAGGAGACGGGCCGCGCGCCCGGCACTCTCGAGCACACGCAGGTCCGGGCGATGTTCGACCGGATCGCCGGGATCTACGACCTGCTGAACCAGGTCATGACCGCGGGCCTGCACCACGACTGGCGCCGCCGAGCCGTGGACCTGGCGGGGGTGGGGCCGGGCGACCGGGTGCTCGACGTGGCCGCGGGCACCGGCGACCTGACGATCGAGCTCGCGCGGCGCGTCGAGCCGGGCGGCGAGGCCGTCGGCTGCGACTTCTCCGAGCAGATGCTCGTGCGCGCGCGCGAGAAGGCGCCGGGGCTGCGGTTCGAGACCGGCGACGCGCTGGCGCTCCAGTACGCCGACGGCGAGTTCGACGCGGCCACGGTCGGGTTCGGCGCGCGCAACTTCTCGGACCTCGACCGGGGGCTGCGCGAGATGGCGCGCGTGGTCCGGCCCGGCGGGCGGGTCGTGGTGCTCGACTTCACCACGCCAACGCGGCCGCCGCTGTCCACGTTCTTCCGCCTCTGGTTCGACCGGATCGTGCCGGTGATCGGACGCCTGGTCGGACAGCCCGAGGCGTACGACTACCTGCCGAACTCGGTGAAGCGCTTCCCGGTGCCGCGGGAGCTCGCCGCGACGATGTCGCGCTGCGGGATGACGAACATCCGCTACATCCTCACGGCCGGGGGGATCGTGACCCTGCACGTGGGCGAAGTCGAGCGCTGAATAGTTTCGGCGCGCATGCCTGAACGGGCGTAGTCTCCGACGAGGATGGCCGAAGGACAGGGATCGCTGCGGCTGACCTTCTCCTACGAAGGCCGGCGGGTCGAGCTTCAGAGCGTGGAGCCGGTCGACGCAGTGGCGCCCGCGCCACCGGTGTCCCCGCGCGGCACGGCGGGCTTTGCGCTCGAGGTGCACGGCCGCGGCGGTACGGTGCTCTTCAAGCGCATGCTGGACGAGCCGTTCGGGGAGTCCGTGGAGGTGCCGGCGGGCGACCGCGACCCCGAGCGCCCGTTCGAGCGCGCGGCGGTCGAGAACCCGAGTGGCACGTTCATCGTCATGGTGCCCGCGCTCGCGGCCGGCGCGGAGGTCGCGCTGTTCGACCGCCGCGGTGACAAGCGCCGGGGGGCGGCGCACGACGAGCCGGTCGCCCGCTTCGAGCTGCCTGCGCGGGGACGGCCGGGGGGCCCCGGAAAGCAGGGGCGCGGGCGGCACGGACCCGAGGGCGAGAAGGGCCGCGCCTGATGGGCACGAGCGACGGCACCGTCATCGGGACGACGCAGATCCTCAACAACGGTCCCGCCAGCTCGCGCTTCAACCTCGTGCTGCTGTCCGAGGGCTACCAGGCCGGCGCCGACATGACGCAGTGGGCCACGAACGCCCAGCAGTTCGTCGACTACCTGCGCGGCACGCCGCCGTTCGACGACCCGACTGTGATGGGCCGCATCAACGTGTTCCGGGTCGACGTGACCTCGACCGACCGGGGCGCCGACAAGCCCGCGGCCTGCTTCGGCGGGGCGGCTTTGACGGCGGCGACGTACTTCGACGCGACGTACTGCGCCGGGGGCCTCGACCGCCTGCTCGTTGCCAACAACGCGATCGTCACGGGCGTGCTCGCCGCACAGGTGCCCGCGTGGCACCAGGCGGTCGTCGTCGTGAACGACACCGAATGGGGCGGGTCGGGCGGGACGATCGGCGTCACCTCGCTGTCCACCGGCTGGCAGGGGATCGCGGTGCACGAGATGGGCCACTCCGCCTTCGCTCTCGCCGACGAGTACGAGTACTACCAGGGCTGCGGCTCCGGCGAGACCGGGCACGACACCTACACCGGCCCGGAGCCCGGCCAGCCGAACATCACGATCGACGCGAACCGCGCCACGAACGAGTGGCGCGCCCTGATCGACGCCGCCACGCCGATGCCGACCACGACGAACGCGAACTGCGCGGTGTGCGACCCCCAGCCGAACCCGGTGGGTGCGCGAACGGTGGGGGCCTTCGCGGGCGCCGGCTACTACCACTGCGGCATCTACCGCCCCGAGTACGACTGCATGATGCGCAACCTCACGCGCTACTTCTGCGGCGCGTGCGCGCGGGCGATCCGCGGCACCCTGCGCCCGTTCACGACCGCCCTGGCGCGAGTGGACGTGAGCGCCCCGGCGGTGAACTTCGTCTTCGACCCGGACGGCACCATCACGGTGAGCGACATCGGACCGCCGCTCACGCCGAACGGGGCGAGCGGCGCGGGCTTCCTCCAGTCGCGCCTGTACCCGCAGGCGCCCGCGGGGACGCCCGCGGCGGGGCTCTACCCCTACGAGTACCGGGTGTCCCTCGACGGCGCCTCCGGCGGCGGGCCCGGAGCCTGCGTGCGCTCGCTGAGCCTCGACTTCGGCCCGGTCCAGAGCCTCGACTACAACGGCAGTGGCACGGTCGAGCAGGTGTTCGTCACCACCCAGGGAGGGCTCGGCAGCGTGCGGCCCTCGGCGGTCGAGCTCGCGGGCGACCGCCTGACGTTCACCTTCGACCCCCCGGTCTGCCCAGGGGCGACGAGCTACTTCTTCGGCCTCGCCTCGGCGCATCCGCCGCACGACGTGACCGCCGAGGTCCGTGACGTGGCCGGGAACTCGTACTCCCTGCCGGCCAAGGCGCCGGCCTTCTAGACGCAGCCCCGTTTCCCCCTCAAGGGCCATGTGCGCTCGCGCCGATAGAGGTCGGGATGAGCCGCCTCATCGCAACCGCGCTGGCCGTGGCGGCGCTGCTCGCCGTCGCCGGCGTGGCGCTCGCGACCGCCGGCGGAGGCGCACGCGAGCAGCAGCGCCGCAGCGCGGCGCCGGACGCCCGCGCCAACCAGGTCGTGGACCTGAGTTCCGCAGCCGGCTCGGAGACCGCCCGGCGCGACGAGCGCACGCGCCCGCGGGAGGACGTGGGCGACCAGGATCTGGCCGCGATCGAGCGCGACATCAAGAGGCGTGCAGAGCGCGTCCTGGGCGCCTCGCCCGACGACGGCATCGCGCCTGGCGCGCCGTCCGACGCCGAGGTGCGCAGCGACCTACGTGCGATGCGCAGCGAGCGCGACGGCGGCGGGCCGATCAAGCGCGGCTCCGGTGACTTCATCTATCCGATCGACGGCGCCTTCAGCTCGCCCTTCGGCATGCGCTGGGGCCGGCTCCACGCGGGCGTCGACCTGGCTGCGCCGGCCGGACGCCCGATCCGCGCGGCCGCGGCCGGCCGCGTGATCCTCGCCGCGCCGACCGGCGGCTACGGCAACTACACCTGCATCGCCCACAACTCGTCGATCTCCACCTGCTACGCCCACCAGTCGCGCTTCGGCGTGCGCGTAGGCGAGTCCGTGCGCCAGGGCGAGGTCATCGGCTACGTGGGGAACACCGGCCACTCTTTCGGCGCGCACCTGCACTTCGAGGTGCGCATCGGCGGCCGCCCGGTCGACCCGATGAAGTACCTGTAGCGCGGCCGCGCCACGCGCTAGGTTCGCGCCCATGCGAACCCCGGTCGCCCTCGCCGCGCTGCTCGCGGCCCTCAGCCTGGCCGGCTGCGGCGGCGACGACGAGAGCGGCAGCGGCGGCGACAGGCCCGCCCAGCGGACCGGCGGCGACGAGCCCGCCCAGAAGGCGAAGGGCGGCGCCGCCTGCATCGAGTCCTGGAACGCGAATGCCTCGCCCGACGTGAAGGGCTACACGGTCGCCGGGGTCTCGGAGGAGGACACGATGGCGGGCACCTACAGGGGGCCGGAGGAGTTCGAGGCCCAGACCGAGGCCGAGACCGTCACCGTGCAGCCCGGCGACTGCGTGGTCGCGCAGGTCACCTCCACGGAGACCGAGTACGTGTTCGTGGAGTCGGCGCCGAGCCCGACCCGAGGCAAGTCCTGGCACAACCTCGAGGAGGAGGGGACGCCGCTCGCGAAGCCGGGCGCCGCGCAGCTGAAGGACGTCGTGACCGCGAAGCTGAAGGGCTACGGCCCGGAGGGCAAGCTCGAGCCAAACGAGTAGTCTCGCGCCACATGGGCCTGATCGAAGGTGAGAAGACGGTCGAGATCGATGCGCCGATCGAGCGCTGCTTCGAGATCGCGGCCGACATCGAGGGGGCGCCGGAGTGGCAGGGCTCGCTCCAGGACGTCGACGTGCTCGAGCGCGACTCCGAGCGCCGGGCGGAGCTGGTCGAGACGAAGTCCGACGCGAAGGTGAAGAGCGTGACCGCGGTCCTGCGGTTCAGCTACGACCCGCCGGACGGGGTGCGCTGGGTGCAGGAGAAGGGCGACACGAAGTCGCTCGAGGGCTGGTGGAAGTTCGAGGACCTGGGGGAGGGGCGCACGCGCGCGACCTACGGTCTCGCCGCCGACCCCGGCCGCATGCTCGGCATGCTGCTGCGCGGCCCCGCCGAGGCGAAGGTGCGCGACTTCCTGCTCGGCGGCGCGGCCGAGGGACTCAAGAAGAAGGCCGAGTCGGGCTGACGCCGGCACCCTTCACCTCGCCGCTGGCGAAGTCGCTCGCCGACGACGTCCTCGACCGCTTCCTCCGCTACGCGCGGG
>DASVPL010000126.1:0-29739 GCA_036382905.1 Thermoleophilaceae bacterium | reverse complement strand
TCGGTCAGGAGCACGAGGCGGGACTCGGCGAGCGGCTCGGCGGCGAGCCAGGACTGGAGCAGCGCGAGCGTGCGCGCGGTGAGGTCGTGGACCGAGCCGGCGAGGCTCGCGGAGGACCCGTCGCTGGTGGGCGCGTCGATGACGGGCGCCGCGAGCGCGACCGCGCGCGCGAGCACCACCTGCGGCGCCTCGGCCCCTGCGGCGATCGCCTCGGCGAGCGCTTCGAGGTCGGGGTAGCGGGCCAGCTCGAACGAGGCACCGTCGAGCGCGCCGCTGTCGTCGGAGCCGACGAGGGCGGCCGATGGAGCCGTGCTGTCGGCGCCGGCGCCCTGGACCTCGGTCCAGTTGAGCCCGAACAGAGCGTCGGAGCCCGTGCTCGCGCGGGCCTTGAGCGCGGCCTGGTCGACCGCGCGCGCCTCGAGCGCCTCGATCGCGAAGGCGGGCGCGCCCGACTCGTCGAGCGCGAGGATGCGGACCGTGCGCGCGTCGGAGCCCTCCTGCTCGCTCGTTCGCATCGCGACCCGCAGCGATGCTGCGCCCGGGCGCTGAAGGCGCACGCCGGAGAACGAGAACGGGATCTCGGGGGCGGCGCCCGGCTCGAGCCGCTCGAGCGCCTCCAGCACGATGGTGTGGAGCGCCGCGTCCGAGAGCGCCGGGTGCACGCCGTAGCTCCCGGCCTGGGTCTCCTGATCGCTGGCGAGCGCGACCTCGGCGAACCACTCGTCGCCGTCGGGCGAGGAGGCGCGGTAGGCGCGGCGCAGGCCCTGGAAGGCGGGGCCGTAGTCGTAGCCGGCGGCGGCGACGCGCTCGTAGAAGGTCGAGACGTCGACCGAGTCGGCGCCCTCGGGCGGCCAGGGTGCGGCGGCGAGCTCGGCGAGCTCGGCGTCGGTGACGCTCTCGGGGGCGTCGGCTCCGCCCACGCCGAGCTGGCCCTGCGCGTGCAGGGTCCAGTCCGCGGCGGGCTCGGCGGCGCCGGGCTCTGTGCCGACGGCGGCGCTGGCCGCGGCGGCGGCTTGGGGTGCCGAGTAGACGGCGATCGGCTGCCGTCCCTCCTCGTCGGGCTCGGCGACGGTGATCTGGAGCGCCAGCGCCGCGTCCTCGGCGAGCACCAGCGGGGCGACCAGGGTCAGCTCCTCGAGCGCGCCGGCGCCGGTGCGCGCGGCGACCGCGAGCGCCAGCTCGACGAACGCGGCGCCCGGCAGGATCACGACGTCGGCGACGGCATGGTCGGCGAGCCAGGGCTGGTCGGCGAGCGACAGCCGGCCGGTGAAGAGCCAGCCCTCGCCCTCGCCGGCCAGGCGCACGGCGGCGCCGAGCAGCGGGTGCTCGGCCGACGTCTGGCCGGCCGCGGTCAGGTCGCCGGCGCTCGCGCCGGCCACGAGCCAGTAGCGCGAGCGCTGGAAGGCGTAGGTCGGAAGCTCGAGGCGCCCGACGCCGCGGTCGTCGAGCAGCGCGCTCCAGTCGAGCTCGGCGCCGTCGCAGTGGGCGGCCGCCAGGAAGCCGAGCAGAGCCTCGCGCTGCGGTCCCTTGCGCCCGCGCAGGGCGCTGACGAAGAGCGGCTCGCGCTCCTCCCCCTCATCTTCCTCCGCGCCAGCCGTCTGCGCCGCCATCGCGCTGAGCGTGCCGTCGGGGCCGAGCTCCAGGAACCGGGTCACGCCGTTGGCGCGCAGGTGCTCGACGCCGGCGGCGAAGCGGACGGTCGCGCGCAGGTGGCGCACCCAGTAGTCGGGCGAGGTGGCCTCGTCGGCGGTGAGCTGCTCGCCGGTCAGGTTCGAGGCGATCGGGATCCGCGGCGCCGATAGCTCGATCTCCGCTGCCACGGCGCGCAGGTCGTCGAGCATCGGGTCCATCAGCTGCGAGTGGAACGCGTGGCTGACGCGCAGGCGGGTCGTGCGCCGATCGCGGGCGCGCCAGAGCGCCTCGACCTCGGCGATCGCCTGCTCCTCGCCGCTGACGACCGCGGCGGTCGGGGCATTTATGGCCGCCAGCGCGAGCCGGTCCTCGAAGCCGGCGAGGCCCTCGAGCGCCTCGGCCTCGCTCGCCTCGACGGCCAGCATCGCGCCGCCGGCCGGCAGCGCGCCCATCAGGCGCGCCCGCTCGGCCACGAGACGGGCGCCATCCTCCAAGGAGAAGACCCCGGCCACGTGGGCGGCCGAGAACTCGCCGATCGAGTGGCCGATCAGGTAGTCCGGCACGATCCCGAAGCTCGCGACGAGGCGGGCGAGGGCGACCTCGAGCGCGAACAGCGCGACCTGGGTGAAGCGCGTGTCGGCGAGCAGCTCGGCCTCCTCCGAGCCCTCGGCGGCGAACATCACCTCGAGCAAGGGACGCTCGAGGTGGCGGTCGAGCTCGGCGCAGACCTCGTCGAGCGCCGCGGCGAAGACCGGGAACTCCCTGTGCAGCACCGAGCCCATCCCGGCCCACTGCGAGCCCTGGCCCGAGAACAGGAACGCGGTCGCGCCGCCACCGGCCGCGCTCCCGCGCACGACGCCGTTGGCCAGCTCGCCGCGCTCGAGCGCGCGCAGGCTCGCGACTAGCTCCGCGTGGTCGCCGGCGACCGCGACGGCGCGCTGCGGCAGCTGCGCACGGCGGGTCGCGAGCGCCGCGGCGACGGCATAGGAGTCGAGCTCCGGGCGGCGCTCCAGGAAGCCGGCGAGCCGGCCCGCCTGCTCGCCGAGCGCCTGCGGGGTGGCGGCGGAGACGAGGAAGGGCAGGGCGCCCTCGCGCACCACGGCCGGCGCGTCGCCGTCCGCCTCGGGAGCCGCAGCGGCCTTGGCCTCGACGCGCGGCGCCTCCTCCAGGATCACGTGCGCGTTCGTCCCCGACACGCCGAACGAAGAGATCCCGACACGCCGCACGCGCTCCCCCGCCGGCCACTCGACCGGCTCCTGGAGCAGCTCGACCGCGCCCGCCGACCAGTCCACGTGCGGCGTCGGCTCCTCGGCGTGCAGCGTCCGCGGCAGCAGCCCGTGCCGCAGCGCCTGCACCATCTTGACCACCGCGCCCGCACCCGCCGCGGCCGCCGAGTGGCCGATGTTCGACTTGATCGAGCCGAGGTACAGCGGCCCGTTCGACCGCTCCCGGCCATACGTCTCCAGCAGCGCCTGCGCCTCGATCGGATCGCCCAGCGTGGTGCCGGTCCCGTGGCCCTCGACCGCGTCCACGTCGTCCGGCGAGAGCCCCGCGCTCTCGAGCGCCTGGCGGATGACCCGCTCCTGCGACGGCCCGTTCGGCGCCGTCAGCCCGTTCGACGCGCCGTCCTGGTTGACCGCGCTGCCGCGCACGAGCGCCAGCACCTCGTGCCCGTTCGCCCGCGCCTGCGACAGCCGCTCCAGCACGAAGAGCCCGGTGCCCTCGGACCAACCCGTGCCGTCGGCACCCGCGCCGAACGCCTTGCAGCGGCCGTCGCGCGAGAGCCCGCGCTGGCGTGAGAACTCGATGAACAGGCCCGGGCTGGCGAGCACGGTCGCGCCGCCGGCAAGCGCCAGCTCGCACTCGCCCCGCCGCAGCGCCTGGCAGGCGAGGTGCAGCGCGACGAGCGACGACGAGCACGCGGTGTCCACCGAGACCGCCGGCCCCTCGAGCCCGAGCGTGTACGCGAGCCGGCCCGACGCCACGCTCGTCGTGGTGCCGGTCAGGCGGAAGCCCTCGACCTCCTTCGGCGACTCCAGCTCGATCCCGTAGTTGGAGTTGACGACGCCCACGAAGACACCGGTCGCGCTTCCCCGGAGGCTCGTCGGCGCCATCCCGGCGTCCTCGAACGCCTGCCACGCGCCCTCCAGGAGCAGCCGCTGCTGAGGATCCATCGCCAGCGCCTCGCGCGGGGAGATCGAGAAGAAGTCCGCGTCGAACTCGGCCGCGTCGGCGAGGAAGCCGCCGTGACGGGTGTAGCTCGTGCCAAGCGCGTCCGGATCCGGGTCGTAGATGTGGTCGAGGTCCCAGCCGCGGTCGCCCGGAAACTCACCGATCGCGTCGCGACCCTCGGCGACCAGCTCCCACAGCGCGGCGGGCGAGTCCGCCCCGCCCGGGAAGCGGCAGCTCATGCCCACGATCGCGATCGGCTCCGTCGCCTTCGCGACCAGCCGCCGGTTCTGCTGGCGCAGTCGCTCGGTCTCCTTGAGCGAGGTGCGCAGCGCCTCGACTAGCTGTTCCTGGTTGTCGGCCATTCAGACGGTCAGGAGTCGAGCGCGTTCTCGAGCCCGCTCTCCTCGACCTCTCCGCGGGTCATCCGGATCAGCGCCTCGGCGTCCATCTCGTCGATCGACGCCGCCGGCGCCCCGCCGTCGCCGTCCCCGTCGGACGGGGAGGACGAGCCGTCCGAGCGCGCGAGCTCCACGAGCGGATCGAGCAGCCCCGCCTCGCGCAGGCGGCGGATCGGGATCGACGCGAGCACCTCGCGCAGCTCGGACTCCCCGGAGTCGCCGTTCGTCTTCGCCTTCGGCACCGCCATTCCGATGAGCTGCTCGGCCACCGCGGCGGGGCTGGGATGGTCGAAGACGAGCGTCGTCGGCAGCCGCATGCCGGTCGCCTGGGTGAGCCGGTTGCGCAGCTCGACCGCACTCAGCGAGTCGAAGCCCAGGTCCTTGAACGCGCGCTTCGGATCGATGGCGTCGCCCGAGTTGTGCCCCAGCACGCCGCCGACGTTGCTCTTGACGAGGTCGAGGACGATCGCCTGCCAGTCGGACTCGGGCGCCGCCGCCAGGCGCGTCGCCAGCGAGCCCTTCGTCTCGGCGGCCCGGCGCACGGGCGCGCGGACGAGGCCCTGGAGGATCGCTGGCAGCACGCCGGCCTTCGCCTGCGAGCGGAGCGCGCCGCTGTCGAGGCGCGCCGGCACGAGCAGCGGCTGCGCGGCAGCGCGCGCGGTGTCGAGCAGCGCGAGGCCCTGCTCGTCGGGCAGCGCCGTGATGCCCATGCGCTCGCCGCGCGAGCGGTCCGCATCGCTCAGGGCCCCGAGCATGCCGCCGACCCGCTCCCACGCGCCCCACGCGAGAGCGGTGGCGGGCAGCCCGCGGGCCTGGCGGTGCTGCGCGAGCGCCTCCATGAACGCGTTGGCCGCCGCGTAGTTGCCCTGCCCCGGGCTGCCGAGCGTCGACGCGACCGACGAGAACATGACGAACTGCGAGAGCACCGCGTCCTCGGTCAGCTCGTGCAGGTTGAGCGCGCCGTCGACCTTCGGCGCCATGACCTTCCTGAGCCGCTCACCGTCGAGCGAGTCGATCACGCCGTCGTCGAGCACGCCAGCGGCATGCACGATCGCCGTGAGCGGGTGCTCGGCGGGAATGGCGGCGAGGAGCGCCTCGACCTGCTGGCGATCGGCGATGTCGCACGCGGCCACCTCGGCCTCGCAGCCCAGCTCCGCGAGCGCGGCCACGAGCTCCTCGGCACCCTCGGCCTCGAGGCCGCGCCGGCTCGTCAGCACGAGTCGCCGCGCGCCGTGCTCGCCGGCCAGGTGGCGCGCCACGAGCGCGCCTAGCCCGCCGGTGCCGCCGGTGATCAGGACGGTGCCGTCGCGCTCCGGCGGCTGCGGCACGCACAGCACGATCTTCCCGACGTGCTTCGCCTCGCGCATGTGCCGGAACGCGTCCGGCCCGCGGCGGAGGTCCCACGTGGAGACCGGCAGGTGGTGGAGCACGCCCTGCTCGAACAGCGACACGACCTCGCTCAGCATCGTCTGGATGCGCCCGGGCCCCGCCTCCAGCAGGTCGAACGCCTGGTAGGCGACGCCGGCGTGCTGCGCGGCGACCTCGTCGGCGTCACGGATGTCGGTCTTGCCGATCTCGATGAAGCGGCCGCCGCGCGGGAGGAGGTCGAGCGAGGCGTCGACGAACTCGCCCGCGAGCGAGTCCAGGACGACGTCGACTCCCCTGCCGCCGGTCCGTTCGAGGACCTCGTCCTTGAAGTCCAGGGTGCGCGACGAGGAGATGTGGGAGCGATCGACGCCCAACCCCTCGACCGTCTCCCACTTGCTCGGGTGCGCGGTGGCGAAGACCTCGGCGCCCACGTGAGCCGCGAGCTGGATCGCCGCCATCCCGACGCCGCCGGCCGCGCCGTGCAGCAGCACCGCCTCGCCCTGCTTCAGGTCGGCGAGGTCGAAGAGCCCGTGGTAGGCCGTCATGAAGACGATCGGCACCGACGCCGCCTCGGCGAACGACCAGCCGTCCGGGATCTTCGCGAGCAGCCGGGCGTCGGTGATCGTCGTCGTCCCGAGGGCGGCGGTCATCAGCCCCATCACGCGGTCGCCCGGTGCGAGGCCCTCGACGCCGGGGCCGACCTCGCTCACCACGCCGGCCCCCTCACCGCCGAGCTCCCCACCCGCGTGGGACACGAGGCCGAGCGCGACCACCACGTCGCGGAAGTTGAGCCCCGCGGCGTGCATCGCGACGCGAACCTGACCCGGCTCGAGCGGCTCGCGCGCCGTCGAGCTGGGGATCAGGACGAGGCTCTCGAGTGTGCCCGGCGTCTCGATGCCGAGCTGCCACGCGGCCTCGCCCTCCGGCGGCATCAGCGGGGTCCCGGACCCGGCCCGGGCGAGCCGTGGCGCGCGGGCCACGCCCTCCCTGAGCGCCAGCTCCGGCTCGCCGCTGACGAGCGCGCCGTAGAGGCCCGCGGTGGAGCTGCCGTCGAGGTCGATCACCCCGAAGCGCCCCGGGTTCTCCGAGTGGGCGCTGCGCATGAGGCCGAGCAGCGCGGCCTGCGCGAGGTTGGGCGACTCGCCGCCGGAGACCGCCAGCGCGCCGTCGGTGAGGAGCACGAGCCGGGACTCGGCCAGCGGCTCGCTCGCGAGCCACGACTGGAGCAGGTCGAGCATGCGTGCACCGAGGTCGTGGACCGAGTCCGCGAGCCCGCCGTCCGCCGGCGCGATCGATGCGGCGCGCACGAGCACGACCGCGGGGGCCGGCGCTCCGGCGGCGATCGCCTCGGCGAGCGCGTCGAGGTCCGGGTGGCGGGTGAGCTCGACCGCGGGGCTGTCGAGGTCCAGCTCCTCGTCGCCGAGCACCGTCGCGTTCAGCGTCGAGCCGTTCGTGTCCGCGGCGGGAACCTCGACCCACTCCACGTCGAACAGCGAGTCGTTACCTGCGCTCGCCCGCGCCTTCAGGCTCGCCTGGTCGACCGCGCGTGCCTTCAGCGCCTCGATCGCCAGGGCGGGGGCGCCGGACTCGTCGAGTGCCAGCAGCCGCACGGTCCGCGCGTCGGAGTCCTCGTCCTGAGTCGTCCGCATCCGCACCCGCAACGACGAGGCGCCGTGACGGAGCAGGCGCACGCCCGAGAACGAGAACGGGACCTCCGGGGCGGCGCCCGGCTCGAGCCGCTCGAGCGCCTCCAGCACGATCGTGTGCAGCGCCGCGTCCGTGAGCGCCGGGTGCACGCCGTAGCCGGCGGCCTCGGTCTCCTGCTCGCCGGCGAGCGCGACCTCGGCGTACCACTCGCCGTCCTTGCGGTAGGCCGCGCGCATGCCCTGGAAGTTGGGGCCGTAGTCGTAGCCGGCGGCGGCCACGCGCTCGTAGAAGGTCTCGACGTCGACCGGCTCGGCGCCCGCGGGCGGCCAGCTCGCGGCGGCGAAGTCCGCGAGCGCGGCGTCCGTCTCGCTCGCCGCGGCGCCCTCCGCCCCGAGCAGCCCGGAGGCGTGCAGTACCCAGTCCTCGTCGCCCGGCTCCTCCCCCTGCGCGGAGGAGTAGACGTTGATCGGCCTGCGTCCCTCCTCGTCGGCCTCGGCCACCGTGATCTGCACGGCCAGCGAGGCGTCCTGGGTGAGCACCAGCGGCGCGACCAGCGTCAGGTCCTCGAGCTCGCCCGCCCCGACTCGGTCGGCGACGGCCAGCGCGAGCTCCATGAACGCGGCGCCCGGCAGGATCACAACATCGGCGACGGCGTGGTCGGCGAGCCAGGGGTGGGTCCTGAGCGACAGGCGTCCGGTGAACAGCCAGCCCTCCTGGTCGCCGGCGAGCCGGACGGCGGCCCCGAGCAGCGGGTGCTCGGCCGAGGCCTGGCCCGCGGCGGTCAGGTCACCGGCGCTCTCGCTGGGCTCCAGCCAGTAGCGCTCGCGCTGGAAGGCGTAGGTCGGCAGGTCGACGCGCTGCGCTCCGCGGTTGGCGAAGAACGCGTGCCAGTCGAGCCCGAGCCCGGCGACCTCCATCGCCCCGGCGCAGGCCGCGAGCGTGCGCGGGCCCTCGCGCTCGGCGCGCATGGCGGCGGCGAACAGGGAGCGCTCGGCGTGGTCCTCGGAGACGCAGCCGCGCGCCATCGCCGTCAGCACGCCGTCGGGGCCGAGCTCTATGAACCTGGTGACGCCGCGGCGCTCGAGCTCGCGGACGCCGTCGGCAAAGCGGACCGCCTCGCGCACGTGGCGGACCCAGTAGCCGGGGTCGGTCAGCTCGTCGGTGGCGAGCTCGCCGGTCAGGTTCGAGACGACCGCCATCTGTGGGGGCTCGAAGCCGAGGCCGGCGGCGACGGCGCGGAACTCGTCGAGCATCGGCTCCATCAGGAGTGAGTGGAAGGCGTGGCTGACGTCGAGCCGCGAGGTCTTTCTGCCCTGCGCGCGCCAGTGGGCCTCGCACTGTTCGACGGCAGAGCGCTCGCCGCTGACGACGAGCGCGCGCGGTCCGTTGATCGCGGCGATCGAGAGCTGCTCGCCGAGCGTGGGTGCGAGCTCGTCCTCGTCGGCCTCGACCGCCAGCATCGCGCCGCCCTCGGGCAGCGCTCCCATGAGGCGCCCGCGCGCTGCGACCAGCACGCAGGCGTCGGCGAGCGAGAGCACTCCGGCGACGTGGGCGGCGCTGAGCTCGCCGATCGAGTGCCCGACCAGGTAGTCGGGGCGCAGGCCGAAGGACTCGAACAGGCGGTAGAGGGCGACCTCGAGCGCAAACAGCGCGGCCTGGGTGTTCTCGGTGCGACCGAGCAGCTCGGCCTCGGGCGAGCCCTCGGTTGCGAAGACGAGCTCGCGGAGCGAGCGCCCGAGCTGTGCGTCGAGCTCGGCGCAGGCGGCGTCGAGGGCCTGCGCGAAGACCGGGTAGGAGCTGTAGAGGTCGCGGCCCATGCCGGCCCACTGGGCGCCCTGGCCGGAGAACAGGAAGGCGCTCTTGCCGGAGCGCGGCTCGCCGACGCTGCCCGAGGCGGGCAGCTCGCCGGCGGCGAGCGCGTCGAGGCAGGCGATCAGCTCGTCGCGGTCGGCGGCGACGAGTGCGGCGCGGCGCTCGAAGCGGGCGCGGCCGGTGGCGAGCGAGTAGGCGACGTCGAGCGGCTCGAGCTCGGTGCGATCGAGCAGGCGCGCGCGCAGGCGCTCGGCCTGGGCGGCGAGGGCGGCGTCGGTGCGCGCGGAGAGGATCAGCGGGATGGCGGGGAGGGGTGCGGGCGCAGCCGCGGGCTCGGCGGGCGCGCCTTCGGCGGGCGAGTCCACGGGCGCCCCCTCGGCGGGCGCGCCTTCGGCCGGCGAGTTTGCGGGCGCCCCCTCGGCGGGCGCGGCCTCCGCCGCGGGCGCCCCCTCGACCGGCGCCTCCTCGGCGGCCACGGGCTCCGCGGCCGCCGCAGCCTCGGCAGGGCCGTCCGCGGGCGCGGACCGCGCGGGCTGCGCCGCCGGCGCCTCCTCCACGATCACGTGCGCGTTCGTCCCGCTGATCCCGAACGACGAGACCCCGGCGCGGCGCGGGCGCGATCCCGGCTCCCACGGCTCTGCCTCCGCCAGGAGCCGCACGTCGCCCATCGACCAGTCCACGTGCGGCGAGGGCTCCTCGCAGTAGAGCGACCGCGGCAGCACCCCGTGCCTCATCGCCATCACCATCTTGATCACGCCCGCGACCCCGGCCGCGGCCGACGTGTGCCCGATGTTCGACTTGATCGACCCGAGCCGGAGCGGTCCGTTCTCACGCTCCTGCCCGTACGTGGCCAGGAGCGCCTGCGCCTCGATCGGGTCGCCCAGCGTCGTGCCCGTGCCGTGGCCCTCGACGGCGTCCACGTCGGCCGGGGTCAGGCCGCCGCTCGCAAGCGCCTGGCGGATCACCCGCTCCTGCGAGGGCCCGTTCGGCGCGGACAGCCCGTTCGACGCGCCGTCCTGGTTCACCGCGCTCCCGCGCACGAGCGCCAGCACCCGGTGGCCGAGCCGGCGCGCGTCCGAGAGCCGCTCCAGCACCAGCATCCCCGCGCCTTCCGAGAAGCCGACGCCGTTTGCCTCCGCACCGAACGCCCGACAGCGCCCGTCCGGCGACATCGCCCGCTGACGGCTCAGCGAGATCAGGAACATCGGGGTGGACATCGTCGTGACGCCCCCCGCCAGCGCGAGCGAGCAGTCGCGGTTGCGCAGCGCCTCGCTCGCCAGGTGGATCGCGACCAGCGACGACGAGCACGCCGTGTCGACCGACAGCGCGGGCCCCTCGAGGCCGAGCGTGTAGGACACGCGCCCGGACAGGATGCACGCCGCGTCGCCCATGTACGCGTAGCCCTCGAGCTCCGGAGCCGCCATGGCCCGCACCGGGCCGACGCTGTAGTCGTCGTGGAAGACACCGGCGAACACGCCGGTCTGGCTCCCGTGCAGCGAGGTCGGGTCGATGCCCGCGTCCTCGAGCGCCTCCCACGCGATCTCGAGCGTGATCCGCTGCTGCGGGTTCATCGCGAGCGCCTCGCGCGGGCTGATGCCGAAGAACTCGGCGTCGAAATCGGCCACGTCGCGCACGAACCCGCCCTCGCGCGAGTAGACGGTGCCGGGGTTGTCGGGGTCCGGGTCGTACAGGCGCTCGAGGTCCCAGCCGCGGTCGTCCGGGTACTCGGTCACGGCGTCGACGCCGCCGGCCACGACCTCCCACAGCTCCTCGGGCGATTGCACCGCCTGCGGGTAGCGGCAGCTCATGCCGACGATGGCGATCGGCTCGTGGTCGCGCTGCTCTAGCTCGCGCACGCGGCGATGCGCCGTGCGCAGCTCGCCGGTGACCTTGCGCAGGTATTGACGTAGGCGTTGGTCGTCGGTCATGAGGGTCCGAGTTCCTTGTCGATCAGGGCGAACATCTCTTCGTCGGAGACCGCTTCGAGGTCCTCGTCGAGGTCGGCGTCCGCCGACTCGCCGGGGTCCACGAGGAAGCTCTGGATGCGAGCGTTGAACGCACGCAGCCGGGTCTCGACCTGCGCGCGGGTCCGCTCGTCGGTCGCGATCTCCTGCACCAGGCGCTCGATCCGGTCGAACTCCCCGTCGATCGGCGGCCGCTCCGCACCGCCGCCTCCTCCCTTGGGGAGCTGCCCGAGCATGTACTCGGCCACGGAGGCGGGAGTCGGATGGTCGAACACGAGCGTCGCCGGCAGCTGGAGCCGCGTGGATCGCAGCAGCCGGTTGCGCAGCTCCACGCCGGCCAGCGAGTCGAAGCCCATCTCCTTGAAGGCGACCTGCGGCTCGACCTCGTCGCGCGACTCGAGGCCGAGCACGGCGGCGATCTGGTCGCGCACCAGGTCGAGGACGGTCTCGGGCCAGTCCGCCTCCGGCACGCCGGAGAGACGCCGCTGGAGCGAGTCCGCGGCCTCGCCCGAGCGCGTCGGCCGGGTGCGGACGAGCCCGCTCAGGATCGGCGGCAGCACGCCGTCGCGCGCCATGCCGCGCAGCGTTCCCGACTCGAGGCGCACCAGCACCGGCAGCTCGTCGTCGGCGTCCAGCGCCGCGTCGAAGAGCGCCAGGCCCTCGGCCTCCGTCAGCAGCGCGGCGCCGAGGCGCCGGATGCGCGCCGCGTCCGCCTCACTTCGATCGCGGGTCATGCCGCCGGCCTCCGCCCACGCTCCCCAGACGAGCGACTTGGCGGCGAGGCCGCTCGCGTGCCGCCTCTGCGCGAGCGCGTCGGCGAACGCGTTGCCCGCGGCGTAGTTCGCCTGGCCGGGCGAGCCGAGCGTGGCCGCGAACGAGGAGAAGATCACGAACTGGGCCAGCTCGAGGCCCTCCGTGAGCTCGTGCAGATGTAGCGCACCGTCGACCTTCGGGCGCATCACGCGGTCGACCTGCTCGGGAGTCAGCGACTCGACCAGGCCGTCCTCGATCACGCCGGCCGTGTGGATCACCGACGTCAGCGGGTGCTCCGGTGCGACCGAGGCGATCAGAGCCTCGAGCTGCCCGCGGTCGGCGACGTCGCACGCCGCGACCACCGGCTCGACGTCCAGCTCCGCCAGCTCGGCCTCGAGCTGAGCCCACTCCGGCGCCTCGGTGCCGCGCCGGCTGGCCAGCAGCACGTGGCGGACGCCGTGCTCGGCGGCGAGGTGGCGCGCCACGAGCGCGCCCAGCCCGCCGGTGCCGCCGGTGATCAGCACCGTGCCGTCCGGGTCGAACGCGGGCGCGGTCGCTGCCGGTGCCGCCGTGGCACGCGCGATGCGCGGTACACGCGCGACGCCGTCGCGCAGCGCGAGCTGCGGCTCGCCCGCCGCGAGCAGCGCCGCGGCAGCCTGCCAGGACGCATCGGCGCCGTCGATGTCGAGGAGCCCGAAGCGGCCAGGGTGCTCGCTCTGCGCCGAGCGCACCAGGCCCCACAGCGCGGCGGCGGCCAGGTCCGGCGACTCGTCTCCGCTCACGGCGACCCCGTCGCGCGTCACGAGCACGCAACGCGCGCCGGACAGGCGCTCGTCGGCGAGCCAGCCCTGCACGAGCTCGAGCGCCTGGCACGCGCCCGCGCGCGCCGACTCGGCCGCGTCGCCGGCGTCGACCCGCGGCATGGCCGCGAGGACCACGTCGGGCGCCTGCGCACCGCCCTCGATCGCCTCGACCAGCGCCGGCAGGTCCGCGTAGGACTCGCCGAGGCCATCGGCGTCCACGCCGGCGAGCTGCGCGAAGAGCGGCTTGTGACCGTTGGTCGACGAAGCCGGAACCTCGACCCAATCCAGCCTCAGGCGCGCGTCGTCGTGGTCGCGGCGCGCGAGCGCGAGCTGCGCGGCCTCGACCGGCCGCGCCACCACCGCGTCCACGGACAGGACGTCCGCGCCGAAGACGTCGAGCGCCGCGACGTTCCACGCCTCGTCGCTGACCAGCTCCAGGCGAACGCGCATCGACGTCACCTGCCCGGAGTAGCGCCGCATGCCCTTCCAGTGGAACAGCATCCTGCCCGCCCCGTCGTCGCGCTCGGCCAGCAGGGCCACCACGGGATGCATCGCGGTGTCGAAGAGCGCGGGATGCATTCCGTAGCGCTCCGCCTCGGCGGCGTGCTCCCCGTCGAGCGCGACCTCGGCGAACAGCTCGTCGCCCCGGCGCCAGGCGGCCTCGACCCCCATGAACGCCGACCCGTACGCGAAGCCCATCCCGACGAGCCGGTCGTACAGGCCGTCCACGTCGATCGCCTCGGCGCCCTCCGGCGGCCATGCCTCCGCCGCCAGCCGCTCGATCTGCTCCGACCGCTCCGCCTCGGCCGCGGACGCGACCGCACCGCTCGCGTGCCGAGTCCACTCCTGGTCGTCGCCCTCGCGCGACGGGTCCTCCGGGCGCGAGTAGATCGCGAACTCGCGGCGGCCCGAGGGGTCCGCTCCGTCCACGCGGACCTGAAGCTGCGCGCCCTCGTTCTCGCCGAGCACCAGCGGCGACTCGAAGGTGAGCTCGTCGAGCATCTCGCAGTCGACGGCCGCGCCCGCGGCCATGGCGACCTCGACCCAGGCGGTGCCCGGCACGACCACCGTGTCGAGCAGGACGTGATCGCTGATCCAGGTCTGCGTCGCGCGCGACGCGCGGCCCGTGAACAGCCACTCGTCCGTACCCGCGAGGAGCTGGCCGGTGCTGAGCAGCGGGTGGTCCACGGCCATCAGGCCTGCGGCGGCCAGGTCACCGGCGCCGCCGTCACCCTCGAGCCAGTAGCGCTCGCGCTGAAACGCGTAGGTCGGCAGGTCGACCACGCGCGCGCCGGTGCCGGAGAAGAGCTGGGACCAGTTCACGTCGACGCCGTGCACGTGCGCCTCGGCGAGCGAGGCCAGGAAGCGCTCGAGCCCACCCTCGCCGCGGCGCAGCGAGCCGACCGCGGCGATGCGCTCGGAGGCCCCGGCGGCGTCGGCGGCGGCGGCGACGCCGACGGTCAGGCCCGGGTGCGGGCTCATCTCGAGGAAGGCAGAGGCGCCGTCCTCGATCAGGGCGGCGACGGCGTCGTTGAAGCGCACGCGGTTGCGCAGGCTGCGATACCAGTAGCCGGCGTCGAGCGTCGCGGTGTCGACCACCTCGGCCTCGACCGTCGAGAAGAACGGCACGCTGCCCGTCTTGGGCTCGATCGGGCCGAGGTCCTCTGCCAGCCGCGCCTCGATCCGCTCGACCGCCTTCGAGTGCGAGGGATAGTCGACCGGGATCTTGCGCGCCCAGGTGCCGTCGGCCTCGCAGGCCGCCAGCAGCTCGTCGAGCGCCTCCATCTCGCCTGAGATCACGACCGACGCGGGGCCGTTGACGGCGGCGAGCGAGAGGCGCTCGCCGTAGGGCTCGAGCTTCGCCTCGGCGTCCTCGGGGCTTAGCGCAATCGAGCCCATCCCGCCGTGGCCGGCGAGCTCGTCGGCGACGGCCTGGCTGCGCAGGCAGACGACGCGGGCGGCGTCGTCGAGCGAGAGGCCGCCGGCGACGTAGGCGGCGGCGATCTCGCCCTGGGAGTGGCCCACCACGGCCGAGGGCTCGACCCCGAAGCTGCGCCACAGCGCCGCGAGCGAGACCATCACCGCGAACAGGGCGGGCTGGACGACGTCCACGCGTTCGAGCGACGGGGCGCCGTCGGCACCGCGCAGAACGTCCTCGAGCGACCAGTCGACGTAGCGCGACAGAGCCTCGCCGCACTCGCGCAGCGACTCCGCGAAGACCGGCGCGGCGTCGAGCAGCTCGAGCGCCATGCCCTCCCACTGCGATCCCTGGCCCGGGAAGACGAAGACCGACTTGCCGGAGCGCGCCTGGCCGACGACGGCGCCCTCGTCGCCGTCGCGGGCGAGCGCGTCGAGGCCGGCGGCGAGCTCCTCGCGGTCTGAGCCGAGCACGACCGCGCGGCGGTCGAGCTGCGCGCGGGCGCTCGCCAGCGAGAAAGCGACGTCGCGCGGCTCGAGCTCGACGCGCTCGGTGATCCACCCGCGCAGGCGCTCGGCCTGGCCGCGCAATGCGGCCTCGCTGCGGGCGGATACGACGATCGGCAGCACGGGCAGCTCGGCGGTCGGCTCCTCGGCCGGCGCCTCCTCCGCGGGGGCCTCCTCCACGATCAGGTGCACGTTCGTCCCACTGATCCCGAACGACGACACGCCCGCTCGCCGCGGCCGCTCCCCCGGCTCCCACGGCTCGGGCTCCGCCAGCAGCCGCACCTCGCCCGCCGACCAGTCGACGTGCGGCGAGGGCTCCTCGCAGTTGAGCGATCGCGGCAGCTCGCCGTGGCGCAGCGCCATCACCATCTTGATCACGCCGGCGACCCCGGCCGCCGCCGAGGTGTGACCGATGTTCGACTTGATCGACCCGAGCCGCAGCGGACCGTCGGCGCGCTCCTGACCGTAGGTCGCCAGCAGCGCCTGCGCCTCGATCGGATCGCCCAGCGTCGTGCCCGTCCCGTGCCCGTCCACCGCGTCCACGTCGGCGGGCGAGAGCCCCGCGCTCTCCAGCGCCTGGTGGATCACGCGCTCCTGCGAGGGCCCGTTCGGCGCCGTGAGGCCGTTCGAGGCGCCGTCCTGGTTCACCGCGCTGCCGCGGATCAGAGCCAGCACGCGGTGGCCGTTGCGGCGCGCGTCGGACAGCCGCTCCAGCACGAGCACGCCGAGGCCGTCGGAGAATCCGACGCCGTCCGCGCCTGCGCCGAACGACTTGCAGCGCCCGTCCGGGGCGAGGCCACGCTGACGCGCGAAGTCGATCAGCAGGTAGGGCGACCCCATCACGGTCACGCCACCAGCGAGCGCCAGGGAGCACTCCGCGTTCCGCAGCGCCTGGCACGCGAGGTGCAGCGCCACCGCCGACGACGAGCACGCCGTGTCCACGGTCATCGCGGGGCCCTGGAGGCCGAACGTGTGGGCGAGCCGGCCGGACAGGACGCTCATCGTGGTGCCGGTCAGCCGGAAGCCCTCGTACTCCCCGCCGATGCTCTTGCGGTAGTCGGAGACCGTCGCGCCGGCGAACACGCCCGTCTCGGTGTCGCGCAGCGAGGCGGGGTCGATGCCCGCGCTCTGGAACGCATCCCAGGCTCCCTCCAGCATCAGCCGCTGCTGGGGGTCCATGGCCAGGGCCTCGCTGCGCCCGATCCCGAAGAACCCGGCGTCGAAATCCGGCGCGTCGTGGATGAAGCCGCCCTCGCGCGTGTATGTGGTGCCGGGCTCGTCTGGGTCGGGATCGAACAGCCGGTCGAGGTCCCAGCCGCGGTTGTCCGGGAACGGCGAGATCGCGTCGGTCCCGGAGGCGACGAGCTCCCACAGCTCCTCCGGCGAGGACACGCCGCCGGGGAACCGGCAGCTCATCCCGACGATCGCGATCGGCTCGTCGCTGCGCGTACGTGCGCGCGACTTCGCCCTGCTGCCGCGCTCGGCGCCCGAGACCTCCGAGCGGACGAGCTTCGCCACCGCCTCGAGCGTCGGGTGGTCGAACACGAGCGTCGAGGGCAGGCGCAGCCCGGTGGCCTGGATCAGCCGGTTGCGCAGCTCGACCGCCGAGAGCGAGTCGAACCCGAGCTCCTTGAACGAGCGCGCTGGCTCCACCGCGTCGGGCGAGTCATGGCCCAACACCGCAGCAACCTGCTTGCGGACGAGGTCGAGCACGGCCTCGTCCCACCTCTCCTCCGGAAGCTCGTCCAGTCGCCGCGCGAGCGATCCGCCACCAGCGCCCGCGCGCCGTGCGGGGGCCGCCACCAGCCCGCTCAGGATCGCGGGCAGCGTGCCGTCGCGCGCCTGCGTGCGCAGCGCGCCGCTGTCGAGGCGCACCGGCACCAGCGCCGAGTCGCCGGAGTCGAGCGCCGCGTCGAAGAGCTCGAGGCCGACCTCGGGGGTCACCGAGCCGATGCCCATGCGCTCCATGCGCGCGATGTCCGCCGCGCCGATCGTCGCCGTCATCCCGCTGTCGCGATCCCACGGTCCCCACGCGAGCGATGTGAGCGACCGGCCGGCGGCGCGGCCGCTCTGCGCGAGCGCGTCGAGGAACGAGTTAGCGGCTGCGTAGTTGCCCTGGCCGGGCGCGCCGAGGACGGCGGCCACGGACGAGAACGAGACGAACGCGGTGAGGTCGAGGCCTTCGGTCAGCTCGTACAGGTGCGAGGCAGCGGCGACCTTCACGCGCATGACCCGCTCGAGCTGCTCGGTCGTGAGCGACTCGATCGTCGCGTCGTCGAGCACGCCGGCGACGTGGATGACCGCCGCGAGGGCCCGGTCGGCCGTGATCGACTCGACCAGCTCGGCGCAGGCGTCGCGGTCGGCGACGTCACAGGCGACGACCTGCGCCTCGCACCCGCGCTCGCCGAGGTCGGCGACCAGCTCGCCGGCGCCCTCGGCGTCCGGTCCGCGACGGCTGACGAGCGTCAGGTGCCGGGCGCCGCGATCCGCGAGGTGCCGCGCGAGCAGCGCGCCGATTCCCCCGGTGCCGCCGGTGAGGAGCACGGTGCCTTCGCTCTCCCACGACACCGGCTCCCCGCCGGCCTGCGTCACCGCGGCCAGCCGCGGCGTGCGCAGCTCGCCGCCGCGCACCGCGAGCTGCGGCTCGCCGGTCGCGAGGAGCTGCGCCCACGGCGGCTCGCCCTCGGCGTCGCGGTCGACCAGCAGGAAGGAGCCGGGATGCTCGGACTGGGCGCTGCGCACGAGTCCCCAGACCGCGGCGAGCGCCGGGTCGGGCACTTCGCCCTCGGCCGCAGCCACCGCGCCGCGCGTGACGATCACGAGCCGCGAGTCGGCCAGGCGCGCCGCGGCGATCCACGCTTGGAGCAGCTCGAGCGCCTCGGCCACGGCGGCGCCGGTCCGCGCGGCCACGTCGCCGCCGCCCGGCGCGATGCCGGCGATCACGACCTCGGGCGCCGGGGCCCCCGGTTCGAGCGAGTCGACCAGCGCGGCCAGGTCCGCGTGGCGGTTCTCGATCCCGTCCGCGTCGGCGTCGCCGACGACCGCCGCCGGCGGCAGCTCGCCGCCCGCCGCGGCAGGGTCGCCCAGCGCGGGCCACTCGACGCGATACAGGGAACGGCGCTCGCCCCTCAGCGATGCCTGGACCTGCTCGACGTCCACGGACCGCGCGGCCAGTGCCTCGACCGACAACACCGGAGTGCCGTCCTCGGTGAACGCGGCGACCGAGATCGCGTCGGGGCCGGCCGGGGCGGCGCGCACGCGTAGCCGCGTCGCGCCGGTGGAGTGCAGGCGGGTGTTGGCCCAGCGGAACAGCATCTTCCCCTGGCCCGGCGGGAGGTCCGTGTCGTCGGCGTACTGGGCGAAGCCCGCGTGCAGCGCCATGTCGAGCAGCGCCGGATGCACCGCGTAGCGCGCGGACTCGGCGAGGTAGTCGTCGGCGATCTCGACCTCGGAGAGGATCGCGTCGCCGCGGCGCCACACCGAGGTCACCCCGATGAAGGCGGGGCCGTAGTCGAAGCCGGCGATCTCGCCGAGGCGCTCGACCACCCAGTCCGGCTCGACCTCCTCCGCGCCGGCCGGCGGCCACTCCTCCGCCGCCAGCGGATCGAGCAGGGGGTCCTCCTCCGTCGCCGCCGCCGCGATCGTCCCGCTCGCGTTGGCGATCCAGTCCGCGTCCTCCGTCGCGCGGGAGTGGATCGTGAACTGCCGGCTCCCGGACTCGTCCGCGCCGCCGACGAACACCTGGACCTCGACATCCCCGTGGTCCGGCGGCAGGAGGGCCGACTCGAGCGTGAGCTCCTCGACGAGGTCGCAGCCGATGGCCGCTCCCGCCTGGAGCACCATGTCCACGAACGCGGTGCCCGGGAGGACGACGGTGTCGGACATCACGTGGCTCGCGATCCACTCGTTCGCCTGCAGCGAGAGGCGTCCCATGAACAGCCACTCGTCCTCGCGGGCGAGGGCGGCCATGTTCGTGAGGATCGGGTGGCCGCTCAGGCTCGGATGGCCCGCGCCGGCCTCGGCGCCCGCGCGCGACTCGAGCCAGTAGCGCTCGCGCTGGAACGCGTACGTGGGCAGGTCCACGCGCCGCGCGCCGCGCTCGGCGAAGAACGCCGGCCAGTCGATCGCGACACCGGCCGCGTCGGCCGCGGCGAGGAAGGTCGCGAACGCCTCGGCGTCGCCGCGCTTCGAGCGCAGAGCCGGTACGAGCAGAGCCCGCTCGTCGGCCTCCGCGCCGAGGTGCTCGGCCGCCATCCCGAGCAGCACGCCGTCGGGGCCGAGCTCGAGGAAGCGCCGCACGCCGGCGCCGTCCAGCGTCGCGACGACATCGGCGAACCGGACCGCCTCGCGCACGTGGCGGACCCAGTAGTCGGCCGAGGTGATCTCCTGCTCGGCGGCGCGCTCGCCGGTGAGGCTCGACACGATCGGGATGCGGGGCGCCGAGAACGTCAGGCCCTCGGCGACCTTGCGGAACTCGTCGAGCATCGGCTCGACCAGCGGCGAGTGGAACGCGTGGCTAACGCGCAGGCGCTTGGTGTCGCGCTCGCGCTCGGTCCACACCGGCTCGAGCTCGTCGAGCGCACCGGCCTCGCCGGAGACCACGACCGAGCTCGGCCCGTTCACCGCCGCGATCGACAGCCTGCCCTCGAACCCGGCGAGCGACTCCCTCACCTCGTCCTCGGTGGCCTTCACGGCGAGCATCCCGCCCCCGTCCGGGAGCTCGCCGATCAGCCTCCCCCTGGCCGCCACCAGCGCGCACGCGTCGGGCAGCGACAGCACGCCCGCGACGTGCGCGGCCGACAGCTCGCCGACCGAGTGCCCGGCGAGGAAGTCCGGCTTCACCCCGAGGGACTCCACCAGCCGGAAGAGCGCCACCTCGAGCGCGAACAGCGCGATCTGGGTGAACTCGGTGCGGTCGAGGAGCGCGGCGTCGTCGGATCCCGGATCGGCGAACAGCAGCTCGCGCAGCGGGCGGTCGATGTGTTGATCGATCTCCGCGCAGACCGCGTCCAGCGCCTCGGCGAACACGGGGAACGCAGCCGCGAGCTCGCGTCCCATCGCCGCGCGCTGTGCGCCCTGCCCGGTGAACAGGAACGCCGTCCTGCCGCCGCGCACCGCGCCCGTGACGCCGCTGGCCGGCTGCTCGCCGCGTTCCAGCGCCTCGAGCCCGGCGAGCAGGCTGTCCCGGTCGGCGCCGACCACGGCGGCGCGCCGCTCGTAGCGGCCGCGACCGACCGCGAGCGAGAACGCGACGTCCACGGGCGTCAGCTCGTCGTGCTCGCGCACGTATTCGCGCAGCTGCTGCGCCTGGGCCCGCAGCGCGGGCTCGCTCTTGGCCGACACGAGCCACGCGACCGTCGGCGGCTCGGCCGGATCCGGCGCGACGGCGGCCGGCTCCTCGACCTCGGGCGCCTCCTCGATGATCGTGTGGGCGTTGGTGCCGCTGATGCCGAACGACGACACGCCCGCGCGCCGCGGCTGCTCGCCGCGCTCCCAGGGCTCGGCCTCGGTCAGCAGCCTGATGTCGCCCGCGCTCCAGTCGACGTGGGATGAGGGCTCGTCCACGTGCAGCGTCCGAGGGAGCTGCCCGTTGCGCAGCGCCATCACCATCTTGATCACGCCGCCCACGCCGGCCGCGGCCTGCATGTGGCCGATGTTCGACTTGACCGAGCCGAGGCGGAGCGGGTTGCCCGCGCGTCCCTTGCAGTAGGTGGCCAGCAGCGCCTGCGCCTCGATCGGGTCGCCGAGCGTGGTGCCCGTGCCGTGGGCCTCCACGGCGTCGACCTCGGCGGGCTCGAGGTCCGCGCTCGCCAGCGCCTCCTGGATCACGCGCTCCTGCGAGGGCCCGTTCGGCGCGGTCAGCCCGTTGCTCGCGCCGTCCTGGTTGACCGCGCTGCCGCGGATCACCGCCAGCACGCGGTGGCCGTTGCGGCGCGCGTCCGAGAGCCGCTCGAGGACGAGCATGCCGGCGCCCTCGGCCAGGCCGGTGCCGTCGGCGCTCTCGGCGAACGACTTGCAGCGCCCGTCAGGCGCAAGGCCGCGCTGGCGACTGAACTCCACCAGCATCCACGGCTCGGACATGATCGTCACGCCGCCGGCGAGCGCGAGCGGGGCCTCACCGCGCCGCAGGGCGCCGCAGGCCAGGTGCATCGCCACGAGCGACGACGAGCACGCGGTGTCGACGGTCACGGCCGGGCCCTCGATGCCGAGCGTGTACGCGATGCGGCCGGAGATGACGCTGGTGTGCGTGCCGGTCAGGCGGTAGCCCTCGAAGTCGCCCGCCACGCGCCCGGCGTACTCGGTCGCGCCGGCTCCCGCGAACACGCCGGCGGGTGTGCCCGACAGCGAGGCCGGGTCGATGCCGGCGCTCTCGATCGCGTCCCACGCGACCTCGAGCAGCACGCGCTGCTGCGGGTCGATCGCGAGCGCCTCGCGCGGGCTGATCCCGAAGAACTCGGCGTCGAACTCGGCGGCGCTGTCGATGAAGCCGCCGTGCCGGGTGTAGGCCGCGCCGCGGGCGTCCGGGTCGGCGTCGTAGAGGCGGTCGAGGTCCCAGCCGCGGTCGGACGGGAACTCCGAAATCGCGTCCACCTCCGAGGTGACGAGCCGCCAGAGGTCCTCCGGCGAGCGCACGCCGCCCGGGAAGCGGCAGCCCATGCCGACGATGGCGATCGGCTCGCGATCCTTCGCCGCGAGCCGGCGGTTCTGCTCGCGCAGCTGCTCGCGCTCCTTGACCGACTTCCTGAGCGCCGCGACGATCTCTTCGTGGGTGGCGCTCACGGCCCGTCCACCATCCGCACAAGCTCGTCCACGTCCAGTTCGTCCACGGAGTCGGACCGATCCTCGTCTGGCTCCGGCTCGGTCTCCCCACCGTTGCCCCCGGCCAGGCGCACGAGCGGGTCGAGAAGGCCGGCGCTGCGCAGCTGCTCCACCGGGATCGACGCGATCACCTTGCGGATCTCGGCCTCGCTCGCCTGGCCGCTTGGCTCGCCGTCGGTCGCCGGCTCCGGCGTGAGCGTGCTCAGCAGGTAGCGGGCCACCGCGATCGGGCTCGGGTGGTCGAAGATCAGCGTGGACGGAAGCCGCATTCCGCTGACCTGCGCGAGGCGGTTGCGCAGCTCGACCGCGCTCAGCGAATCGAATCCGAGCTCCTTGAACTTGCGCTCGGAATCGACGGCGTCCGCCGAGTCGTGGCCGAGCACGACGGCGATCTGCGCGCTGACGACGTCCAGCACCGCGGCCTCGCGGTCCTCCTCGGGCACGCCCGCGAGCTGCTGCTCGAGCGAGACGCCTGTGTCGCGCTCGCGGCGGCGCCGCCCGCGCACGAGATCGCGCATGAGCGGCGCGAGCGTGCCGGCCTCGGCCGAGGCGCGCAGGGCCGGCATGTCGAGCCGGGTGGGCACGACGACCGACTCCGCGCTCGCGCGGGCGCCGTCGAACAGCGTGAGCTCGTCCGAGAGGGCGGCCACGCCGAGGCGCTTCAGGCGCGCGATGTCGGCCTCGCCGAGGTTGCCCGCCATACCGGTCGCGTTGCTCCACAGACCCCAGGCGAGCGACTTGCCCGCCAGCCCCTGCGCCGCGCGGCGCTCGGCGAGCGCGTCGAGGAAGACGTTGGCCGCCGCGTAGTTGCCCTGACCCGGCACGCCGACCGTGCCCGAGTCGGAGGAGAAGAGGATGAACTCCGCCAGGTCGGTGCCGAGCGTCAGCTCGTGCAGGAGCAGCCCCGCGTCGACCTTCGGCTGGAGCACGCGCTGGACCTGCTCGGGGGTGAGCGACTCGATCACGCCGTCGTCGAGCACGCCCGCCGTGTGGACCACCGCCGTCAGCGGGTGCTCGGCGCCGATACCGGCGAGCAGGGCCGTTAGGTCGTCGCGGTCGGTCACGTCGCAGGCCGCGATGCTCGGCTCGGCGCCCAGCCCGCGCAGCTCCTCGGTCAGCTCCGCGGCGCCCGGCGAGTCCTGCCCGCGCCGGCTCACGAGCAGCAGGTGGCGCACGCCGTGCTCGCCCGCGAGGTGGCGCGCCACGCGTGCGCCCAGGTCGCCCGTGCCGCCGGTGATCAGGACCGTGCCGTCGGGGTCGAGCGACGGCGGGATCGTGAGCACGACCTTGCCGACGTTGCGCCCGTCGCCGAGGTGGCGGAACGCGGAGGCGGCGTGGCGCACGTCCAGCGCGCGCAGCGGCAGGTGGCTCAGCGCACCCGACTCGAACAGCGCGACGATCTCGCCGAGCAGCTCGGCGATGCGGTCCGGGCCGGCGTTGCGCACCAGGTCGTAGGCGGTGTACTCGACGCCCGCGTGGTCGCGTGCGACCTGGTCGGCGTCGCGCACGTCGGCCTTGCCCATCTCGACGAAGCGGCCGCCGCGCGGGAGGAGGTCGAGCGAGGCGTCGACGAACTCGCGGGCCAGCGCGTTCAGCACCACGTCCACGCCCTTGTCGCCGGTCGCCGCCAGGAAGCGCTCGCGGAACTCGAGGTCGCGCGAGGACGCGATGCGATCGTCGTCGAGGCCGAGCCCGCGCAGGACGTCCCACTTGCCGGGGCTCGCCGTGGCGTACACCTCGGCGCCCAGGTGGCGCGCGATCTGGATCGCCGCCATTCCCACGCCGCCGGCGCCTGCGTGCACGAGCACGGTCTCGCCCTCGCTCAGCCGGCCGAGGTCGACCAGGCCGTAGTACGCGGTCATGAACACGATCGGCACGGAGGCCGCCTCGGCGAACGACCAGTCGTCCGGCGCGCGGGCCACGAGCCGGCGATCGGTCACCGCCACCGGGCCGAGTGCCTCGGGGATCAAGCCGAACACGCGGTCGCCGGCTGCGAGGTCCGTCACCGCCTCGCCCACCTCGAGCACCACACCGGCGCCCTCGCTGCCGATCGGGTCGTCGTCCGGGTACTGCCCGAGCGCGATCAGCACGTCGCGGAAGTTGAGGCCGCCCGCGCGCATCGCGATCCGGACCTCCTCGGCGCCCAGCGGCTTCCCGGCGCGCTCGCTCGCGACCAGGGTGAGGTTCTCGAGCGTTCCCCGCTGCGGCGCGTCGAGGTGCCACGCGTCGGCGCCGGCGGGCGCCTCCAGGGCCTTGCCGCTGTGGAGGCGGGCGACGCGCAGCGCGTACGCGGTGCCGCGGCGCACGGCGAGCTGGGGCTCGTCGGCGGCCAGCAGCGCGGGCCAGTCGATCGCCGAGGCGTCCTCGCGCTCGCCGAGGTCCACGAGCACGAAGCGGCCCGGGTGCTCGGACTGGGCGCTGCGGACGAGGCCCCAGAGCGCCGCGCGGGCGGGATCGGGCGCCTCGCCGTGCGCCACGCCCATCGCACCGCGCGTTACGAGCACCAGGCGCGACTCCGTCTCCGCCGCCAGCCAGGACTGGAGGAACGACAGCAGGCCGACCACGCCCGCGTGCACCGCGGCGGCGCCGTCGCCGTCCGGCGCGGCGGCGAACGCGATGTCGGCGGCGGAGGCGAACACGACGTCGTGCTCGGCGGCGCCATCCTCGTTGGCCGCTATCAGCGCGTCGAGGTCGGCGTGGACCGGCGAGTCGTCCGGCAGGTCGGCGCCGCCGCCGAGCACCGCGTAGGTCTCCGACCCCGCGTCGGCGCCGTCGAGGGCGACCTCGACCCACGCGTGCCTGAAGAGCGAATCGCTGCCCGTGCGCGTGGTCGCGCCGAGGCGCTGACCGTCGACCGGCTGCATCGCCAGCGACTCGAGCTCCAGCACCGGCTGGCCGCTCTCGTCCACCGCGGCAAGGCTCACCGTGCTCCCGTCGGCGGCGGTCGTCAGCGCGACCCGCAGCGACGTGGTCCCGGCGCGGTGCACGCGCACGCCGCTGAGCGCGAACGGCAGCGGCAGGCTGCCGCCGCCCAGCTCCGCGGACAGCCCGTCGAGCACAGCGTGGAAGGAGGCGTCGAGCAGCGCCGGGTGCACGCCGAACCCGGCGGCGTCGCCGGCCGACTCCTCGCCCAACGCCAGCTCGCAGAAGGTCTCGTCCTCGCGCCGCCACGCCGCCACGACCCCCTGGAACGCCGGGCCGTAGCCGAAACCGACGTCCGCGAGGCGGTCGTAGAGCGCGCCCACGTCGACCGGCTCGGCGCCCTCCGGCGGCCACGTCCCCTCGCCGAGCCTGCGCGCGGCGTCGCCGGGGGCGGTCGCGTCGTCGGTGACCACGCCGCCGGCGTGGCGGACCCAGTCGCCGGCGCCGTCGTCCTCGTCGCCGTCGTCCTCGTGCTCGGCGTGTGCGGGCGGCTTGGAATACACCTCGACCTGGCGGCGCCCGCGACCGTCGTCCTCGCCCACGACGACCTGGAGTGCCACCTCGTCGCCCTCGGCCAGGAGCAGCGGCGCCTCGAGCGTCAGCTCCTCGACCACCGGGCAGCCCAGCTCGGCGCCTGCGGCCAGCAGCAGCTCAGCGAACGCCGTCCCCGGGAACAGCACGCGATCGAAGACCGCGTGGTCGGCCAGCCACGGCTGCGCCGCGAGCGACACCCGCCCGGTGAACGACGCGCCGCGATTGCCGGGACTCGCCAGCATCGCGCTCAGAAGCGGGTGGTCCACCGACCCGAGCCCCGCCGCCGCCAGGTCCCCGAGGTTCGTGCCCGCCTCGAGCCAGTAGCGCTCGCGCTGGAACGCGTAGGTCGGCAGGTCGACCACGCGCGCGCCGGTGCCGGCGAAGAGCTGCGACCAGTTCACGTCGACGCCGTGCACGTGCGCCTCGGCGAGCGAGGCCAGGAAGCGCTCGAGCCCACCCTCGCCGCGGCGCAGCGAGCCGACCGCGGCGATGCGCTCGGCGGCGCCGGCGGCGTCGGCGGCGGCCGCCACGCCGACCGTCAGGCCGGGGTGCGGGCTCATCTCGAGGAAGGCGCTGGCGCCGTCCTCGATCAGGGTCGCGACGGCGTCGTTGAAGCGCACGCGGTTGCGCAGCGAGCGATACCAGTAGCCGGCGTCGAGCGTCGCGGTGTCGACCACCTCGGCTTCGACGGTCGAGAAGAACGGCACGCTGCCCGTCTTGGGCTCGATCGGGCCGAGCTCCTCGGCCAGTCGCTGCTCGATCCGCTCGACCGCCTTGGAGTGCGAGGGGTAGTCCACCGGGATCTTGCGCGCCCAGGTGCCATCGGCCTCGCAGGCCGCCAGCAGCTCGTCGAGCGCCTCCATCTCGCCGGAGATCACGACCGAGGCGGGGCCGTTGACGGCGGCCAGCGAGAGGCGCTCGCCGTAGGGCTGCAACCTGGTCTCCGCGTCCTCCGGCGACAGCGCCACCGAGCCCATGCCGCCCTTCCCGGCCAGCTCGTCGAGCACCGCCTGGCTGCGCAGGCAGACGACGCGTGCGGCGTCATCGAGGCTCAGGCCGCCGGCGACGTGGGCCGCGGCGATCTCGCCCTGCGAGTGGCCGACCACGGCCGACGGCTCGACGCCGTATGAGCGCCACAGAGCGGCCAGCGAGACCATCACCGCGAACAGCGCGGGCTGCACCACGTCGACGCGGTCGAGCGACGGGGCACCTTCCGCCCCGCGCAGCACGTCCTCGAGCGACCAGTCGACGTATTTGGCAAGCGCCTCGCCGCACGCGCGCAGCGACTCGGCGAAGGCCGGCGCCAAGTCGAGCAGCTCGAGCGCCATACCCTCCCACTGCGAGCCCTGCCCCGGGAAGACGAACACCGACTTGCCGGTGCGCGCCTGGCCGACCACGGCGGCGTCTGTTTCGTCACGGGCCAGAGCCTCGAGCCCCGCCACCAGCTCGGCGCGGTCGGAGCCGAGCACCACCGCGCGGCGGTCGAGCTGCGCACGGTGGCTGGCAAGCGAAAAAGCGACGTCGATCGGCTCCAGCTCGACGCGCTCGTAGAGCCACTCGCGCACGCGCTCGGCCTGGCCGCGCAGGGCGGCCTCGCTGCGCGCGGAGACGACGATCGGCAGCACGGGCAGGTGCGTGTTGGCCTCCACCAGCGGCTCCGGCTCCGGCGCGGGTGCCTCCTCCACGATCACGTGCGCGTTGGTGCCGGACACGCCGAAAGACGAGACGCCGGCGCGGCGGACGCGCTCGCCCGGCGACCAGTCCACCGGCCACGCGAGCAGCTCGATGTCGCCCGCCGACCAGTCCACGTGCGGCGAGGGCTCCTCGCAGTAGAGCGAGCGCGGCAGAAGCCCGTGCCGCATCGCCTCCACCATCTTGATCACGCCGGCGACCCCCGCCGCCGCCTGCGTGTGTCCGATGTTCGACTTCACGGACCCGAGGTAGAGCGGACCGTTGGAACGCTTCTGCCCGTAGGTCGCGAGCAGTGCCTGCGCCTCGATCGGATCGCCGAGACTCGTGCCGGTGCCGTGAGCCTCGACCACGTCCACGTCGGACGGCGACAGGCCCGCGCTCGCCAGCGCCTGGCGGATCACGCGCTCCTGCGAGGGCCCGTTCGGCGCGGTCAGCCCGTTCGAGGCGCCGTCCTGGTTGACGGCGCTGCCGCGGACCAGCGCGAGCACCTCGTGCCCGTTCGCGCGCGCGTCGGAGAGCCGCTCGAGCACGAGTAGCCCCGCGCCCTCGGCCCAGCCGACGCCGTCGGCGTCGGCGCCGAACGCCCGGCAGCGCCCGTCCGGCGAGAGCGCGCGCTGGCGCGAGAACTGGACGAACGCGATCGGCGTCGAGAGCACGGTCACCCCGCCGGCGAGCGCGAGGTCGCACTCGCCCTGCTCGAGCGCCTGGCGGGCCACGTGGAGAGCCACGAGCGAGGACGAGCAGGCCGTGTCGATCGAGACCGCCGGGCCCTCGAGCCCGAGCGTGTAGGCGAGCCGGCCGGACAGGATCGCGCCGCCGCCGGCGCCGCCCGGGCCGAGAAAGCCCTCGAGCTCGGGCGGCATCCCCGCGATGCCGTAGTCGTGGTACATGACGCCGGTGAAGACGCCGGTCTGGCTGCCCTTGAGGCTGAGCGGATCGATCCGGGCGTTTTCGAGCGCCTCCCAGGCGCCCTCGAGCACCAGTCGCTGCTGAGGATCCAGCGCGAGCGCCTCTCGCGGGGAGATCGAGAAGAACTCGGCGTCGAAGCGGTCGGCGTCGTAGACGAAGCCGCCGTGGCGCGTGTAGCTCGTGCCCGGATGGTCGGGGTCGGGGTGGATGAGCTTCTCGAGGTCCCAGCCGCGGTCCTCGGGGAACTCGCCGATGGCGTCGCCGCCGGCGACGATCAGCTGCCAGAGGTCGTCGGGCGAGCGGACGCCGCCTGGGTAGCGGGCGCTCATGCCGACGATGGCGATCGGCTCGTCGTTGCGCGTGCGCGAGCCGCGGGTGACCTTCTTGGCGCGCTCTGCGCCGCCGACCTTCGAACGCAGGAACTCCGCGACCGCGGCCGGGCTGGCGTGGTCGAAGATCAGCGTGGTCGGGAGCTTCAGGCCGGTCGCCTGGCCCAGGCGGTTGCGCAGCTCCACGGCGCCGAGCGAGTCGAAGCCCAGCTCCTTGAAGGCGCGCTGCGGGTCGACGGCCTCGCCCGAGCTGTGCCCCAGCACGCCGGCGACGTGGGTCTGGACGATCTCGAGGACGATCGCCTGCCACTCGGACTCCGGCGACGCGGCCAGTCGCGTCGCCAGCGAGCCGCCGCCCTCGGCGGACTGGCGGACCGCCGTGCGGTACAGCCCGCTGAAGATCGCCGGCAGCGTGCCGGCCTTCGCCTGCGCGCGGAGCGCGGAGCCCTCCAGGGCCACGGGCACGAGCAGCGGCTGCGCCGTGGCGCGGGCCGCGTCGAGCATCGCAAGGCCCTGCTCGTCGGAGAGCGTGGAGATGCCGGCGCGCTCCCAGCGCTCCAGGTCCACCTCGTTGAGGCTGCCCAGCATGCCGCCGGCGCGCGCCCACGGCCCCCAGGCCAGCGACGTGGCGGCGAGGCCCTGCGAGCGGCGCCGGTGGGCGAGCCCGTCGAGGAACGCGTTGGCCGCCGCGTAGTTGCCCTGGCCCGGAGTGCCGAGGGTGGAGGCGACCGACGAGAACAGGACGAACTCGGACAGCTCGGCGCCCTCGGTGAGGTCGTGCAGGTTGAGCGCACCGTCGACCTTCGGGGCCATGACCTTCTGGAGCCGCTCGGCGTCGAGCGAGTCGATCACGCCGTCGTCGAGCGTGCCCGCCGCGTGGTAGATCGAGGTGAGCGGATGCTCGGCGGGGACGGCGGCAAGCAGCGCCTCGACCTGCTCGCGGTCGGCGACGTCGCACGCGGCCACCTCTGCCTCGCAGCCGAGCTCCTTCAGCGAGGCGACCAGCTCCTTGGCACCGTCGGCTTCGAGGCCGCGCCGGCTCGTCAAGAGCAGCCGCCGCGCGCCGTGCTCGGCCACCAGGTGGCCCGCGATGAGCGCTCCGAGCCCGCCGGTGCCGCCGGTGATCAGGACCGTGCCATCGGGGTCCGGCCCTGCGCCGGCGGCGCCCGCGCCGCCGCCCGCTTCCGCGCCGGCCTGCGCCGCGTCGTCCTCCACGCTCGCCCGCGCCAGCCGCGGCGCGAGCGCGCGGCCCTCGCGCAGGGCGAGCTCCGGCTCCTCGGCGGCCAGCGCGCCGGCGAGCGCGGAGGCCGAGGCGTCGGCGCCGTCGAGGTCGATCACGCCGAAGCGTCCCGGGTTCTCGGAGTGGGCGCTGCGCAGGAGGCCGAGCAGGGCGGACTGGGAGAGGTTCGGCGACTCGGCGTCGGAGGTCGCCAGGGCGTTGTCGGTCAGGAGCACGAGGCGGGACTCGGCGAGCGGCTCGGCGGCGAGCCAGGACTGGAGCAGCGCGAGCGTGCGCGCGGTGAGGTCGTGGACCGAGCCGGCGAGGCTCGCGGAGGACCCG
>DASVPL010000125.1:0-30366 GCA_036382905.1 Thermoleophilaceae bacterium | reverse complement strand
CTCATACGATCCGTCGAATCGCTGCGCGGCCAGGGCCTCGAGCGCGCGCCCGAGAGTTGGCGCCGCATTCCAGGCCGGGACGATGACACTGACCTCCACAGGCTGTATCCTCCCGGGTTCGACATAGCCGTTCGCATCTAGAGGGGTGGAGGGACATGGCCCTACGAAACCCCGGCAACCATCCGCTTCGGCGGAAACGGTGCCAATTCCATCAGGCCGCCAAGGCAACGGTCTGGGAGATGTGGCAGAGCGTCCAGGCTCCGTCACAAAGCGAAAGCGGCGGTGACACCCAGAGACGCTAGGAGGCTGTGAATGCCGGCCCAGGCCCTGAAGTGCAAGGAATGTGAACAGCGGTACCCGCTGGAGGCGCTGTTCGTCTGCGACCGCTGCTTCGGTCCGCTCGAGGTCGAGTACGACCTGAGCGCGCTCGACCCCGCCGAGACCCGGCGGCGCGTGCAGGCGGGACCGCAGTCGATCTGGCGCTACGCGGACTTCCTGCCGTTCGAGCGGCCGCCGAAGTCCGCGCTCGGTGCCGGCTCGACACCGCTCGTGAAGGCCGACCGGCTCGCCGAGCGGCTCGGCCTCGACGAGGTCTGGGTCAAGAACGACGCCGCCAACCCCACCCACTCGTTCAAGGACCGCGTGGTCACGGTCGCGCTCGCGAAGGCGCAGGAGCTGGGCTACGAGGTCGTGGCCTGCGCCTCCACCGGCAACCTCGCGAACTCCGTCGCGGCCCACGCCGCGGCCGCCGGGCTCGAGTCCTACGTGTTCGTCCCGGCCGACCTCGAGGAGCAGAAGATCCTCGCCACCGGCGTCTACGGCACGAACCTCGTGGCCGTCCGCGGTTCCTACGACGACGTGAACCGGCTCTGCACCGAGCTCGCCGGCGACCGCGACTGGGCGTTCGTGAACGTGAACATGAGGCCGTACTACTCCGAGGGCTCGAAGACGCTCGCGTTCGAGATCGCCGAGCAGCTCGGCTGGGAGCTGCCCAGCCGCGTCGTCTGCCCGGTCGCGTCCGGATCGCTGTTCACCAAGATCGCGCGCGGGTTCGAGGAGTGGATCGAGGTCGGGCTGGTCGAGGGCGAGCTGCCGGCGTTCAACGGCGCCCAGGCCGAGGGCTGCTCCCCGGTCGCGCAGGCCTACGAGGCGGGCAAGGACGTCTGCCGCCCGGTCCGCACCCCCGACACGATCGCCAAGTCGCTCGCGATCGGGAACCCGGCCGACGGGATCTACGCGCTCGACCTGGCGCGGCGCTCGGGTGGGGGGATCGACAGCGTCACCGACGACGAGATCCGCTCGGGCATCCGGCTGCTCGCCGAGACCACCGGCATCTTCACGGAGACCGCCGGCGGCGTGACCACGGCGGTGCTGCGCAAGCTCGCCGAGCGTGGCGACATCGCCCGTGGCGAGCGGGTCGTGCTGGTGATCACGGGCGAGGGCCTGAAGACGCTCGACGCGGTCCGCGGCACGTTCGAGGTCAACGAGATCGAGCCCACGCCGCGGTCGTTCGAGGAGGCCTTCGCGGCGCCGGTCGGCGCCGGTGCGTAGGATGCGCGGCCGATGAGCATCACCGTCAAGATCCCGACACAGCTCCGGGCCGTCACCGGGGGCGAGGCCGAGGCCAGCGTCGACGACGCTCGCACGGTGGGGGAGGTCCTCGATGGCCTCTACGACCGCTACGACGGGCTGCGCGACCGGATCGCCGAGGATGGCGACCTGCGCCGCTTCGTGAACGTGTACGTGGCCGGTGAGGACATCCGCTTCCTCGACGGGCTCGAGACACCCGTCGAGGACGGCGACGAGGTCACCATCCTGCCGGCCGTCGCCGGCGGCTAGCGCTCCAGGCGGCGGTAAGCCGCCGCGCCGGTGCCGTTCGCGGACTACCTAGCCGGGCTGGCCTTCCTCGCCGTCACGGCGGGGGCGGCGCTTGCCGCCGGGCTGGTCCTCCAGCGGCGGCGCCTGGCGCACCTCGACGGCGTGACGCGGGTGCTGGCGGTGGCGGTCCTGGCCACCGCGGCGCTGTCGGCGTCGCACCTGCTGCCGGGCCTGGTCGGGCTGCTCTCGCGCTGGAGCGCCGCGGCGGTGGCGGTCGCGCTTGCGGTCGGGGCCACGCGGTTGCGGGCGGCCCCGATCGAATGGTTCGAGGATCCCCGCGAGCCCGGTCCGCGCAGCGGCGAGAGCCCCGTCTCGTGGGCGATCGGCTTCGCGGCGGCCAGCGCGCTGGCGCTGTGGCTCGTGGCGAGCGCGTGGAACCGGACCGTGCTGCCGCCGGAGGGGATCGACTCGCTCACGTTCCACCTGCCGAACGTCGCCGGCTGGATCCGCAGCGGGACGGTCTGGCGCGTGGACCAGTTCAACCCGCTGCTCGCCAACGGCAACTACCCGCAGACGGGCGACCTGACGTTCCTGGCCGTCGTGCAGCCGTGGCGCAACGACTGGCTCGTCGGGATCGTGAACCCGATCTACATCGCGCTGGCGGGCCTGGCCGTCTACGCGATCGCGGTGGAGCTGGGCGCGCCGCGCCCCGCGTCGATGCTCGCCGGCTCGCTGCTCGCGACCATTCCCGTCGTGGGCCTCGCCGCCAACGGCGAGGCGATGACCGACTCCGCCATGTTCGCGACGATGGGCGTGGGGATCCTCTTCCTGCTGCGCCACGCGCGCGGTGCACCAAGGTCGGAGCTGCTGCTGGCCGCGCTGTCGCTCGGCCTCGCGTTCGGGACGAAGTGGTACGCGCTGTGGGCCGTGGCGGCGGTCCTCGGCGTCTGGCTCGTCGCCGCGCGGCCGCGGCCGCTGCGCGACGCCGTCCCGGTGGCCGCGATCGTGGCGCTCGCCGGCGGCTTCTGGCTCGTGCGCAACCTCGTCCTGTCCGGCAACCCCGTGTTCCCGCTGGAGCTGAGCGCGCTCGGGGTCACGATCTTCGATGCCCCGCGCGATGTCATCCGCGAGTGCGCGGGCTTCACCATCGCCGGCTACCTCGGCGACTGGGACGTCTGGTCGAAGTACATCGTCCCGGCCTACCGCGAGACCTTCGCGGGGCCGGGAGCGGTCATCGGGCTCGGGCTGGTCGGGGCGGTGGTGGTCGCGGTGCGCCAGCGCGGCGCGCTCGTCGCGGGGCTGGCGTGCGTGGTCCTGCTCGCGATCGGCTACGCCGTCACCCCCTACAGCGCGTTCGGCCCGGAGGGCGAGCCGCTGCTCGTGGGCGCGAACGCGCGCTACCTGGTCCCCGCGCTTCTGGTGGCGGCGCCGCTGGCGGCCGTGGCGCTGGGGCGGGCCGGGCGCCTGCGGGTCCCGCTCGAGCTGCTCGCCCTCGCCGCGGTCGTGCAGGGGATCGACCGCTCGTTCGACGTCGGCCTGGGCGTGGTGGCCGCCGTGCCCGCCGTCCTACTCGGCGTCGCCCTCTACGTCTGGTGGCCGGTGGCGGAGGCGACCGAGGGCTGGGGGCGCCGATCGCGGCGCGTGGCGCGGGCGGCGGCGGCCGTCGCGTTCGCGGCGGTGCTGATCGCGGTCGGGAACGCCCGCCAGCGCGAGTTCAACGACGGTCGCTACGAGGACGGTGACCCCGCGATCGCGTGGATCGCCCGCCACGCGCCGGACGGGCAGCGGGTGGCGCTCGCCGGCGTGTGGAGCGTGGAGGGGCGCGCGCCGGTCTGGCCGGCGTTCGGCGAGCGGCTGCGCAACGAGGTCGACTACCTGGGTCCGACCGTGGACGAGCAGTTGCGCGAGTACTCGCGGCGCGACCGCTGGGCGGCCGCGATCCGCCGCGGTCACTACGACCTCCTGCTCGTGGGGCGCGGTGGCTACGCGCGCGAGGAGTGCCCGGTGCCCGGCCAGTACTCCGACGACGATCGCTGGGCGCGCGAGGAGGGCTTCGCGGTCCTGGCGCGCAGCGACCGGCTCACGCTGTACCGGATCGGACACGAGTAGCCGAACCGCGTCGCGGACCCCGGCCTCGTCCCTAGGATCGGGGTGGTGGCGTCCCCTCTCCGCCTCTGCCTCGTCGCGCTGGTCGCGTGCCTCGTCGCGGCCGTGCCCGCCGCGGGGGCTGAGCGCCGGGCGCCGTTCGGCTTCCAGGGTGTCGACTACGACCGCGAGGCCTCGTGGGGCCCGGCGGGCGTGCAGGACGAGATGTGGCGGGCGATGGCGGCCAACGGGGTGGAGTCCGCGCGGGTGCTGTTCGACTGGAGCGAGGCGCAGCCGACCGCCGGCGGCGCGGTGAGCTTCCACGAGACCGACCCGCTGGTCGCGCGCGCGGCGTTGCGCGGCATCGACCTCCTTCCGGTGGTGATCTACACCCCGCGCTGGGCGCGCATCGTCTCCGGCGAGAAGCACTCCGCGCCCGCCGATCCCAAGCAGTACACGGCGTACCTGACCACGCTGATCGGCCGCTACGGCGAGGCGGGCACATTCTGGGCCGAGCACCCGGAGTTGCCGCGCCGGCCACTGCGGACCTGGCAGATCTGGAACGAGCCCGACATGGAGTACCAGTGGGTGCCTCGCGACGACTGGCAGGCCAGGTACGGGAAGCTCCTGCGCGACGCGCGCGACGCGATCCGCGCGGCGGACCCGGGCGCGCGCGTAGTGCTCGCGGGGCTGACCAACTCGTCCTGGATCTCGCTGCGGTCGCTCTACAAGCTCGGCGGGATCCGCGGGGCCTTCGACGTGGCCGCGCTCAACGCGTACACCCGCGAGCCGAAGAACCTCGTCGAGATCGTGCGGCGCGGGCGCAAGGAGATGCAGAAGCGCGGTGACGGGAAGAAGCCGATCCGGGTGACCGAGTTCGGCGCCTCCGCCTCCGAGGGCCGGATCAAGGTGGGCCGCGACCGCGACCACCTCCAGACCACCGACCGCAAGCTCGCGAAGCTCGTGCTGAACGCCTACGACGCGCTCGCGGCGAACCGCAGGAAGCTGCGGATCGAGGCGGCGTACTGGTACACGTGGGCGTCGTCGTACCGGTCGGACGGCGACATCTTCGACTTCTCGGGGCTCGTCCGGTACGCGGAGGGGTCGAACGAGTTCGCGGCGCGCGAAGCGCTGCCGGCCTACCGCAAGAGCGCGCGCCGGCTCGAGGGCTGCGCGAAGGGCGAGTCGTCCGCCTGCGTCAGCCGCCGCTGACGCGGCGCGCGAGCCGGCGGCGGGCCCGCCACCCGCGCGAGGGGCCGCCGCGGGCGTCGACCGGCTCGCGCAGGTAGGCGTCGAGCTCGGCCGCCTCGGTGAAGACGCGCTCGGAGAAGTCGAAGGCGCCCTCCCACCAGAGCTGCTGGACGCGCTCCTCCGGCGTCAGCGTCGCGTGGAAGCCGGGCGGGAAGTGAGCGGCCTCCTGGCCGTGGATGGCGTGCGGCTTGGCGACGAACCGGATCCAATCCGCGCCAGCGTCGACGAGCCAGCGGTGGTGGCTCCACCCGACCCAGGGCCCGACCACGCCCCAGCTCTGCTCCTCGAGCCGCGACGGCACCTCGATGTAGCCCGCTCGCGCCACGCGCTGGAGCTCCGAGCAGACGAAGACCGGGTCGCGCACGTCCTCGAGCGTGTGCGAGCAGACGGCGAAGTCGAATTGCGCGTCGGGGAACGGCCAGGACTCGTGGTCGCACGCGTCGCGCTCGACCCAGGTCTCGTCCGTGAAGCGCTCGCCGGGCACCGCCCTGCGACGGTCGTACGGGAGCAGGTCGAGCACACAGTCGGCTCGTGCGAACGGGCTGAACCCACCGCCGACGTCGAGGACGAGATCGCCGTCGGTAAGCCGCGCCAGCAGCCGCTCGTGACTCGCCGCGAGCACGGCCGGAGCGTACTCGTGCCGCCTAGGCGTCCGGAAGGTCGAGGGAGAGCGCTCCGGCGGCCTCCGGGTCGAACCCCTCGGGCCAGACCGTGGTACTCGCGAAGTGCGCGCCGCGGAAGCTCGCGCCCCCGACGGTCGCTCCGGAGAGATCGGCTCCACCCAGGGACGCGCCGTCGAGGTCCGCGCCGGCGAGGTTGGCGCCCATGAGGCCCGCGTTGCTGAGCTCCGCCCTGCGGAGGTGGGCGCCCTCGAGGTGCGCGCCGGCGAGGTGCGCGCGCATCAGGAAAGCCTCGTCCAGCCGCGCTCCGTACTCCGGCATGGTCCGATCGACGCCGAAAGACGCGCGTTCGAGTCGTGCCCTCACCAGCATCGCCCCCTCGAGGCGTGCGCGCACGAGATCCGCGTGCCTGAGGTCGGCGTAGCTCAGGATGACGTCACGCAGGTCCGCGCCGTCGAGGCGCGCCCCGCGCAGATCGGTTCGAGCCAGGTTCAGCGGCGCACCCCCGGTCTCGTGCGCGCGGATGCGCCGCCCGATCACGGTGAGGATGGCCGCGACGTCGGCCGGGGGGCGGATGCGGGCGTCGTCGGCCGCCTGCTCTAGATCGGCGGGCGCGTTCTCGCGAACGAAGGCCGTGAGCACCTCCATTATCGGCCCGTGATCGCGCTGCGAGTCGCGGGCGATCCGCTCGAGCGCGTAGATGCCACCGAGCCGCACCGGCAGGTTGCCGCTGCCGAGCTGGTCGATCGCCCGCGTGAAGCGCTCTGTGATCTGGCCCTCGCGGTTGGTGCGCAGCGTGAGGGCCGAGAGCACCGCACCGGCGACGACCACCATGCCGGCGAGGAGCTGCAGGGCGCTCGTCCGGACGTCGTTGCGCGCCCGCTCCCTTCCGTCCGGAGTGAGCCCCTCGGTGGACGCGAAGCGGTCCGGGATCAGCTCGAAGACGGCCCAGCCGACAAGCGCCAGCGCGAGAGCCGTGCCGATCAGGATCGGGATCCAGCGGGCGAGGCGCGGCCGGGTTGGCATCCCGGCATTCTCGCGCGACGAGCGCTGGCGCGTCAGGACGATGCGGGCACGAGCGCGAGCTTCTCGCGCCGCGGCAGGCGTTTGATCCGTGCCTCCTCGCGCCGCGCCGCCGTCGCGTCCGGCAGCTCGAACGCCGCCGCGAGGTCCAGCGGGCGGCGTGTCTTCGTGTAGCGGGAGGCGGTCCCGGCCTGGTGCTTCGCCAGACGCTTCTCCACGTCGTAGGTCCAGCCGCAGTAGAGCGAGCCGTCGCGGCAGCGCAGCAGGTAGACGTAGGCGGGGCGCTCGTCGCTCACGGGGATCTCTTCGCTGCCGCTCGCTCCAGCTCCTCCGCGACCGCCCTCTCGAACCCGCGCGGGTCGTGGGCGGCGGCCGTCGCCGCACCACCCGCCCGCAGGCGTGCGCGCAGGCCGGGGTCCGACGCGAGGCGCTCGATCTGCGCGGCCAGCGCCGGCGGGCCCCCGTCCGGATCGAAGATCAGGCAGTTCTCCTCGTGGCGCAGGTACTCGCCGGAGCCGCCGCGGCCCGTGGCGATCACAGGCGTTCCCGCCGCCATCGCCTCGAGCGGCACGAGCCCCCACGGCTCGCGCCAGCGGACCGGGAACAGCAGCGCATCCGCCGCCGCCACGCGGTCCGGCAGCTCCCCGCGCGGCACCCGTTCGAACCGCACGCGCCCCGCGGGTGCGGCCGCACGCAGCCGCGCCAGCTCGGCCGCGTCGCCGTCGCCGATCACCTCGAGTCTCGCCTCCTCGGGCAGCAGCGCCATCGCCTCGACCGCGAGGTCCACGCCCTTGCGCTCGTCGATCCGGCCCACGTAGATCAGCTGCCAGCGCCAGGGCCGGTCCTCGGCGGGACGCTCGAAGATCGGGTCCGGCCCGCGCGTGGCCACCCGCGAGTGGAGCGGCTCGACCCCCGCCGCCGCGGCGCGGGTGCGTAGCTCCTCGCTGAGGTACACCCAGGTCCCGATCGCGGCGGCCGGGTCGGGCCGGGTCGGAATCCCCGTGAGCCCCTGCGCCAGGCGCCCTAGCCGCGGGCGGGTCGCGAACGCTCGCGTCCACGCGTCGACCGCGGGCGCGTAGGACCACCAGTCGTCGCACAGCGCGGCCACCGAGGGGATGCCCGCGCGGCGCACCTGCTCGACCAGGGACAGCGACATCCCGCCCATGGCCCACCAGCTCACCGCGTCGGGCCGGTGCTCCTCGAGCGCGCGTGCGAGGACGCGCCGGTTGTGGCGCTCGAGGGAGAGCCGCTCGCGTGCGCCGAGGCGCGGGAAGCCGTGGTCGCTCCAGTACCAGCGCAGGTCGCGCCGCACCGGGAAGCCAGGGTCGTCACGCGGCTCCGGGTCGGCCACCGCGAAGTCGGTGGTGAGCACGAGCGGCTCGTGCCCCGCGTCGCGCAGCAGCTCCATCCCCGACTCCCAGACCAGCTCGTAGCCGCCGAGGTGGTGCGGCGGGTACTGGCTGCCGATCGCGAGGATCCTCATCCGGACGGCGCCGGCCGCTGCACGCACGCGGCCGCGAGCAAGAGCGCCGGCAGCGTGACCGCAGGCATCTCCCAGTCCCAGTCCATCCCCGCATGCACGGCGAACGCGCCGAGCACCGCGGCGCCGGCGGCGAGCAGCGGGTCCCCGGGCGCCGCGCGGAAGTGCCGCCGCAGCCCCCCAGCCACGCAGGCGGCGAACGCGGCGAGCAGCGCGAACCCCACGATGCCGAGCTCGGCGAGCGTCTCGATGTAGAGCGAGTGCGCGTCGAAGGCGAACACGCGCTCCTCGCGCTCCCGGATCCACTCGACCTGGAAGCCGGCCGTCCCGACGCCCCCGACCGGGTGATCGGCGAACGATCGCAGCGCCACGCGCCAGTACTCCCCGCGGTAGGTCTTGAGCGTGGTCACGCGCGCGGCCGACTTCGAGATGTCCTCCGTGCGCTCGGTGGCGAACGAGACCGCGAGGCCCGCGCCGAGTACCACGGCCACGGCGGCGGCGGCGAGCCAGCCGTGGGGGCGGGCGAAGGTGGGGCCGGGCGGCGGCCCGCTCGTGGCGGGGGCCGGGGACCTCACCGCCGCCTCGCGCCGCCGCACCACCAGCGCGAACGCCACGCCCACCGCCACGGCGAGCCCCACGCACAGAAGCGCCACCGGCAGCCCGTCGGAGGCCTGCGCATCCGCCCCGCGATCCAGGTGCAGGGCAGCCGGGAACGCCCGCAGCGCCAGCGCGAGCACCACCACCGCCGCACCCCACAGCCACGCGGCCAGCGCCGGCGCCAGGCGCGGGCGCACCAGCAGCAGCACCGCCACGCCGGCCACCACCGCGGCCCACGAGGCGCGCGAGAAGCTGAGGTAGCACGCCAGTGCGCACGGCACGGCCGCCGCGCACGCCGCGGCGCGGTAGGCCAGCGGCCGGCGCTCGTCCGCCGCGACCGCGGTGGCCAGCAGCACGCCGAACCCCATGAGGATCCCCATGGCGTTCCAGTACGTGAGCGGTTGGTCGAGCCGGTCGCCCGCGACCGGGGCCCGCTTGACCTCGACCACGTCCGGCAGCAGCCGGCCCGCGAGCGCGTAGAGCGCGACCACGAGCACGCCCCACATCAGCGCGTCCGGCGTCACCCGCCGCACCGCCGGCGCGCGCATGACCACCACCGCAAGCGCGAACGCGGCCACGTAGAACCCGACCCGGTCGGCGTCGTTCACCGCGTCGCCGAGCGCCGGGCTCCAGCTCGCCGACAGCGCCGTCCAGGCGCACAGCGCGGCCAGTGCGCCAAGGGCATACAGCGGCCACGAGCGCTCCACCAGCGGCCACGAGGCGAGGAGGGCCAGCACGACGAGGAGCCCGAACGCGAGCACCGCCCCGGCCGCCTGCGTCGAGACCCCCGTGCCGCCGCTGTCGAACGCCAGCAGGACCGGCCCCGCGAGCAGCGCGGCGCCCGCCACCCATAATGCGCGCGTGCCGACCCGATCGATCGTGCGAGCAGGCGTGGCCGTGCTGTCGGCCCTGGGCGTGGCCGCGGGGGTCGTCACCTTCCGCAGCGAGAAGAGGGTCGAGGACGCGTTCTCCGCCGCGATCGAACAGCGGCCGGTCGAGGAGGTCGAGCGCCTGTTCGACGACTCGCGGCCGCTGAACCCCGGCGCGGCACGGGAGCTGGCGATGGCGCGCACGAACTACGAGCGCGGCCGGCCGGAGCGCGCTGAGGAGCTGCTGGCCGACGCGGCCGAGCTCGAGCCGAAGAACCTGCGGGTGTGGCACCTGCGCGCCCGCCTGGCCCGGGCACGCGGCGACGAGGCCGCCGCAAGCCGCTACTGGGCCCGCGCCCGCGCGCTCGACCCGCACCTTCCGGCGGCGCTCCCGCCGCCGCTGTGAGCGCTCCCGCCACGAGGCTGAGCCTACGTGGCCGCCGCCTGCTGTGGCTGACGATCGCGGCGGGCACGCTCGCCCGGCTGCTCGTCGCGATCCTCGCCGACACGAACACCGAGGACCTCGCCTCGTTCGCCATCGTCCGCGACGCGCTGAAGAGCGATGCGCTCGACTTCTACTCCGCCGTGCCCGACCTGCGCTGGCCGTACCCGCCCGGCTACCTCCCGGCCGTCGCGGGCTTCGCGGGGGTCGCCTCCGCCACGGGCATCGACTTCCTGCACCTGCTGCGGCTCGGGCCGATCGCGACCGACGTCGGCATCGCGCTGCTCGTCCAGCACCTGCTGGGGATGCGCGGAGCGAGCGAGCACATCCGCCTCGCCGCGGCCGCCTCCGTCGCGCTCGGCCCGGTGTTCGTGGGGGTGGCGGGCTACCAGGGGCAGATCGACTCCGTCGCGATCCTCCCGGCGCTGGCCGCGTTCGTCGTCTGGGAGCGGGGAGGCCCGCGCCGTGCCGTGCACGCCGGGCTGCTGCTCGGCCTCGGGGGGTCGGTGAAGACGGTCCCGCTGCTGCTGGTGCTCGCACTGCTGCCCTCGGTGCGCTCGCCGCGCGAGGCCGCCACGCTCCTCGCCGCCGCGGCGGCGGTGCCGCTCGCGCTCATCGCGCCGTTCCTCGCGCACGACCCGGGCGCCGTCTGGGACCACCTCACCTACCGCGGCTTCCCCGGCCTCGGCGGCCTCAGCCTGCTCGTCCAGCCCGACCTCGCCCTGTTCTGGCAGGCCGGCCACGACTACAGCCCGAACGCGGCCACCGACGCGCTGATCGACGGCGGCGGCGTGGTCGTGGCCGCCGGCCTGATCGCAACCGCCGCGCTGCTCGCCCGCACGCGGCCCGAGCCGCTGGGCGCCGCCACGATCGTCTGGCTCGCTGTCTGGCTCATCGGCGTGAACTTCTTCATCCAGTACCTGATCTGGGGGCTGCCGTTCCTGCTCGCCCGCGGCGAGTTGCGAGCCGCCGCCGCCATCCAGGCGCTGGCCGGTCCCGCGCTGCTGCTTCTGTACCTGGACGTGTCGAGCGAGGCCGCGATCTGGGCCGTGTACACCGTGCCGATGCTCGCCCTGTGGGCGCTCTGGGCCGCCCTCCTGGCGCAGCGGGTGCGCCGCTACTCTGCCGCGATGCCCGGAGCCACGCCCGCATGAGCGGCCGCTGGGACGGCGTCCCGGTGCTGGTAACGGGCGCTCAGGGCTTCGTCGGCTCGTGGCTTGCCGAGCGACTGCTCGCGGAGGGCGCGCGCGTCGTGGTGCCGCGGCGCGCGGCGGCCGCCGAGAGCCGCTTTCGCAGAGCGGGGATCGAGGAGCGCTGCGAGGTCGTGGAGCTCGACATCGGCGACCACGATTCGGTCCTGCTCGCCCTGCGCGAGCACCGCGTCCGCGCGGTCTTCCACCTCGCCTCGCAGTCGATCGCCGACGTGGCCGCGCGCTCGCCCTACCCGACCTGGGAGGCGAACGTGCGCGGCACCTACACGGTGATCGAGGCGTGCCGCGCGGCGGGGGAGGGGGTCGAGCGCATCGTCGTCGCCTCGTCGCTCCACGCCTACGGCCCGGCCGCCGGCGCGCGCCCGTTCCGCGAGGACGACCCGCTGCGCCCCGTCCACCCGTACGCCGTCTCGAAGGCCGCCGCCGACTCGATCGCGCGCTCCTACGCGGCCACGCACGGGCTGCCGGTCGCGGTCCTGCGCATGGCGAACGTCTACGGCGGCGGCGACCTGAGCTACTCGCGCCTCGTTCCCGACGCCTGCCGGGCGCTGGTCCGCGGCGAGCGCCCCGTGCTGCGCTCGGACGGCACCCCCGAGCGCGAGCTGCTCTACGTCGAGGACGCGGTGGAGGCGTACCTGGCCGCCGCGGCCGCGCTCGACGATCACGCGCACGCGGGCCGGGCGTGGAACGCGGGGAGCGGCGAGGTGGCGCCGGTCATCGACGTCGTCCGGCGCCTCGTCCGCGCGTCGGGGCGGGACCTGGAGCCCGACGTGCGGGGCGCGGCCGCGGCGGGCGCGGACCGCCAGGCGCTCGACTCGAGCGCGATCCGCACGGAGCTCGGCTGGGCCCCTGCGTGGGACCTCGACCGCGGGCTCGCGGCCACCTACGAGTGGTATCGGGCGCAGCTGTCCGGCGACCCGGCGGGCGCGTGCGGCGTGGCGTCCTGACCGGGCGCCGTCGCGGCCCGGCCCTCAGACGCTCAGCATCACCTCGTCCACGAAGCACCATCCCCAGTGCTCGCCCGGCTGCGCCGAGGCGATCACCGGGTGATCCTCCTCGTGCGCGTGCTTTCGCGCGTGGCGATTCGGCGAGGAATCGCAGCAGCCGACCTTGCCGCACGTCAGGCACGCGCGCAGGTGGACCCAGCGGTCGCCGGTCTTCAGGCACTCCTCACAGCCCGCGACCTCGTCCGGCACGCCGACTTCTATCCGGTCTGTATGCGAGCATGGCTCACTCATGGCACCCCCTGAGCTTCAAATTCGCGGCGGAGACGCCACTGTAAAGGTCCGCAACCCCGTCACGAGCGCGCTGCTCGACCTGGTCACGTTCGGGATCTACGGGATCTACTGGTACTTCGTGACCAACCGCGACCTGGCCGCCCTCGGCCGCGCCCGCGGCACCAAGGATCTGGGCGACAACCCGACGAACTCGCTGCTCGCGCTGCTGCCGGGCGCGTTCGTCGTGATCCCCTTCGTCATCTCGTCGCTGAACACGGGCAAGCGGATCGGCGCCGCTCAGCGGATCTCCGGCATAGGCGAGAGCATCAACGCGGTCATGGCCTGCGTCGCGATGGTCATCTTCTTCCCGGTCGGCCTCTTCTACGCGCAGACCGAGCTGAACAAGGTTTGGGAGCGTGAGACCGAGGGCGGCGCGGGCGGCGGAGGCTCGCTCGCCGCCGGGCCCGGGGCCTCTACTCCGCTCGGGCAGGACGCGGCGCAGCAGCCTGCGGAGGCGCAGCTGCCGCCGCAGGCGCCGGGCGCCTAGCCGCCAGCCGGCGCACCACGTTCTCGATCAGCCGCAGGCCGACGTCGCGACGGGTCGTCATCAATGACTCGGGGTGGAACTGAACCGCGGCCACCGGCAGCTCGGTGTGCTCGACGCCCATGATCACCCCGTCGTCGGTCTCGGCCGTGATGGTCAGCTCCGCCGGCAGCGCGTCGCGCGCGGCGTAGATCGAGTGGTAGCGCCCTGCCTCGAAGCGCTTGGGCAGGCCCTCGAACGTCCAGCCGCCGCGCACGTCGATCACCGACGACTTGCCGTGCATGGGGTAGTCGAGCAGCCCGAGGCTGCCGCCGAAGTGCTCGACCAGCGCCTGGAGGCCGAGGCAGACTCCGAAGACCGGCAGCTCGCGGTCGAGCGCGAGGTCGATCGCGCGGCTCACGTCGAAGTCCCCGGGCGCGCCCGGCCCGGGGGAGAGGAACACGAGGTCGGGCCCGACCGCGTCGAGGGCATCGCGTAGCTGGTCGTCGTCGGCGCCGCGGACGGTGGTCACCTCGGCGCCGGTCTGGCGCAGGTAGTTCGCGAGCGTGTGGACGAACGAGTCCTCGTAGTCCACCAGCAGGATGCGGCGCCCGGCGCCGGCCTGCGGGTCGAGGTCGGCGCTGCGGACGGGGGTCTCGTCGACGCCGCGCGGGCGCCGCAGCGCGTCGATGAACGCCGCGGCCTTGAGCTCGGTCTCGCGCTCCTCCTCGTCGGGGTCGGAGTCGATCAGCAGCGTCGCCCCGGCGCGCACCCGGGCCACGCCGTCCTTGACCCGCGCGGTCCGCAGCGTAAGGCCCGTGTTCATCCCGCCGGCGAAGCCGACCACACCGATAGCGCCGCCGTAGAAGCGGCGCGTCGAGCGCTCGTTCTCCTCGATGAACCGCATCGCCCACACCTTGGGCGCGCCGGTCACGGTCACGGCCCACGCGTGGGTGAGGAACGCGTCGAGCGCGTCGAACCCGTCGCGCAGGTAGCCCTCGACGTGGTCCACCGTGTGGATCACCTTCGAGTAGACCTCGATCTGCCGGCGCCCGAGGATGCGCACGCTGCCCGGCTCGCAGATCCGCGACTTGTCGTTGCGGTCGACGTCGGTGCACATGGTCAGCTCGGCGGTGTCCTTCGCGCTGTTCAGCAGCTCGAGGATCTGGTCGGCGTCGCCCAGCACGTCGTCGCCGCGCGCGATCGTGCCGGAGATCGGGCAGGTCTCCACGCGGCGACCCTCCACGCGCACGTACATCTCCGGGGAGGCGCCGATCAGGTACTCCTGCTCGCCGAGGTTCATCAGCGCGCCGAACGGGGCGGGGTTGCGCTCGCGCAGGCGGCGGAAGATCTCCGACGGCGGGTCGGGGCACGGCTCGTAGAACGTCTGGCCGGGCACGACCTCGAACAGGTCGCCGCGGCGGAACGCCTCCTGCGCCTTGCGGACGAGATCGGCGAACTGCCCGGGCTCGTGGTCGCAGCGCACGGGCGGCGGCTCGGTGGTGGGGCGGTAGGGCTCGTTGCGACCCTCGCGCGGCAGGCCCTCCGTGCTTGCGCCGCCGGCCTCGAAGTCGTAGCTGAACCGCTCGGCGAGGTGGCGGTTGTGGTCCACGACCACGAGCTCGTCCGGCACGAACAGCACGAGGTCGCGCTGATCGGCGGTGCGGGGGAGGTGCTGCTCGACCGGCTCGAACTGGAAGGCGAGGTCGTAGCCGAAGGCGCCGTAGAGGCCGTGGTGGGGATCCTCGGGCGATGCGAACAGCTCGATGATCGCGCGCAGCGCGGAGAACACCGAGGGCTGGCGGCTGCGCTCCTCCTCGGCGAAGCGGCGGGTGGGCGTAGCGATGCGCGCGGTGAAGCCCGAGTCGTCGTCCACCAGGTCCTCTACGGCCTCGAGCGCGTCGATCGCGCCGCGCACCGGCGCCAGCAGCACGCGACCGCGCTCGTTGAGCGCCTCGACGCGCACGCTGCGCCCGCGGCTCGTGACCATCAGCGGTGGATCGGCGAACCCGATGTCCCAGCGCGTGTAGCGGCCGGGGTACTCGTAGCGCGAGGCGAGCAGCACGCCGAGCCGCGAGTCGAGCCGGTCGATGATCGACTCGACCGCGGCCTCGATCCCGACGGGCTCGGTCCGGCGGCGGACCGCGATCCCGCCGCGGGTCGTGTAGCTGTGCTCGGCGAGCGCGCTCACCGGATGAAATCTAGGGCCACCCGCGCGGCCCGCGCGGCTAGGTCAGCCCGCGAGGCGCTTCTTGAGCTGCTCCTTGCCCTGCTCGGCGCCCTTGCGGCTCGTCTCCTGCGCGCGCCGGAAGAACTCGGCGAGCTCGCTGTCCCCGTCGCGCTCGGCGTCCTGGACGTACTGCTCGAGCCGCAGCACGTTGCTCAGGCACTGCTCCGTGAACCAGATGACGTTGTAGTCCTTGTCCTTGGTGCCGGTTACCTGGCCGGTCTCGTCGGTGCCCATGTGGCTCTCCTCTGGTCGATTGCCCTCAGAGGGTGCGTACCCGCTCCGCCGGGTGCCACACAGGCGCCGCGCGGGTCAGTGCGGGGCGCGGACCACGACCGTGACCGCGCCCGGGGTGGCCCCGCCGGGCGCCGCGGTCGCGGTCGTCACGCGCGCGCTCATGCGCCGCGTGCGCCGCAGCGAACGCAGCGTCTTGTCCTTCAGCACGAAGCGGAGCTTCAGGTTGGTGCCCGCGCGCGTGTCGTACGCGAGCGACCTCTGCGTGCCGGCGAGCTTCGCGGTGCCCGTGCAGCGCGGGGCCGGGCGGCCGGGCCAGTTGCCGGGGCACAGCATCAGGATCGTCGTGGCGCCGGTACGGCTCGCGCGAGTCTCGTCCTGGAGCGGGATGGGAGAGCGGGCGCGCTCGGGGCCGGCCGGGGGCAGCGGGTCCTGGAACAGCACGGTGCCCTTGCCGTAGTCCTCCGGGTGCTGGATGGCATTCTGGAAGCCGTAGTCCGCCTCCTGCTGAGGCGGGCCCTGCGACGGAGCGCCCGGCTGCTCGACCTTCTGGTCGGTCACGGCAGCGAGCAGGCGCACGTAGGTGTCGTGCTCCCACTCGGCGTTGCCCGCCGGAAGGAGGCTCGGATCCTGTCCGGTGCGCACGAACACGATCCCGAGCGACGGGAAGTTCGTCACCCGCTGCCCGAACAGTCCGGAGAACTGGAACATGTCGGCGGGGAGGTCGGGGAAGTCGCGCCCCTCCTCGACGGGACGGCTCGTGATCGTCGGGCCGACGCACGGGGCCCCGGCGTTGACCCAGTGCAGGAAGCCGTAGCAGCCGTTCGTCTTGGTCGGGGCGACGGACTCCTGCACGTAGCGCTTCGCGAGCAGCCGCCGGCCGCGCCACATGCCCTTGCGGCGCATCAGCTCGCCGAGCCGCGCGAAGTCGCCGGGGCGCATGTTCACGCCCGTGAACCCCTGCACGTGACCGGACGGGTCGCGCTCCCAGTACCACGCCGAGGCCGCGATGCCGAGCGGGTCCATCAGCTCGCGCTGGGCGAAGCTCTGCACGTCCTCGTCGACCGCGCGGCCGATCGCCTCCGCGATCAGCGCGACCGGGCTCTGCGCGTACTCGAAGTAGGTGCCGGCGGGATGGTCGATCGGGAGCGTGAGCGCGTCGTGCACCCGGTCGGGCATCGTGAAGAGGTTGTAGTCGCGGAACCCGTTCCAGTGCAGGCCCGACGTCATCGTCAGCAGGTTCCGCATCGTGATGGAGCCGTGCGCCGCGTCGGCCTCGGGCACGAGCGAGCCGACCGGGTCGTCCGGCGAGATGTAGCCGAGCGACATCGCGCGACCGAAGATCAGGGAGGTGACGGACTTGCCCATCGACCAGCTCTCGAAGGTGAGGTTGTCGCTGGCGGCCGCGGTGCGATCCTCGCCGACCAGGCAGCCGTGGCGGTACACGCGCACCGCGTAGGAGGACTGCGTGGTGGCGTAGTCGATCGCGTCCTGGAGCTTGGCCGCGTCGAGCCCCGCCTCGGCGGGTGTCGCGCGCTGCCAGTCGCGCTCCGGCTCGGAGCACTGCTTCGCGGCGCTGGCGGGCGCGGCGGCGAGCAGGAACGCGATCACCACTGCCCCGGGTACCGCTCGCCAATGCCTCATCGCGGGGAGCCTAGATCAGCGCCACCCGAGCGTCCGCCGGTTCGCCGCGAAGGCGCGGCGGCGGTCAGCAGAGCTTGGTCGCGCGCTTCTTCGCGGTGCTGTAGGCGCGCCGCGTCTTCTCGTACTGGCGCCGCCGCTTGGCGGTGCGCTGCTTGCGGTACGCCCGCTTCGCGGAGGACATCTTCTTCCACGCCTTCGCCTTCGCGCGCTCGGCCGTTGCGCACGCGGACGTGTCGAGGCTGGGTTGGCCGCTCGGCGGGATGACCGTCCCCTCGCCGGTTTGCGGAGCGGCGGCCGCCGGCTGACCCACCGTGACCGGGAGCGTCCGCAGGAGGGGGTTGCCGCCATCCCCCGCCCTGTTGATCGCGTAGACCCACAGAACATGCCGCCCCGGAGCGAGGTCGCCGACGGTCTTCTCGAACCCATGGGAATCGCCCACGCCTCGGTTGGCCGCCCCGACATCGGGCCGCGCGCGATCCGCCGCGCCGAAGTCGATGCCACGAGCTCCGGAGCCGGCCGGGCCGTCCACGTAGGTGTGCATGTCGGTCGGCAGGGTGGGCGCGTCGGGATCGACCGTCCAGCCGGTGATGCTCGCCAGCCCGGCACCGCCGCTGGCGGTGTCGAACGAGCCGAACGGGGTCCCGGCGGGCTTCTCGGGGATGTTCACCGTCGTCGAGCCGAGCATCGGATTGTCGCCGCCTCCGGCTCGGTTGATCGCGTACACGTAGACGGCGTGTGGTCCCGCGGGCACGCCCTGGATCGCGGTGCTGAAGCCGTGGTCCGGGCCACCGCCCGCGTACACGTCGGCAACGTCCGGGCGGAGCACGTCCGCCGCCCCGAGGTTCACGCCGCGTGCGCCGGACGAGCCGGCGGGACCGTCGATGTACACGTGCACCTCGGTCGGGGACGTCGGTGCATCCGGGTCCATCGTCCACCCATTCAGCGCGATCGACCCCGGGAGCGCTCCCGCGAGTACGTCCAGGTGGCCGATCGGGCTCGGCCCCGAGATCCAGACGCGCTTGGCGCCGAGGAGGATGTTGTCGCCGCTGCCCGCGCGGTTGATCGCGTAGAGCCACACCGTGTGCGCACCGGCCGCGAGGTCCGACAGCCGCTCGTCGAGCCCGTGCGCGGCGCCCGCGTGGTGCACGGCGTCCACATCCGGCCGGGACACGTCGGCGTCACCGAGGTTGATCCCTCGTCCGACGCCGGCCGGGCCATCCACGTAGGCGTGCACCTCAGTGGCCGCGCCGGGCGCGTCCGGATCGATGGTCCAGCCGTGCACGTCCGCCTTGTAGCCGGCGCGCTCGAGCAGCTCGTCGTAGGCGCCGAACGGGCTTCCGGCGGCGTCGGCTGGGACGTTGACGGTCGTGCTCCCGATGAGCGGGTTGCCGCCGCCACCAGCGCGGTTGATTGCGTAGACGTAGACGCTGTGGTTGCCCGGCCCCACGCCGGGGATGGCCGCGCCGAACCCGTGGCGCTCGCCAGACCCGCCGTGGACCTGGGCCACGTCGGGCCGCGAGATGTCGGCGGCGCCGAGGTTGACTCCGCGCACGCCGGGCGACCCGGCTGGGCCGTCGATGTAGACGTGCACGTCGGTCGAGGCCGTCCTCTCGTCCGGGTCGATCGTCCAGCCCTGGACCTGTACGTGCCCGCCGGACGCGCCGGTGAGCACGTCGACGTTGCCAAATGGCTTGCCGGCGTCTGTCGGAGGCGGAGGCGGGGGGGAGTCGTCGCGCCCGACCCGCCAGATCCGGTACGGCGTGGCGGAGCCGTTGCGCGAGCTGAAGCTGCCGCGGTGGACGCGCTCGTCCCATCCGACGTTGCTGTCGATCACGCTCGGGTTCGACCCGGGCGCGGTGACGATCGCCGTGTGCAGGCCCGGCCCACCGGCGCCGCCGCCCCACTGGATGACGTCGCCGCGCCGAGCCTCGGCGAGAGAGCCGACGCTCGCCGCGCGCTGTGCCCACTGCGCCTGGTAGGTGCTCGTGTTGTCGCCGAACCAGAAGCGCGGCCCGCCGGCCTCGACGATCATGTCCGACGCGAACACGAGGCACTGACCGGCCCAGGTTCCGTTGGCGCGCTGTTCGGCGCGGTCCGCGATGTTGGCGTTGCGGAAGTTGTGCGGGCCGTCGAGTGCGTGCGCGGGCGGCGCCAGCAGGAGCATCAGGTCAGCGGCGACCGCGATCGATCGCAGGATGCATCGGCGGGTCGGCAAGTCCACGGTCCCCCTGGGAGTAGTCCCCTGCCGGCCGTGGCGAGTCCGGCGAGCCGCTCCGTCGGCCCGCACTCCTCACGACCCTCTTATGCGCGCGGCGGGCTGTCAATCACCGCTTTGGGGGAGAGGCGCGCCCGGCTGGATTCGAACCAGCGACTTCTGCCTCCGGAGGGCAGCGCTCTATCCACTGAGCTACGGGCGCGAGCCCCGCGAGTCTAGTCTCGCGCCGGTGCTCGTCGCGATCGTCTCCGACACCCATCTCCCGCGCGGGACGCGCCGCATCCCCGACGACTGCGTCGAGCGGATGCGCGCCGCCGACCTCGTGATCCACGCGGGTGACATCAGCACGCCGGAGGCGCTGGCTGAGATCGAGGCACTCGGCCCGCCGGTGCGCGCGGTGCACGGCAACGTGGACAGCGAGGAGCTGCGCCGCCGGCTGCCGGAGTCGCTCGTCGTCGACGCGGGACCGGCGCGCATCGCCGTGCTGCACGACGCCGGCCCGTCGAAGAGGCGGCTCGAGCGCATGCGTCTGCGCTTTCCCGAGGCGGACGCGGTCGTCTTCGGCCACTCCCACATCCCGCTGCACGAGGAGCGCGACGGCTTCCAGATCTTCAACCCGGGCAGCCCCACCGACCGGCGCCGCCAGCCGCGCCACACGATGGGCATCGCGCGCGTCGCGCGCGGGCGTGTCGCGTTCGAGCACGTCCGGCTCGATTAGATAGGCGCCATGGACCTCGACGTCCTCTTCGTCGGAACCGCGGGTTCCGCGCCGACGGCCGGGCGCGGCCTGACCTCGACGCTCATCCGGCGCGGCGGCGAGCGGCTGCTGTTCGACTGCGGCGAGGGGACCCAGCGCCAGCTCCTGCGCTCGACCGGGCTGATCGAGCTCGAGGAGATCTTCATCACGCACTTCCACGCCGACCACATCCTCGGGCTGCCGGGGATCATCAAGACGTTCGGCCTGCGCGGCCGCGAGCGCCCGCTCACCGTCTACGGACCGACCGGCCTGCGCGCGCTCTTCCGCGCGCTCGCGCCGCTGATCGGGCGCGCCGCGTTCGAGCTGCGCCTCGTCGAGCTCGAGCCGAACGAGGAGCTCGTGCGCGACGGCTACCGGATCGCCGCCTTCGACATGACCCATCGCGTGCGCGCCTACGGGTTCGCGCTGGTCGAGGACGAGCGCCTCGGCCGCTTCGACGAGCGGCGCGCGCTCGAGCTCGGCGTCAAGCCCGGCCCGGACTTCGGCCGCCTGCACCGCGGCGAGGCCGTCCCGGGAAGCGACGGCGAGGTCGGCCCCGAGCAGGTGGTGGGCGAGTCGCGGCCGGGGCGCAAGGTCGTGCTCGCCGGCGACGGCGCCCCCTCGCCGCTCACTGTGGCGGTCTCCCACGGCGCCGACCTGCTCGTGCACGAGGCCACGTTCAGCGACGAGGAGGTCGAGCGCGCGGCCGAGACCGCCCACTCGACCGCCCGCCAGGCGGCCGAGCTCGCGCGTGAGGCCGAGGTGAAGCTGCTCGCGCTCAACCACGTATCGCCGCGCCACCCGCCGGGGGTGCTGCTCGAGGAGGCCACCGCTGTCTTCGAGCGCACGATCCTCCCGCGCGACTTCGACCGCGTCGAGGTCCCGTTCCCCGAGCGCGGGGAGCCGAAGCACGTCCGCCGCGAGGATTCCGGCCAACGACAGCAGTGAGGGAGGGAGGGTCTCAGGGGTGAAGTCGATTGCGTCCCTAATAGGGACGTTTCTGACTTCGGGTTCCCGATCGAGCCGCCGGAGCCGCTGATACGGTTCCCCGCGTCGCACCTTTAACCCGGTCCCGTGAGGCCAGGAAGGAAGACGTGAACGAAGAGAAGGTCGTCCTCGACGCCGAGGACATCCGGCGCACGCTGGTGCGCATATCCCACGAGGTCGTCGAGAAGAACTCCGGCGAGCCCGTGGCGGTCGTCGGCATCCACAGGCGCGGGGCGATCCTCGCCGGCCGCGTGCACGAGCTGCTCTGCGAGCTGACCGGTGACGACGTGCCGCTCGGCGACGTCGACATCTCGTTCTACCGCGACGACCTCGCCACCCGCGCGCCCGACCGCCAGCCGGTGGTCCACGCCTCGCACATCGACTTCCCGGTGGACGGCAGCACGATCGTCCTCGTCGACGACGTGCTCTACACCGGCCGCACCGTGCGCGCCGCGATCGACGCGGTCTTCGACTACGGGCGGCCCGAGCGGGTCCAGCTCGCCGTCCTGACCGACCGCGGCCACCGCGAGCTGCCGATCCGGCCGGACTACGTGGGCAAGAACCTCCCGACGGCCCGCAACGAGCGCGTGAACGTGCGGCTCGAGGAGCTCGACGGGGTCGACGAGGTCACGATCGCAACGCAGGGCGCGGAGGTGCTGGCATGAGGAAGGACCTGATCTCGATCGACGCGCTAACGCGTGAAGACATCGAGCGCATCCTCGACCGGGCGGAGAGCTTCGCCGAGGTCTCCGGCCGCGAGATCAAGAAGGTGCCCACGCTCCGCGGGCGCACCGTCGTCAACCTCTTCTACGAGTCGTCCACGCGCACCAGCTCGAGCTTCGAGCTGGCGGCCAAGCGCCTCTCCGCCGACCTCGTGAACATCAAGTCGGTCGGGTCGTCGGTGGACAAGGGCGAGTCGCTCAAGGACACCGTCCAGACGCTGAGCGCGTACGACCCCGCCGCGATCGTGATCCGCGCGCCGCACGCCGGGGCCGCGCAGCTCGTCGCACGCTGGAGCGCGGCGTCGGTGGTCAACGCGGGCGACGGCAAGCACGAGCACCCCACGCAGGCGCTGCTCGACGTCTACACCCTGCGCCGCCGGCTCGGCGGGCTCGAGGGGCTGCGCATCTGGATCGTCGGCGACGTGCTGCACAGCCGCGTCGCGCGCTCGGACATCCTCGCGTTCGGGCGGATGGGCTGCGAGGTGACGGTCTGCGGGCCGCCCACGTTGATCCCGCGCGAGGTGGAGTCGCTCGGCTGCGAGGTGCGCTGGTCGCTCGACGGGATCGGCGAGGCCGACGTGATCTACGCGCTGCGGATGCAGAACGAGCGCATGAAGGGCTCGTTCGTCCCCTCGCTGCGCGAGTACGCCGCGCGCTACCAGATCGACGGGCGCCGGCTGGCGCCGAGCCAGCTCCTGATGCACCCGGGGCCGGTCAACCGCGGCGTGGAGCTGGCGGGCGAGGTGGTCGACTCGCCGCAGGCGCTCATCGTCCAGCAGGTCGAGTCCGGGGTCGTGGTCCGGATGGCCGTCCTCTACGAGTTGCTCGCCGGCGGCGGCGGGGGCTCCTCCGCGGCACGCTTCGCGCGCCCTGGCGCCACCACGGAGCCGCAGCCCGCATGAGCGCCCCCCAGCTCGACTTCGCAGCGGTGCCCGGCGGCGACGTGCTCGTGCGCGAGGTCCGGCTGCTCGACCCGCGCACGGACCTCGACCGCCCCGGCGACCTGCTGATCCGCGACGGCGCGATCGCCGAGCTCGGCGCACCGGGCGCGCTCGACGCCCCGGAGGGCGCCGAGGTCGTCGACGGCGAGGGGCTCGTGGCGCTGCCCGCGTTCGTCGATCCGCACGTGCACCTGCGCACGCCCGGCCGCGAGGACGAGGAGGACATCGCCACCGGCAGCCGCGCCGGCGCCGCGGGCGGCTACTGCGCGATCCTCGCGATGCCCAACACCGACCCGGTGGTGGACTCGGCGCCGGTCCTCAGCTCGCTGCGCGAGCGCGCGCGCGAGGAGGCCCGCATCCCGACCGGCTTCACCGCCGCGATCACGCGCGGCCAGGACGGGGCCCAGCTCACCGAGATGGCCGAGCTGGCCGACGCCGGCGCGTTCGCCTTCACCGACGACGGCCGCCCGGTCCAGAGCGCGGGCGTGCTGCGCCAGGCGCTCCAGTACCAGCGGCTCGCCGGCCGCGTGCTCGCCCTCCACGAGGAGGACCCGACCCTGTCGGGCGACGGTGCGATGCACGAGGGCGCGGTCTCCGCGCTGCTCGGCCTGAGCGGCATCCCGTCGATCTCCGAGTCGACGGCCATCGCGCGTGACGCGGCGATCGCGGGCTACGAGGGCGGCCGCATCCAGGTCCAGCACGTGTCCGCGCGCGAATCGGTGGCCGCCATCGAGGCGGCGAAGGCGGCGGGCGTGGAGATCACCGCCGAGGCCACGCCGCACCACCTGTGCCTGACCGACGAAGCGGTCCGCTCGCTTGACGCGAACTTCAAGATGAACCCGCCGCTGCGCGCCGAGGCGGACCGCCAGGCGCTGATCGCCGCGTTGCGAAGCGGCACGCTCGACTGCGTCGCCACCGACCACGCCCCGCACGCGCGCGAGGAGAAGGAGCAGCCGTTCGAGGTGGCGCCGATGGGCGTGACCGGACTCGAGACCGCGTTCGCGGCCCTGCACACGCGGCTGGTGCTCACCGGCCTCATCGACCTGGCGCTCTTGGTCGAGCGCATGACCGCCGGCGGTATCCCGTTCGGCATCCCGGCTCCCACGCTCGCGCCCGGCTCGCCCGCGAACGTCTGCCTCGTGGACCTCGAGTCCGAGTGGGAGGTGGGCGAGCACGGCTACGAGAGCCGGTCGGCCAACTGCGCGTTCGCGGGGCAGCGGCTCACCGGCCGCGTGCGCATGACGGTGGCCGGCGGCCAGGTCGCCTACCGCGAGCGCTCGTTCGCGATCGGGGCGGTCGCGTGAGCGGCTACATCCTGCTCGAGGACGGCACGCGCTTCGACGGCGACATGGTCGGAGCGCCCGAGGCGAGCACCGGCGAGGTCGTCTTCAACACCGCGATGTCCGGCTACCAGGAGTCGGTGACCGACCCGAGCTACCGCGGCCAGATCATCGTCTTCACCTACCCGCACATCGGCAACTACGGCGTGTCGCAGGCCGCCATGGAGTCCGACGCGATCCACGCGCGCGCGGTGGTCATGCGCGAGGGCGTCGACCGCGAGGACGCGCCGAGCGCCGAGCTCGGCTGGCTCACCTGGCTCGCCGACTGCGGGATCCCGGCGCTCTCCGGCATCGACACGCGCGCGCTCGTCCGCCACATCCGCGACAAGGGCGCGATGCGCGGCGGCGTTTTCCCGGCGTCGCTCGCCGAGTCGCAGGCGCGCGAGCGGGTCATGGCCGAGCCGCCGATGGACGGCCGCGACCTGGCCTGCGAGGTCACGCCGAGCGAGCCGATCGTGCTCGACCCGGACAACCCGGGCCCGCTGGTGGTCGGCATCGACACCGGCATCAAGGGATCGATCGTGCGCAACCTGCGCCAGCGTGGCGTGCGGCTCGAGCTGCACCCGTGCGGCACGAGCGCGGAGGAGCTGCTCGCGCGCCGGCCGGACGCGGTCTTCCTCGCCAACGGCCCGGGCGACCCCGCCGCGATGGACCACGTCGTCGCAAACGTGCGCGAGCTGGTCGGCAAGGTGCCGGTGTGGGGGATCTGCATGGGCCACCAGCTCCTCTGCCGCGCCGTCGGCCTCGAGACCTTCAAGCTCCCGTTTGGCCACCGCGGCGCGAACCACCCGGTCAAGGACCTCGCCACCGGGCGGATCGACATCACCTCGCAGAACCACGGCTTCGCGGTGCAGGGCCCCGCCGGCGAGGGCACGATCGACACCGACGAGCCGATCCGCTGGGAGACCGACTTCGGCGCCGCCGAGCTGGCCCAGCTCAACCTCTACGACCGCACGGTCGAGGGGCTCGTGCTCCGCGACGTGCCGGCCTCGACGGTCCAGTACCACCCCGAGGCGGGACCCGGCCCGCACGACTCGCTGTACCTCTTCGACCGCTTCCTCGACGGCCTCGCCACCGCCAATGCCTAGGCGCGACGACATCAAGAAGATCCTCGTGCTCGGCAGCGGGCCGATCGTGATCGGCCAGGCGGCCGAGTTCGACTACTCGGGCGCGCAGGCGTGCAAGGTGCTGCTCGAGGAGGGCTACGAGGTCGTGCTCGTCAACTCGAACCCGGCCACGATCATGACCGACCCGGAGTTCGCCACGGCCACCTACATCGAGCCGCTGCTGCCTGAGTCGGTGGCGGCGGTGATCGAGCGCGAGAAGCCGGACGCGCTGCTCCCCACGCTCGGCGGCGGCACCGCGCTCAACCTCGCGCGGGCGCTGTGGGAGGACGGCACGCTCGGCCGCCACCGCGTCGAGCTGATCGGCGCGAACTACGAGGCGATCCGGCGCGCCGAGGACCGGCTGCTGTTTCGCCAGACGATGGAGGCGGCGGGCCTGCGGGTGCCGCGCTCGACGGTGGTCACGAGCATGGCCGAGGGCGAGCGCGCGCTGGCCAAGGTCGGCCTGCCGGCGATCATGCGGCCCGGCTTCACGATGGGCGGCCACGGCGGCGGCACGGCGTTCACCGAGTCCGAGTACCGCGAGCGCGTGGCGGAGGGGCTCGCCGCGTCGCCGATCGGGCAGGTGCTCGTCGAGGAGTCGGTGATCGGCTGGGGCGAGTACGAGCTCGAGCTCATGCGCGACCGCAACGACAACGTGGTGATCGTCTGCTCGATCGAGAACATCGACCCGATGGGCGTCCACACCGGCGACTCGGTCACGGTGGCGCCGCAGCAGACGCTCAGCGACGTGCAGTACCAGGCGCTGCGCGACCAGGCGATCACCGTGATCCGGGCGGTGGGCGTCGAGACCGGCGGCTCGAACATCCAGTTCGCGGTCAATCCGGAGACCGAGGAGATCGTCGTCATCGAGATGAACCCGCGGGTGTCGCGCTCGTCGGCGCTCGCGTCGAAGGCGACCGGGTTCCCGATCGCGAAGATCGCCGCGCGGCTCGCGGTGGGCTACGCGCTCGAGGAGATCGACAACGACATCACGCAGCGCACGCCCGCGAGCTTCGAGCCGACCATCGACTACGTGGTCGTGAAGTGGCCGCGCTTCGCGTTCGAGAAGTTCCCCGGCGCGGACGGCCTGCTCGGTACGCACATGCAGTCGGTCGGCGAGGCGATGGCGATCGGGCGCACGTTCAAGCAGGCGTTCGCGAAGGCCAAGCGATCGCGCGAGCTCGACGTGCTGCCGACCGCGCCCACCGACACCGACGAGCTGCTCACGCGGCTCGAGCGGCCGGCCCACGATCGCTACGAGCTGCTCGACGAGGCGTTCCGCCGCGGCGTGAGCGCGGACGAGCTCCACGCGCGCACGCACATCGACCCGTGGTTCCTGGCCGAGATCGGCGCCCTGGCACGCGGCGAGAACCCGGAGACGGGGCTGGCGCGCACGTTCAAGTCAGTCGACACCTGCGCGGCCGAGTTCGAGGCCGAGACGCCGTACTACTACTCAGGCTGGGAGCGCCCCGGCGCCGACGGCCCGCGCCACGAGATCCGCCGCGGCGAGCGCGACGCGGTGATGATCCTCGGCGCCGGCCCCAACCGGATCGGCCAGGGCATCGAGTTCGACTACTGCTGCGTGCACGCGGCGATGACCGTGCGCGCGTCCGGGCGCGACGCCGTGATGGTCAACTGCAACCCGGAGACGGTCTCGACCGACTACGACACGAGCGACCGGCTCTACTTCGAGCCGCTCACGCTCGAGGACGTGCTCGGGATCGTGGAGGTCGAGCGGCCGGAGGGCGTGATCGTCCAGTTCGGCGGCCAGACCCCGCTCAAGCTCGCGGACGGCCTGAAGGCGGCCGGGGTGCCGATCCTGGGCACGCCGGTCGAGTCGATCGACCTGGCCGAGGAGCGCACGCGGTTCATCTCGCTCCTCGACGAGCTTGGTCTTCGCGGGCCGCCGTGGGCCGCGGCAGAGGGGCCGGAGGCCGCCCTCGCGATAGCCGGCGACATCGGCTACCCGTTGATCGTGCGCCCGTCGTACGTGCTCGGCGGCCGCGCGATGGAGATCTGTTACTCCGGCGAGGAGCTGGCCGACTACCTGCGCCGGACGGGCCCCGGCCCCGACGCGGTGATCTACCTCGACCGCTTCCTCGAGAACGCGATCGAGATCGACGTCGACGCACTCTGCGACGGCGAGACGATGGCGATCGGCGGCATCATGCAGCACGTCGAGGAGGCCGGCGTCCACTCCGGGGACTCGGCCTGCGTGCTGCCGGCCATGTCGCTCGGCGAGGACATGATCAGGCGGATCGAGTCGGCCACCGAGAAGATCGCGCTGCGGCTCGGCGTGGTCGGTCTCATCAACATCCAGTTCGCCGTGCACGGCGACGACGAGCTGTACGTGATCGAGGCCAACCCGCGCGCGTCGCGGACGGTGCCTTTCGTCTCCAAGGCGGTCGGCGTGCCGCTGGCCAAGATCGCGACGCGGCTGATCCTGGGGGAGAGGCTCGCCGATCTCGACGCCGAGCTCGAGCCGGCGCGCCGGTCGCGGCGCGAGCACATCGCCGTGAAGGAGGCGGTGCTGCCGTTCAACCGCTTCGCGCGCGCGGACTCGCTGCTCGGGCCGGAGATGCGCTCGACCGGCGAGGTGATGGGCGTGGCGCGCGACTACCCGGCGGCGTTCGGCAAGGCGCAGGCCGCGGCCGGCGCGTCGCTGCCCGTGACGGGGACCGTCTTCATCAGCGTCACCGACGGCGACAAGCCGGCGGCGACGCAGCTCGCGGCCGGGCTGCACGACCTCGGCTTCAAGATCCTCGCCACCGGCGGCACCGCGCAGGCGATCCGCCGGATGGGCGTGCCGGTCGAGCGGATCAACAAGGTCAACGAGGGCGGGCCTGGGCACGTGGTCGACCGGATCGAGTCCGGCAGCGTCGACCTCGTGATCAACACGCCCACCGGCGCTGGCGCCCGCGCCGACGGCTGGGAGATCCGCCGCGCGGCGGTCTCGCGAGGCATCCCGTGCATCACGACGATGACCGGCGCGAGCGCGGCCCAGCGAGCGATCCGTGCGGGGCGCGGCGAGGCGCCCGAGGTGCGCTCGCTCCAGGAGCTGCACGCGGTGGGCGCGCCGGAGCCGCGCGAGGCGCGGACGTGAGCGCTGCCAACGGCTCCGCTTCGCGCACGCTCGCCCCGTTCGGTCGCCGCTCCGCCGCGGTGGTCGAGTCCCGCGCGCTCGGCGGCTACCGCCTGCTCACGGTCCTCGACGCCGCCGGCCCGCGGCCCGACCCCGGCCAGTTCTACATGCTCTCCACCGCCGAGCGCTGGGGCTCGGACGGCGAGCGCCCGTACCTTCCGCGAGCCTTCTCGCACGCGCGCGTGCGCGAGGGGGACGGCGGCTCCGGCGAGACGGACGGCGGCTCCGCCGAGGCCGGCGCCGGCCTGCGGCTCGACTTCCTGCTCGAGGACGTGGGACCGGGCACGGAGCGGCTCGCGCGGACGGCGGCTGGGGAGGAGGTCCGGCTCGTCGGGCCGCTCGGGATCGGCTTCGCGGCGCCCGGTGGCTCCCCGCCCGGCTCCGCGACGCTCAGCGGCTCCGCAGCGCCGGGCTCCGCGGCGCCTGGAGGATCCGCAGCGACGGGCTCCGCCGCGCGCAGCGGCTTCGCAGCGCCGGTCTCTGCGCCCAGCGGCTTCGCAGCGCCGGTCTCTGCGCCCAGCGCGCTTCTCGTCGGCGGCGGCATCGGCGCCGCTCCGATCCTCGCCCTCAGCGACGAGCTCGGCCCGTCCGCGCCCGTGATGCTCGGCTTCCGCAACTCGGACTACGCGGAGGCGGCGAGCCTGTTCGACGCGGAGCCCGCCCTCGCGACCGACGACGGCTCGGCCGGCCGCCACGCACTCGTGACCGAACTGCTGCGCGAGGCCCTGGACGAAGCCGCCGCCGCGCCCGGCTCCGCGCCGCCCACCGTCTTCGCCTGCGGCCCGCCACCCATGCTCGAGGCGGTCCGCGCCCTCTGCGCCGAGCGCGACGTTCCCGCCCAGCTCGCCATGGAGTCCGGCATGGCCTGCGGGTTCGGCGCCTGCTTCGGCTGCGTGGTCCCGACTCGCGACGGCTATGTGCGCCTCTGCGTCGACGGCCCGGTGCTCGACGCGAGCGAGCTCGAGACCGCCCTGGTCGCGGGAGCCGGTCACTGATGCCGGCGCCCCTCGCATCCGGCTTCAGGCCGGCGCCCCTCGCACCCGGCTCCCGGATGGGGACGCCGCTCCGATGAGCATCGAGCTCTGCGGCGTCCGGCTCCGCGGACCCGTCCTCAACGGCTCCGGCACGTTCGACGCGATCGCGGCCCGGCGCGCCTTCGGCGACGCCGTCCTCGACGAGTTCCCCTTCGACGCGTTCGTCTCGAAGACGATCACGCTCGCCCCGCGCCAGGGCAACGCGCCGCCGCGGCTGTGGGAGTCGCCGGCCGGCTTGATCAACTCGATCGGCCTCCCGAACAAGGGCCTGGCCGGCTTCCTGCGCGAGGACCTCCCGAAGCTCGCCCGGCTCCCGGTTCCGCTGGTCGTATCGGTGATGGGCTTCAGCCGCGACGAGCTGGCGATGCTGGTGAAGACCGTCGGCGCGCGCGACGAGGTCGCGATGATCGAGCTGAACGTCTCGTGCCCGAACGTCGAGACCGGCCTGATCATGGGCGCCGACCCGACCGAGACCGCGGCCGCCGTCGACCGCCTGCGCCCGCTCACGCGCAAGCCGCTGATCGTCAAGCTCACGCCGAACGCGACCGACCCGGCCGCGGTCGCCGTCGCGGCCGAGTCCGCCGGCGCCGACGCGCTCTCGCTCATCAACACGCTCAAGGGCATGGCGATCGACCGCCGGACGCGCACGCCGTGGCTCGGCGCCGGCACCGGCGGCGTCTCCGGTCCCGCGGTGCGTCCGATCGCCCTGGCGCAGGTGGCGCAGGTGGCGGCAGCCGTGTCGATCCCGATCGTCGGGATGGGCGGGATCGCCTCCGGCCGCGACGCGCGAGACTTCCTCGACGCGGGCGCGACCGCGATCGCCGTCGGCACCGAGAGCTTCCGCGACCCGGCCGCCGGCACCCGCATTGCCCGCGAGCTGGCGGCCCTCAGCCCGGCGCCGG
>DASVPL010000124.1:0-5095 GCA_036382905.1 Thermoleophilaceae bacterium | reverse complement strand
GGGCCGCTCGGTGATCGTGTCGGGTCCGTCGCTGCGGCTGCACCAGTGTGGTCTGCCGAAGCTGATGGCCCTCGAGCTGTTCAAGCCGTTCATCATGGCCCGGCTGGTCGAGCGCAAGTCCGTCCAGAACATCAAGGCGGCCAAGAAGATGGTCGACTCGATGATCCCCGAGGTCTGGGACGTGCTCGAGGAGGTCATCCAGCAGCACCCGGTCCTGCTCAACCGCGCGCCGACGCTCCACCGCCTGGGTCTCCAGGCATTCGAGCCCGTGCTCGTCGAGGGCAAGGCCATCCAGGTCCACCCGCTCGTCTGCTCCGCCTTCAACGCGGACTTCGACGGCGACCAGATGGCGGTGCACCTGCCGCTGTCGGCCGAGGCCCAGGCCGAGGCCCGGCTGCTGATGCTGTCGGCGAACAACATCCTGTCGCCGGCGCACGGCGCGCCGCTGGCCACGCCGACCCAGGACATGATCCTGGGCAGCTACTACCTGACCTACGGGCCCGACGAGCACGAGCTCGAGGAGCGCCGCAAGCAGGAGCAGACCGGCAAGTGGGACGAGAAGAAGCTGGGCAAGCGCCCGCACGTCTTCCGCTCCGCGATGGAGGCCGAGCTCTCCTACGAGCACGGCATGGTCAACCTGCACGACCTCGCCGAGTACCGCCGCCGCGGCGTCGAGAGCCACGTGCTCACGACGGTCGGGCGGATCATCTTCAACGACCGCGTCGAGCGGGCGCTGGAGGAGACGCTCGAGGGCGAGTACGACCCGACCGACTACGAGTTCGTCAACCGTCCGCTGAAGAAGAAGGACATGGGTGCCGTGATCCAGCGGCTCGTCGACAAGCACGGCCCGTACGCGGTCGCGCTGGTGCTCGACGCGTTCAAGGACGTGGGCTTCCACTTCGCCACCCAGGCGGGCATCACGGTCTCGAAGAACGACGTGCTCATCCCGCCGCAGAAGGAGGAGATCCTCGAGCGCTACGAGGCCAAGGTCTCGGAGATCCACGACCAGTACGACATGGGCCTGATCTCGCCTGAGGAGCGGCACGACCGGGTGGTCGAGCTGTGGACGGCGGCCACCGACGAGGTCGGCACCGCGATGCAGGACAACCTGCCCCCGCTGAACTCCATCTTCATGATGGCCAACTCGGGCGCCCGCGGTTCGTTCAAGCAGATCCGTCAGCTCGCCGGGATGCGAGGCCTGATGGCCAACCCGAAGGGCGAGATCATCGAGCGCCCGATTAAGGCGAACTTCATGGAGGGCCTGTCGGTGCTCGAGTACTTCATCTCGACCCACGGCGCCAGGAAGGGCCTCGCGGACACCGCGCTCCGCACGGCGGACTCGGGCTACCTGACCCGCCGCCTCGTGGACGTCTCACAGGACGTGATCGTCCGAGCCGAGGACTGTGGCACCAAGGAGTTCATCACCACCCCGCTCAAGCGGGCCGACGGGTCGCTCAACTCGAGCATCGCCGGTCGCTTCGCCGCGGAGGAGATGAAGACCAAGCGCGGGCGCGCCCTGCTCGAGAAGGGTCAGCTCATCACGCACGCCGACGTGGACGAGATCGTCGAGGCGCTCGGCGACGAGCCCGCGGAGGTCCCGGTCCGCTCGGTCCTCAAGTGCGAGGCCGAGGCCGGCATCTGCCAGGCGTGCTACGGCACGGCGATGGCCACCGGCAAGCTCGTGGCGATCGGCGACGCGGTGGGCATCATCGCCGCCCAGTCGATCGGCGAGCCGGGCACGCAGCTCACGCTGCGTACGTTCCACACCGGCGGCGTCGCCGGCGCGGACATCACCCACGGCCTCCCGCGTGTCGTCGAGCTGTTCGAGGCGCGCAAGCCGAAGGGCCTCGCGAAGCTCGCCGAGGAGGAGGGCGTCGTCTCGGTGGAGGACACCGAGAAGGCCCGCCGCGTGATCGTCACGACGGCCGCCGGTGAGGAGAACGCCTACCCGTTCCCGGTCCGCACGCGGCTGTTCGTGGAGCCGGGCGACAAGATCAAGGTCGGCACGCAGCTGAACGAGGGCTCGATCTACCCGGCCGAGCTGCTCGACACCCGCGGCCGCACCGACACCGAGGTCTACCTCGTGCGCGAGGTGCAGAAGGTCTACAAGTCGCAGGGCGTCGACATCAACGACAAGCACATCGAGATCGTCGTCCGCCAGATGATGAAGAAGGTCCGGATCGATCAGCGCGGATCGTCGAACTACCTCCCGGGGCAGCTCGTCGACCGTCACGAGCTCCTGCGGGAGAACGCCCGGATCAAGAAGGAGAAGGGCGAGCAGGCCGAGTACGCGGAGGTCATCCTCGGCATCACGAAGGCATCGCTCGCGACCGACTCCTTCCTCTCGGCCGCCTCGTTCCAGGAGACCACCAAGGTGCTCACGGACGCGGCGCTCGAGGGCAAGACCGACAGGCTGCTCGGCCTGAAGGAGAACGTCATCATCGGCAAGCTGATCCCGGCGGCCACCGGCCTCCGTCGCTACCGGAGGCTCGAGATCGAGCCGTCGGAGCCGATCCCGCGGCCGAGCGCCGAGGAGATGGGCCTGCTCGACGAGAGCGAGCTGGCGGCCGAGCTCGGCCTGACCGGCAACGGCGACATCGACGGGTTCAGCTTCGGCGGCGACGGTGCCGACGCGGCGGGCTTCGCCGACGAGCTGGCCGACCTGGCCACGCCGCCGCCGGACGAGCCGGCCGGCAGCTAGCCCCCACACCCTTAGAGACCTGCCCCCCGACATATTGGGGGGCAGGATTGGGGGTCTCCACGATGTAGGCGGGCCGGATCCGGGCGAAAGTGGCCGCGATGGCAGAACCTCGCGACCGAAGGAGCCCCACGATGACCCGGATGCCCCGCGCATTCGTGCTCGCCGCCGTCTGCGCACTGCTGTGCGCCGCGCCGGCGGCCGCCGACCCCGCCGCGTCGGAGTCGCTCGCCCTCCAGCACGGCCTGATCGACGCCGGCCTGGACCAGACCTGCACGATCGACGCCCACCACGACCTGCGCTGCTGGGGTGAGAACGACTACGGCCAGCTCGGCCTCGGCCACACCAAGCCGATCGGCGACAACGAGCTCCCGTCGTCCGTCGGGCCGGTCGACCTGGGCCCGGGCCGCAGCGCCCGCTCGGTCACCGCCGGCTACTCGACCTGCGCGATCCTCGACGACGCCGCCGTGAAGTGCTGGGGCCCGAACGGAAACGGCCAGCTCGGACTGGGCCACACCCAGACGATCGGGGACAACGAGACGCCCGCCGCGGCGAGCACCGTCGACCTCGGCGCGGGGCGCACGGCGCGCGCGCTCAGCATGGGTTGGAGCCACACCTGTGCACTCTTGGACGACGGGAACGTCCGCTGCTGGGGCATCGGCGGCCCGCAGCTCGGCTACGGCAACAACTCCCACGTCGGCGACGACGAGACGCCGGGGTCGAAGGATCCCGTGAACATCGGGACCGGCCGTACCGCGAAGGCGATCGCGTCCGGGGCGGCGCACACGTGCGCGATCCTCGACACGGGTCAGGTGCGCTGCTGGGGCTACAACGGCGACGGCCAGCTCGGGCTCGGCTCGACGGAGACCGTCGGCGACAACGAGTCGCCTGCCTCGAGGCCGGTCGTCGACCTCGGCCCCGGCCGCACCGCGGTCGCCATCACCGCCGGCGCGGCCCACACCTGCGCGATCCTCGACGACGGCTCGGTCCGTTGCTGGGGGATGGGCACCCACGGCGTGATGGGCTCGGGCAGCACCGAGAGCATCGGCGACAACGAGACGCCGGGCTCGAAGCCGCCGGTCGATCTCGGCGGCTCGCGCACCGCGCGGGCTCTCGTCGCAGGCGGCTACCACACGTGTGCGCTGCTCGACAACGGCACCGTGCGCTGCTGGGGCTTCAACGGGAGCTTCGAGCTCGGCCTGCCCGGGAAGGGCAACATCGGCGACGACGAGTCGCCGGGCGGCGAGAGCCCCGTGAGCCTCGGCAGCGGGCGTACGGCCACAGCTCTGGCGGGCGGCGAGTACCACACCTGCGCCGTGCTCGACGACGGCACCCTGCGCTGCTGGGGCTACGGCGGCGGCGGCCAGCTCGGCGGCGGCAAGTCGGAGGTGATCGGCGACGACGAGACGCCCGGGAGCGCGGCGCCGGTCAGCCTCGGCGGGCCGCTGTTCGCCCGCGTGGCGGACCTCAGCGTCGGTGCGTCGTTCGAGCCGGGTGCCGTTCGCGCCGGCGACCAGGCGCACCTGAGGGTCACCCTCGCCAACGCCGGCCCGGCCGCGGCTGTCGCCGGCGTCGCGGTGACGCTGCCGGCCGGCCTGGAGGTCGTCTCCGCCGCCGGACCCGGCTCGTTCGACGCCGGCACGCGGCGCTGGAGCCCGGGCGCCGCGGCGTCCGGCGCGGCGCCGGTGCTGGACCTGACCGTGCGCGCGACGAAGGTGGGCAGCTTCGCCGCGGGCGCGGAGATCGTGTCCTCGGACGCCGCCGACCCGGACTCGATCCCCGGCCGCGGCACGGGCGAGGACGACAGCGCGTCGGCGTCGCTCGCCGTCGCCGAGGCGACCGTGGGCCCTGATCCGAAGCCGGACCCCAAGCCGGACCCGAAGCCCGACCCGCAGCCAGACCCGGACCCGGCGCCGCGTGACACGCTGGCCCCGGCGTTCGCGAAGGCGCCGAAGCTCAAGCCGGCGCGCTTCCGGGCCGGTGCGAAGCGCGGGACCACGGTCTCCTACGCGCTGTCCGAGGCCGCGACCACGACCTTCACGGTCGAACGGGCCGTGAGCCGCAAGCGCTTCAAGGCGCTCAAGGGCGCCGTCACGCAGGCGGGCCGGCTGGGCGCGAACAGGCTCAGGTTCACCGGTGTGCTGCGCGGCAGGGCGCTCGCACCGGGCCGCTACCGGCTCGTCGTGCGCGCGCGCGACGCGGCCGGGAACCTCTCCGAGGTCAGGCGGGTCACGTTCGTGGTGGTGCGCCGCTAGCTGTCCTGCCCACGGACGTTGTGAACGCGGCTGATCGGCGCTAGCCCTCCGATCGAGCTGTGCGGCCTGCGCTCGTTGTAGTAGGCGAGCCAGTCTGGCAGGGCGCGGTTGCGGTGGTGGTGGGAGCGGTAGGCGAGCCCGT